>CAZQDA010000025.1:0-31044 GCA_964592155.1 uncultured Christensenella sp.
TTTCCTGTGGAAATCGCCCAAAAAGAACTTCCCGGCGAGGAGATGTATATGTCCGGCCGTTCCCTGTTTCCGCTTACCATTTCTCTTGCGGAAAAATTATCAAAGGAGTTTGATGGTAAGCTTCGTATTTCGCTTTCGGGCGGCGCAGATGCGTCTAATATCCTTCCCATCGTAAAGGCTGGCATCTGGCCGGTGACGCTTGCGACCACCCTGCTCAAAGCAGGAGGCTATAACCGGTTAAAACAGATTGCGTTGGAATTATATGCGCTCCCCTATGAAAGCTGGACGTGCGTTGATATTGACGCTCTTTCTCGACTAAAAAAACTGGCGCTTTCCGGAAACGATTACCGCAAGAGCATCAAGCCGCTCGCGTCCCGCAAATCGGATCAGAAAGTGCCGCTTACCGATTGCTTTATCGCCCCGTGTGAGGGCGGATGCCCTATTCATCAGGATATTCCCGCCTACGTCGGTCTTGCGGGCGAGAGGCGTTATCTGGAAGCGCTGCGGATCATCGCAGAAAAAAATCCGCTCCCGTTTATGACCGGAACCATTTGCAGCCACCGCTGTATGGATAAATGTACACGCAATTTTTATGACGAATCCGTTAAAATCCGCGATACCAAGCTGTTGTGTGCAACTAAGGCGTTTGACGAGCTTTTAGAGGAGATCACCCCTCCAAAACCGCAGGGCGAAAAAGTCGCTGTAGTGGGCGGCGGCGCAGCCGGCATGGCGGCAGCATTTTTTCTCGCGCGCGAAGGCGTTCCCGTTACCCTCTTTGAACAACAAAATGCGCTCGGCGGCAT
This sequence comes from uncultured Christensenella sp., assembly GCA_964592155.1. Taxonomy (GTDB): domain Bacteria; phylum Bacillota; class Clostridia; order Christensenellales; family Christensenellaceae; genus Christensenella. Next base: position 804 of record CAZQDA010000025.1, read on the forward strand.
CGTGCGGCATGTGGTGCCCGCATTCCGCGTGCCCTCAGAGGTCGTGGAAAAAGATGAGCGGCTGCTCAGAAAAATGGGCGTGACCATTTGCTGCGGTCAAAAAGCGCCTTCCATAGACGAATTAAAATCTCAGGGCTTTTCCAATATTATCCTTGCCATCGGCGCATATAAACCCGGACAAATACGCCTTAAAAAAGGCAGTGCTGTGAATGTGCTTGATTTCCTTTCCCGCTTCCGCGCAGACCAGAAGCAGGCGCTCGGCGAAAACGTGGTTGTGATCGGCGGCGGCAACACCGCCATGGATGCGGCGCGCGCGGCAAAACGCGCGGACGGTGTGAAAAATGTGCGAATTGTTTATCGCCGCACCAGACGATATATGCCCGCGGACGAGGAAGAGCTTCAATTTGCAGTGGAAGACGGCGTGGAGTTCTGTGAACTGCTCGCACCGCTTTCTCTGGAAAACGGCAGGTTAACCTGTCAGGTTATGGAGCTGGGCGCACCGGATGAATCCGGCAGACGCAGCCCTGTCGCCACCGAAAAGACAGTGGACGTCCCCGCCGACGCGGTGATTGCAGCAGTGGGTGAAAAAGTGGATGACAGCGCTTTGGCGGCGCAAGGCGTGCAGCTCACAGATTCCGGACGTGCAAAAGTGGACGATACGCTCATGACCAGCGTATCCGGCGTATATATCGCGGGCGACGCACAAAGAGGCCCTGCCACCGTGGTCGAAGCAATTGCCGACGCGCGGATCATCGCAAACGCAATCACTGGAAAATACGCTTCCAGCGATGAACGGAGCGTATCTGAAGACGTCAGGACGAAAAAAGGGATTCTGCTGCGCGCATGTGACGCACAATGCGAGGCACAGCGCTGTCTTTCCTGCGACGTCGTATGCGAAAACTGCGTGGATGTATGTCCAAACCGCGCGAATGCCTCCATCCTTTCGGATGGTCGCCCGCAGATTGTACACATCGACAAACTGTGCAATGAGTGCGGCAACTGCGAAACCTTCTGTCCTTATGCAAGCGCGCCCTATCAGGATAAGTTCACCCTGTTTGCAACCGCGCATGATTTTGAGGACAGCAGAAACGAAGGATTTCTGGCGCTCGGCAGTGGTCTTTTTCGCGTACGGTTTGGCGGAAATGAATTCGAAACAGACGGAAGCGATCTTCCCAAAGACCTCGATCTTTTGATGCACACAGTCGCCTCGAATTACGCATATCTGTTATAATATAGAAAACACTTTCTGATCAAGGAGGATGTGGATATGGCTCAATTTACTGTAAACGGAACGCCCGTACAGTGCGCCGAAAACAAAGGCCTGATGGATTTTCTGCGGGACGATCTGCGCCTTATGTCCGTCAAGGATGGATGTGCGCAGGGCGCTTGCGGCACATGCACCGTGATTGTGGACGGTCAGGCGAGCAAGGCGTGCGTGCTGAAAACGGATAAGCTCGCTGGAAAAAATATCGTCACGACAGAAGGTCTTTCTGCCCGTGAGCAGCAGGTTTATGCACACGCGTTTGCCGTCTCCGGTGCGGTGCAATGCGGATTTTGCACACCGGGTATGGTAATGTGCGCCAAAGCATTGATCGACATTCAGCCTGACCCCACCCCCACACAAGTGAAAGAAGCCCTGAAAAATAATATTTGCCGCTGCACAGGCTACCGCAAAATTGAGCAGGCCATTTTGCTTGCCGCAAAAATATTGCGTGAAAATCTTTCCATTGAGGAAAACTCCGGCGGTATGGTCGGTGATAATCTGCCACGTACAGATGCCAAAGATAAGGTGCTTGGATTGGCGGAATATACGGACGATATGACGCTTCCCGGCATGCTGCATGGCGGCGCGGTCAGAAGCCTTTATCCGCGCGGTGTGGTCAAAAGCATCGATCTTTCCGCTGCCAGGCAGCATCCTGATTTTGTAGCGGCGGTCACGGAAGAGGACATCCCCGGCAACCGCAACATCGGGCATTTGAAAAAGGACTGGCCCGTGCTCGTCGGCGTGGGACAAACGACGCATTTTCTGGGCGACGCAATTGTGCTCATCGCCGCAAAAACCAAAAAAGGATTGCAAGAGATAAAATCTCTGGTAAAAATTGATCAGGTGGAGCTTGCTCCCCTTACCTGCCCGCAGGCTGCCCTTAAGGAAGATGCACCTTCCTTGCACGAGGGCGGCAATATTCTCGCGCACGAACATCTGCTGCGCGGAAATGTAGAAGAAAAAATCAAACATTCCGCGCACGTTGTGACGGAGCACTATTCGACTCCATTCACAGAGCATGCGTTTTTGGAGCCGGAATGCGCGCTCGCGCTGCCCGAAGAGGACGGCATCCGCATTTATTCGGCAGATCAGGGCATTTACCAGACACGCGCAGAATGCGCGGAAATGCTTGGTCTTCCCGCTGAAAAGGTACGCGTCACCGCAAAGACGGTGGGCGGCGGCTTCGGCGGCAAAGAGGATATGAGTGTACAGCATCATGCCGCGCTGCTCGCATGGCTTACAAAGCAGCCCGTGAAATTCAAATTTTCCCGCGCGGAAAGCATACTCGTGCATCCCAAACGGCACCCGATGGAAATGGACTTCACCGTTGCCTGCGACAGCGAAGGCAATCTTACTGCCATGAAGGCGGTCATCGTGTCCGACACTGGCGCGTATGCTTCGCTCGGCGGCCCTGTCCTGCAACGCGCATGTACCCATGCCGCAGGCCCTTACCACTATCAGGATATTGACATTGAGGGATTCGCCGTTTATACCAACAACCCGCCTGCGGGAGCGTTTCGCGGCTTTGGCGTAACGCAAAGCTGTTTTGCGATGGAAAGCAGCATCAACCGGCTTGCGGAAAAAGTCGGCCTTTCTCCGTTCGAATTCCGCTATAAAAACGCCATACGTCCGGGCGAGGTGTTGCCCAACGGGCAGATTGCGGACGAAACCACTGCTCTTGTGGAAACGCTGGACGCAGTGCGTGACATCTATGAATCCAATCCTTACGCAGGCATTGCCTGCGCGCTGAAAAACAGCGGACTGGGGGTTGGCATTCCTGATGTGGGACGCTGCCGCATTGCGATCAAAGACGGACGCGTACACATCCGTTCCAGCGCCGCCTGCATCGGTCAGGGGCTTGGAACCGTACTCACCCAAATTGTTTGCAGCACCACAGGGCTGCCCGCCCAGTGCGTCGTCCACGACGCGCCGGACACTCTGCTTGCGCCCAACGCAGGCAACACAACAGCCTCCCGCCAAACGCTTTTCACTGGCGAAGCAACACGCTGCGCCGCGCTACAGCTCGAAAAAGAGCTTTCGTCCGGAAAAACGCTCGATCTGCTTGATGGCTCCGAATATTATGGCGAATATTCCGGCGAGACTGACAAAATGGGCTCGGATAAACCCAATCCGGTCAGCCACGTTGCCTATGGCTATGCGACGCACGTCGTTCTTTTGGACGAAGCAGGAATGCTGGAAAAAGTAGTCGCCGCGCACGATGTAGGCGTGGCAATGAATCCTGTGAGTCTGGAAGGACAGATCGAAGGCGGGGTTGTTATGTCTTTAGGGTATGCCCTCACAGAGCAATATCCGCTTGAAAATGGCGTTCCCAAAGCCAAATTCGGCACATTAGGGCTGTTTCAGTCCACCAACACGCCCGTGGTGGAATCCATCATTTTAGGTAAGGGCGTAAACGGCCCCGCCTGTGGCGCAAAGGGAATCGGAGAAATCTGCTCGATCCCCACCGCTCCCGCGGTTTGCCTTGCGTATGAGCGCTATGATAAAAAGATTCGCACAGCATTGCCGCTTAAGGATACCCCCTACCGGAAAAAATAGTAAAAATAGGTTACAAAAAAGCAGAACCCAAAGGCTCTGCTTTTTTCGTATCATCCACAATATTATATTATCCAAAGTATTTCTGAAAGGCAACCTGCGCTCCCGCCTGTACTTCTGCGGCAAAATCAAGATACTTTTGCAAAAACGCTTTTCCGTCCGGTGTTAGAACCGCGCCGCCGCCGTTTTTTCCGCCCACCTTTGAGCTTATAAAGGCAAACCCGGCCTCTTCCTCCGCTGTTTTGATGAGCCGCCACGCCTTGCTGTAGGCCATGCCCATTTTCCCTGCCGCCATGCGCAGGGAGCCCTTTTGTTCTACCAACGTCAACAACTGTGCCACGCCGGGGCCAAAAAATTTATCTTTTTTGTAAAGGCGGACTGCCGCCCCATATCTCATTTCTTGCTCCGGCATATTTCACCTCAGGAATCAAGCAGCTGCGCAACCTGCTCTTCGGAAAGCTGCATATGATAAAATAAGTCATAAAAATCCTGAATTTCCTTTGTCACGTCCACACCCTCATAAAGCTGCGGATACATCGTCGCTCCCGCCCAGACAAGGCCTATGATCCGGTTGGGCGCTTTGGGGCGGTCAAGCCACGCAAACGGTGATTTGGGAATACCGTATACGTTGCCATTTTTAACTGCCGTAAGGCTCGCATAATCCGAATCGGAAAGGATTGTCTGCGCCGCGCCCGCGCCGCTCACTTCCTTTTTAGGTTCTCCATTTACGAACATGAAGTCAGGATTCCACGCAAGAATCTGTTCCTTTGTCACCGTCATGCGTTCATTGGGATCCTCCACCTGCAAATCCGCAATGTTCACGCCGCCCGCCATTTCGATCACTTCTGCCGCGTCGCTTCCCAAAGGCGCGGTTTCCGTAGAGTCAACGCCGTTTCCATAATACACCGTGACTTTATCCTCCGGCGTAATCTCTATGCCCTGCGCGCGGCTTAGCGCGGTCTGCGAATAATTCGCAAGCTCTTTGGCACGCGCGCCGTCCCCTGTGATTTCTCCCAGCAACTCATACGCCGACGGAATATCCGTCATCTTTCCGGAAAGCACGACAACCGGAATATCGAGTCGCGTTTGCAGCTCATCTGCCTGTGCCGCCGCTTTTTCATTTGTCGATCCCATCTGTATGATCACATCAGGCTGCGCGGCAATCACCGCCTCCGCATTGAAATCGTCCTTCATTCCATAAACGGGAAGCGCCTGATATTCTTCCATGATATATTGTTTTTCCTGATCGTTCAGGTTATAGTTCCAGCCGATCAGTTTTTCCGGCGCAAGTGTATAAAGCGTGATCGTGCCCACCGGATCTGTGCCATATGCCTTTGAAACAACGGATGGTATTTGCACCGTACGCCCCGCCATATCTGTCATTTGCTTTGTATCGGCATTTCCCTCCGCCTGCGCCGAGGGCGTGGCGCTTTCTTCCTGCGCCGCCGTTTCTGCCGGCGCCTGGGAAATCGTTTCCGGCGGCGTTTGCTCTGCCGGAGCACAGCCCGCAAACACGGTCATAAAAACCGCAACACAAAACAACAATAGTATTGTCTTTTTCATTTTTTCTCCTCTGTTCTTCCTCTCATGTCATTGACCTGATTTCGCAAAAGTGTTATTCTTTTATGAGAATAACGCTTTGCATAGGATATCATGTATGCTTCATCTTGTCAATGATTGGAGACCGCTTTGAAGACTGCCCTACCCGCTCTTCGCGAGCGCAAAAATTATTTCAGGCTGCTTATGCTTGCGCTGCTGCTTGCGGCTGCCGGCTCCTTTTTGTTTTCTTTTACGGTCGGTTATTATGACATTTCATTTAGCCAGATTTGGTCTGTCTTCTCAAACTCCGCCTCTGCACAGGCCACTCCTGAATTCGTCGTGATGCGAAACGTCCGGCTTCCGCGTATCATCGCGGCGTTCCTTGTGGGCGCGGCGCTTTCCGTTTCCGGCGGTGCCTATCAGGGCATGTTTAAAAACCCTCTCGTTTCCCCTGACATTCTGGGCGTTGCCACGGGCGCCGGCTTTGGGGCTTCGCTTGCGATTTACTATCACCTGTCCGGATTCTTCACGCAGCTTTTGGCGTTTGGCTTTGGGCTTGCGGTTGCATTTTTGTGCTATCTTGTCAGCCGCAAAGTGAAATTCGGCCAGACAGTGAGCCTGGTTCTGGCGGGAACAATGTTTGGCGCGCTGTGCCTTGCCGGAACCACCATGCTCAAATATCTGGCTGATTCCAGCGACACGCTGCCCGCCATCACGTTCTGGCTGATGGGCAGCCTTGCCAAAGTAACCTTTCAAAACCTGTTGTTTTCCATTGTGCCGATGGCGGTTGGCTTTGTCGTCCTTTTCCTCATGCGCTGGCGTCTAAATGTGCTGACCTTGGGTGACGAAGAAGCCCAAAGTCTGGGCGTAAACCCCCGCCGCACACGGCTCATCGCCATCATTGCCGCCACTTTGCTTTCCGCAGCGGCCGTATGCCTTGGCGGACTCATCGGTTGGGTCGGGCTCATGATCCCGCACATTGCCCGCGGGCTGGTGGGGCCGCAGTTCAAAAAAATATTACCCGCCTGCGTTTTGCTCGGCGGCATCTTTCTTTTGCTGATGGACGATCTTGCGCGCAGCATCTCTACCATGGAAATTCCATTGGGCGTTTTGACCGCCATTATCGGCGCGCCCTTTTTCCTCGTATTGATTTTAAGAAACAGGGAGGCGCGTGATTGAAAATGGCACTGGAAATTTGCGGCCTGAGCTGTGGCTACACCAAAAAAACAGACAAAATTCATGACATCAGCTTCACGCTGGAAAAGGGCAGCGTGCTATGCGTACTCGGCCCGAACGGGAGCGGCAAAACCACACTTTTTAAGGCTTTGATGCGTTTTCTAACCCCATCCGCAGGAAAAATCCTGTGGAACGGTAAGAATGTTTGCGATCTGTCGCTTCCTGCATTTTCACGCGTGATGAGTTATATCCCGCAGCTTCACACACCGGCTTTTTCTTATACGGTTGCACAAATGGCAATGATGGGACGCGCCAGCCACATTCCCGCTTTCGGAGCGCCCGGAAAGAACGACGAAGCCATTGTGGAATCCTCGCTTAAAAAACTGGATATTTTTCACTTGAAAGACTGCGTTTACACGGAACTGTCCGGCGGTGAGCGGCGGCTTGCCCTCATTGCCCGCGCGTTGTGCCAGCAATCCCAAATCATTGTAATGGATGAGCCAAGCTCCGATCTTGACTATGCCAACCAGCAGCTTGTGCTGCAAACGGTGAAGGCTCTTAAGGAGGACGGTTACAGCATTATTTTGTCCACCCACGCGCCGGAATATCCCTTCTCGCTCGCGGACAATGCCCTACTGCTTTCAGGCGGGAATATCGTTTCCTGCGGCCCGCCGCAAAGCGCGCTTACCTCCGAAACCCTGCGACAGGCATTTTCGGTGGACATGGACGTTGTGGAAGTGACAGACAGCCGCGGCAGCAAACGCCGCATGTGCATTCCGCTCTAATTTTCCATATAAAAAGAGTTACCACAGATAGCCTCTGCGGCAACTCTTTTATGCGTGATATGATTCATTTGTTTTTTTATTTATGCCTGATCCTCTATGATGTTCTGCACCCTGCCCACCATATCGTCTTCCACAAGCATAACCTTGATGCCGTGCGGGTGGAATTTGCTGTTGGTCAAAATTCGCTTCACATGTCCGCGGGTCAGTGCGCCCGAAGACTGGTCTTTTTTTAATACGATATCGACCAATGCGTTTATTTTAATTTGATCGCGGTGCTGTCCGTCCATTCAGTTACCTCCTCCGGCGTTGTTCTTTTATTTCTTTTGAATCGTTTTTTCCACTGCCGTCACGATGTTTTCATATCCCGTGCAGCGGCACAGGTTGCCTGACAACTGGCGGCGAATTTGCTCCCTGTCATATTGCTTTCCGCTTTCCACCATCACCGTCGCGGACATTACAAAACCGGGCGTGCAAAATCCGCACTGCACCGCGCCTTCGTCAATGAATGCCTGCTGAAGCGGCGTAATTTCTCCGTCCTCTTTTTGCAGCCCTTCCAGTGTGCGGATTTCTTTTCCATCCGCCCACACCGCAAGATAGATGCAGGAATTATAAGTCTGCCCGTCAATCATCACCGTACACGCGCCGCATTCGCCCACCTCACAGCCTTTTTTCACGCTCAAAAGCCGGTAATCATTGCGCAGCATGTCCGTTAAGGATGCGCGGGGATCCACATAGTTTTCAACCTGTTTTCCATTGATGACACATTTGATCAATACTTTTTCCATCACAATACACCTCCCGCACGATTGACTGCCTCTTCAAACGCCCTGCAGGCGGTTTCCCGCGCAATCTGCATGCGCAGCTCCTTGGTCGCGCGCCACGAGGTTCTCGGGCTGATCTCACCGAGCGCCGTCTGCGCCAGTGTTTGCGCCAGCTCCGCTGAAACAACGCCCCCGCGCACGGCCTCTTCCGCTGCGCGGCAACGCATGGGCGTGGGCGCCGCCACTCCATAGGCAAGGCGCACATCCTCCAGCATCTTTTTATCCGCCGAGAGCTTGACATTGATAGAGCAACCGAGCGTCGCAATATCCATCGCGTTGCGCATCGCGTATTTGATATATGCTCCGTGATACCCCTCATAACTCCCGCGTCCAATTTTGATCGCGGTCAGAATCTCTGTCGGCTGCAAATCGACCTTGCCCGGCCCCAGATAAAATTCCGCAATGGGAAGCTCCCTCGTCCCCTGCACTGAGGTGATCTGCAAAACCGCATCCAGAGCAAAAAGCGTGGACGCGCTGTCCGCGCTTGTGACCCCGTTGCAAATATTGCCTCCTATGGTTCCAATGTTCCTGATTTGCGGGCCGCCGATCGTATCCACCGCCTCTGCCAGCACAAAAATCCGCTCCCGAATAACAGAATCTGCCGCCACATGGGAAAAGCTTGTGAGCGGACGAATGATAATCGTTCCGTCTGCCTCCATCGAAATACCGCGCAATTCTTCTATTTTATAAATGCTGATGCACTCGATTCCCGCAAGTTCGCCTCCGCGCAGCTTGATCAGCAGGTCGCTGCCGCCTGCCAGAATGCGCGCCTGCGGATGCTCTGCCTTTAAGCTGATTGCCTGCTCTACTGTTTTTGGTTCGTATAGCTTTGAAATATCATACATAATCCCTGCCTCCTTACAACAGCCCCGCTTCGCGGAATTTTTCCACGAGCAGATGCGGCGTCATTGGGATCCGATCAAGCGCGACTCCCGTAGCATCAAAAACCGCATTTCTAACAGCGGGCGCGGGCGGAAGCGCGGGCGGCTCTCCCAGCGCCTTATTTCCAAACGGCCCTGTCGGATCGTCAAGCTCCACAAATCCCGCCGCAAGATCGGGCGTATCCATCGTCGTCATCAGCTTATAATCGAGGAAATTGTGATTGAGCGGTTTGCCTGTTTTGGGGTCAAACAACATCTGCTCGCTGAGCGCATACCCAAGACCCATGCTCAGCCCGCCGTGCACCTGCATTTCCGCAAGCTTGGGGTTGATCAGTATTCCGCAATCATGCACGTTGATAATGCGCTTCACTTCAATTTTTCCCAACGGAATATCCACCTCCACCTCTGCAAAACCCACACCCATAGAAAAGGTGTTTGTTTTACACTGGTTGGTCGTTTCCGCCGTAAGATGCACAGAGTTTTCCAGACTGTAAAACGCTTCTGTCGCAAGCTCTGCGAGCGTTAGCAGCGATTCCCCTGTCTTCTGATCCAAAATCTCGCGTCCTTTGATAGCAAGCTCCGCCGCCGGACGGGAAAGCATGAACTCCGCATAGGACAAAATCCGCTCCCTCAATAATTCGCCTGTCTTTTTCACTGCCATGCCGGAAACATACGTCTGCCGCGAGGCATACGCGCCCGGATCATAAGGCGCGGTGTCCGTATCCTGCGTGGAAATGATGTGTATGTCTTCCACAGGAATTCCGACGGTTTCCGCCGCCATCTGGCAAAATACCGTATCCGCTCCCTGACCGATCTCCGTCGCGCCCATCACAAGCTGCAACGTTCCGTCCTGATTGAGCACCATCCGGCAGGACGAGGTTTCCAGAGAGATGGGATACACCCCCGTTTTATAAGAAAACGCCGCCATACCGATGCCCTTGCGCACCCGCCCCGTCTGGTTTTTATACTCCTCTTTTTTTCGGTCCCAATCGAGAAATTCTTTGCCTTTGCGGATGCACTCCGCAAGACCGTTCGTGTGGGATGTAATGCCCGTTCCCGGATCGACAAACCCCTGCTTCATCATGTTTTTCTCGCGCAGCTCGCACGGGTCTATTTGAAGCGCCTTTGCGATTTCATCCACATGCGATTCCATCGCAAAAATGATCTGCGGAATGCCGTAGCCACGCATCGCGCCTCCTGTCGGCAAATTGGTGAACACTGTCGTCACGGTTGCTTTGGTTGCTTTTTCATCCTGATAAAGCTGCCGAAAGGCGTTGCTTGCATTTGCAATGATGCCGTGCCCGTGCGACGCATAAGCCCCTTGATTGGACCATCCGTCGAGGCTGCGCGCCACAAAGCGTCCATCCGGTCTCACCCATGACTGAATCGTTAATTTCATCGCGTGACGCACGCGCGTACACACAAAGGTTTCTTCGCGGGTCGTATCGATCTTAACGCACTTACCGCCCATCTGCATGCTGAGATATGCCACAAGCGGCTCATATAACACTTCCTGCTTGTTGCCGAATCCCCCGCCGATATACGGCTTGATCACGCGCACCTTGCCCCACGGCAGGTTTAGCGCCTGCCCGATTACGCGCCTTACGATATGCGGAATCTGCGTGGAAGACACGACCACAATCCGCCCGCGTTCCATATAGGCATAGGCGATTGGATTTTCCAGATGGCAGTGCTGCACAATCGGCGTTTCGTAAGTTCCCTCAAAATACAGCAGCCCTTCCTCCTTGATCGCCTGATCAAACTCTCCCAGCTCATAGGAAGTCGACTTCAAAATATTATCCGGATAATCCTCATGCAGTGCCGTCGCCCCTGCTTGCATTGCATCTTCAATTGTCAGGAGCGGGAGGTATTCCTCATATTCCACTTCAATCAGCCTAAGCGCGCGTGACGCGGATATCTCATCCTCCGCGACCACGACCGCAATATCGTCTCCATAAAAACGAACGCGCGCGTCGAGCAGCTTTCGGTCTGCGATGTCCTGATGGGCCGGATCCGTGGACCACGGATGCCCCGCCGTCGGAAAGCGGTATTCCGGCACGTCAAAACAGGTAATAATTTTTTTCACGCCCTGCACCGCCAGCGCCTTTTCCACATTGATCTGTTTTACGATTCCGTTTGCAATCGTACTGTGCAAAACCTTGGCGCACAGCGCATCCCGATCAAGGTAATCATCTGTAAAACGGGCCTGCCCCGTGACCTTTTCATAGGCATCTACACGCGGAATGCTATTGCCAACTGCCTGATATTTTTTCTCATCCATCATTTCAAATCCCCCTATCCGGAGAGTTCCTTGTTTTCAGCTTTCCAAAAAAGCTTCTTAATTATTTTACCAGTATACCAATTTTTGACTTTTTCTACAATCTCCTCTGCGGTAAAATTGATTCATTTCACACATTTTTCGCCAACCGTTTGCACACAGCTTGATTTCTTGCAAATCCTGCCCGCAAATGCTACAATATCAGTGGAAATAAAAAGGGTGATTCCCGTTTCAAGTCCACATACTTTCCTTTGCTGCACCGGCCTTTTCTACCGCAAACAGTTTGTCAAAAAGGAGTCGCGATCTATGTCAAAAAAATTGATCAAAAACGGAGAAATCGTATCTGAACATAAAATCTTTCCTGCGGATATTTTAATAGAAGATGATAAGATCAAGGCTGTCGGTCCTGAACTTCTTTCAGAAGAAGCAGAAATTTTTGACGCGCAGGGCATGCTCGTTTTCCCGGGCTTTATCGATACGCACACGCACCTTGATATGGATACCGGCACGGCGCATACCGCAGATGATTTTTACAGCGGCACAAAAGCCGCCGTGGCAGGCGGAACAACCACAGTTCTTGATTTTGCCACGCAAAACAAGGGCGAAACGTTGATGCAGGCGCTTGCCAACTGGCACAAACTGGCGGACAAAAAAAGCTCGTGCGACTATGGTTTTCATATGGCAATCACCGACTGGAATGAAGAAGTTGCCGCCGAATTGCCGGAGCTTGCAAAGCGCGGCGTAACTTCTTATAAATTATACATGGCTTACGATAATCTGCGCGTATGTGACGCGCAGGTTTACAAAGCGCTCAAAGCCGTAAAACAGCAGGGCGGAATCATAGGAATGCACTGCGAAAACGGTGATCTGGTAAACGAACTGGTAGCAGATCGGCTTGCCGCCGGCGATACCGGCGTCAGCGCGCACCCCCGTTCCCGTCCGGATACAGTGGAGGCCGAAGCAATCAACCGCTTCCTCGCCATTGCCTCCCTCGCGGCCTGCCCTGTGAACATCGTGCATCTGAGCACCCGAAAAGGGCTTGACATCATCCTGCACGCACGGGCAGCCGGGCAAAAGGTTTACATCGAAACCTGCCCGCAGTATCTATTGCTGGAAGATTCCGTCTATGAAACGCCCGATTTTGAGGGCGCGAAATTTGTAATGTCTCCCCCGCTGCGCAAATACGAAGATACTGCCGCGCTATGGGCCGCATTGCGCCATGGCGCGGTGGATACGATCGGAACCGATCACTGCCCGTTTCTATTCAAGGATAAAAAACTCGGGCTGCATGACTTTTCCAAAATACCGAACGGCGCGCCCGGCGTGGATTTGCGACCGCAGCTGATGTACACATATGGCGTATGTGAGAATAAAATTACATTGCCGGATTTTTGCCGCGTGCTTGCGGAAAATCCAGCAAAGCTTTTCGGCATGTATCCGCAAAAGGGTGCGATCCTTGCGGGAAGCGACGCGGACGTCGTAATCTGGGATAAAAACGCAAGTGGAATCGTCACCAACGAAAACCAGCATAGCGCGTGTGATTACACGCCTTATAACGGCCTGCCCTTAAGGGGTGCTGCAAAATATGTTTTTGTACGTGGACGGCTTGTTGCGCAAAACGGAATCGTGCAGCAGGAAAAGTGCGGCAATTATGTTTCGCGCGGCGTGTGCCAATTTTGGAGGTAATTTATGAAAATCGGTTGTGTGCTGCTCGCCGCCGGAAATGCGGAGCGCTTTGGTTCCAATAAGCTGCTTACTGTGTTTCATGGGAAAACGCTGATCGAAAACACACTGGAATCCATCCCTGCCGAACTGTTCGCCCACATCGTTGTTGTCACCGCATATGACCGCGTCGAGCAGCTCTCAAAGGAGGCCGGATTTGAGGTAATACGCAATGCCCATCCGGAGTATGGCATCCGCCATACCATCAGTCTGGGTTTATCCGCCATGATGGATATGGATGCATGCATGTTTTGCGTGTGTGATCAGCCCTACATCAGCAAAGAATCCATCCGACGCATGCTTGCGGAATATTCCGGCGGAATTGCCGCCCTTTCCTTTGAATCGCGCCGCGGAAATCCAGTGATTTTCCCCAAAAAATTCTTTGGCGAGCTTGAAGCGCTTGGGGCAGGCGAATCCGGCACCGCAGTCATTGCGCGGCACCAAGACGAGCTTTCCCTATACCCTGTCAGCAATCCGCTTGAGCTTGCCGATATTGATACTGCGGAAGATTTTACGCGCCTGAACGGCATTAAGAACCTGTTTGTCACAGGCACAAAAGAAGCCGGAAAATCGACTCTTTTAAATTACGCAATTTCTCTTTCCGGCATTTTGGCAACCGGCTTTATCACGCGCCCATACGAAATCTGCGGTCACCCGGCGGGCCATTTTATCCATTCTCTTTCGGTTAAGACCGCCCTTGAAGAAAATGACAAGCCGATTTCCGTGCGCAGTTCGGATTGCTCCTGCATTCCCATTGAACGCGTATTTGACGAATTTGGCACAAAATTTCTGCAGGCTGCGCAAATGGATCACGCGCCGCTCATTCTGATGGACGAACTGGGTGTGATTGAGCAAAAAGCACCGAAATTTCAGAGCTGTGTTTTACAGTGTCTTGATCAGGGCAAACCTGTTTTGGGGAGCCTCAAGGCGGTGGATTCCCAGTGGCTTGCGGAAATTGCACAAAGGCCTGATACGCTTGTTTTAGAGCTTAACGAAGAGAACCGTGACGCGGTTTTAAACCGCGTGATGAATTTTTTGTTATTATGGTGGAAAAATGAATAATCATAATTTTGTTTTAAAAGGAACGTTTGTCTCCGCCCCCGCTCCCACCGCCCTTGAAATCGTAGAAAATGGATTTCTGATTGTCCGCGACGGAGCAGTGCAGGAAATCCTGCACTGCTATGAAGGCGATTTGCCTGTTGTGGATTATGGAAACAGCCTGATCATTCCGGGTCTTGGCGATATGCATGTGCATGCCCCGCAATACGCAATGCGCGGCATGGGGCTTGATTTGGAGCTTTTGCCATGGCTTGAAACCTATACCTTTCCGGAGGAGAGTAAATTCGCGGATATCAACTATGCAAAACAGGTCTACACCCGTTTTGCGCGGGAACTAGTTTTGCATGGTACAACACGCGCGTGTGTGTTTGGAACAATCCACACGGATTCCGTTCTTCTTTTGATGGATATTCTAGCGTCCGTGGGAATTTCGGCATATGTCGGCAAGGTCAATATGGACCGCAACGCGCCGCCCGCCCTGTGCGAAGAAACCTACGAATCTCTTTTGGAGACACAGCGTTGGCTTCAGGAATGCAGACCATATGAAAAAACGGTGCGGCCAATTATAACGCCCCGCTTTATCCCGTCCTGCTCAGACGATTTGCTCGAGTCCCTTGGAAAGCTTGCGCAAAGTGATCAACTGCCTGTCCAGTCCCATTTATCTGAAAACAGAAACGAAGTCGCATGGGTCAGGGAATTAACGCCAAAGGCTTCCAGTTATGCCTCCGCTTACGACCGTTATGGCTTATTTGGCGGGCATGGAAAAAGAGCTGCAATGGCCCACTGCGTCTATTGTACGCAATCGGAAATCGATCTGATGGCAAAAAATCAGGTAACGGCTGTTCACTGTCCGGACTCCAACTCCAATCTTGCGAGCGGTATGGCAAACATCAGGCGCTTTCTCGATGCGGACGTTCCCGTTGCTCTGGGTTCAGACCTTGCGGGCGGATGCAGCGTTTCAATACTTGACGCGATGGCAAAGGCCATCCGCACCTCCAAGCAGGTCTCGGCATTAAACGGAAGCGCACCGCTTACCGTTGCGGAAGCATTTTATCTCGGAACATCGGCATGCAGCAAATTTTTTGGCGACAAAACCGGCTTTTGCCCGGGCGCTCCCCTGCACGCGGTGGTCCTATCGGACGGGATGCTTTTGAATACCGGTCAATTAAGTGTTTTGGAACGGCTGCAAAGGATGATATACTTATATGAAGACAGAACAATCGAAGCCGTCTATGCAAACGGCAAAAAAATAGTGTCAAAAGGAGAACTCATATGAAACAGGTTGTCAGTACAAAAAATGCTCCGGGGGCAATCGGCCCGTATTCACAGGCAATGATTGCAAATGGAATGCTTTACACTTCCGGTCAGCTTCCGGTTGATCCTGCAAGCGGAGAAATTCCGGCTTCTGTGGAAGAACAGGCAAAAACCTCTCTGGAAAATCTGCGCGCCATTGTGCAGGCGGGCGGCTCTTCCATGGATCAGGTCGTAAAGACCACGGTTTTCATCAAAGACATGAACGATTTTGGGAAAATCAACGAAATCTATTCCCAGTTTTTCACAGATCCTTTTCCTGCGCGTTCGTGCGTGGAGGTCGCAAGGCTGCCCAAAGATGCGCTTGTGGAAATCGAGTGCGTCGCGCTTTTGAAAGATTAATTTATTTAAGCGTCATATATTCGCAGTTCTAAGCTGCCTGCGACATTTGCTGCAAAGACTCCTTTTGATATTTTCTTGTCGCTCAAACCACAGGATTTTCCAATATCAAAAGGAGTCTTTGCTTCATCTTAAAAACGCCAAAAGTTATATTTCATCTTCCTCAATATCTGCTATTGTTTTTTCGATGGATACAATCCTGATATATCTTCTCAGCGGATATTCTCCGTCATGCGCGCTTCCGCAGTATTGCTCCGACATCGTTTCACCGTCCGTAATTCTGGTAATCCCTGCCGCCCACAGCTTTTCTATCAATCGATCCCTTTCGTCGTCCGCGCACAAAAGCGCCGCTGTCTGCAGATGATTTTTATTCGGTCTTAACACGCTTATCATATCTTTGGATTCCAGTCTCTTTGCCCAGCAATTTCCGTGCATGATGGAAGGCTCCAGCTTATGATCTTCATAAGCTGTAATGCTCGTTTTTTCTCCGCGGAATATTTTGCAGGGACGTTTTGGCGATTCTAGAGACTCCACATATAGACGGATTGCGTTTTGAGCCTGTATTTCAATCGGGACTTCTATCCCCATCGCTTTGCCGCACTGATCCAGCAATGGCAAAAACTCGTCACACAGCCGGAATACCTCCTCCATGGAATCCGTATCCAGATAGATACCCTGACACGAGCTGCACAATAGCTGACCCGTTTTGATCATATTCTCCGCAAGCCCCCGGAGCCGATCTTTGCGCATTCCCCGCTTTGTGATATAAGCAAAACTGATCTTATGCCCCCATTCAATCAATTTCGTATCGGGCGCTGCCATCTGCCGTACAGATTTTACCGCTTCATCACCGCCCCATAAAACGACCGCGTCAGCAACCTCCATCAGCCTTGCAAGCGCGTCGCGATCCGCAGACCGATAGTCAAATACATAAATATAATCCGCCAAAAGCGGCTCTATTTCAACCAAAGCCTTGAGCGCAAACACAGAAAGTCCGTCGTCTTTTCCGGAAAGCTTGACAAGATTGATATTTCCTGTGAGCAGGCCTTCTATAACGCTGTAAAGCGCCAGACCTTGCTGGTTTCCGGCCATGATGTGCAGCAATGTCCCCAGAGGGTTTATTCTTTCCGTAACTTCCAGCCTGTTTTCCTTTGCAGCAAACGCGTGTTCAAGATTGTAATCCGCTCCCAGCTCTTTTTTCATCCGCCTCAACAAATAGTCTTTTCCCAGCATCACTCTTGCTTCCTGCAAATATTGCCTGATTTTTTCCTCTGGAATCGAAAGGCTTTTTAGTAATTCAATATGGCTTTCTCCAATCGAACCCGACAGCTTGTCGCAGGCATTGATTACAACAGAAGCGCTTAATTTTGTTTGAGACAACGTTTTCCAAACAATCTTGCTTAACTCGCTTACTATCTGTTCGCGCTCTTCCTGCACAATTATTTTTCCAAATGCCAGATTCATCTCATCGCCTCCAATAAGCTGCCCGCACCCGCGGTACAGGTTTTAATTCCTTCCAATCCCGCCCGTCCCAAAATTTCAAAATAGGGGGAGGATATTCCACACCCGCAGTCCCGCCCGTCATGCATCACCGCGATATCATCCGTCAAAATACTGGTAAGCGGCATGCTTTTCAAAAGCGGCGTGATCAGGTTGAGCAAGCCCTGCTTTCCGTGCGGCACAGGCTTCAAGGTGTGGATATCACGAATTATGACCCTGCTGTATACAGGAACGTGGAAATGATGATTTTTACAATCGCAGTACGGAATATTGTGTTCCACAACGCCAAAAAATTCGCGGAACCGGCTTTCAGGAATCCCCAGACGTTCCTCCGCCATCCGATACAGCTCCTGCTTATCGACTTTTTGCGCAAAATATTGTTTCCATCCCCCGCCGAGAAAAATGAGCGACTTGGGGTGAAAGGTGAATTTAATCTTTTGCTCCTCCAATTTTTTCAGCAAAAAATAAAGATACGCCGAAAATCCATTGATGCGGATCGGCCAGCGGCTTTGACTATATTGGTGAAGCGCCTTCATGATCCCTTCCTCATTGAGCGCGTATCGATCCCCTTTATCAATCAGGGCATATTCCCTGTGCAGTGCGGGGGTCAGAAACGTTGCGCCATACGCAGTCCTCACCGCGCCCATTTTATTTCGTTTGCTTGGCTGATAACCAAGAATGATATTGTTGGTCGGAACCGGTGAAGCCAGATGGTGATCGTGCAATGTTTTTCTGAGCATATTCAGACCCAAAACCATAGAAGAAGCATCAAGGCCCACACTCACCGGTGCTCCGGACGTTCCTGACGTTGTTGATTTCATGTGGATTTTAGAAGGAGGCAGGGAGAACAGTTCATGCTTCTTTAAAAATAAAGTAGGAATCGGAGGTAATTTTTCAAGATCCTCATAGGTTTCCAAGTGCTCTATCGAAAATCCCTGCGTGTGCAATAGCTCCCGATACGCAAGGCAATTGGAAAAATGCCACCGCACATTTTCCTTTACCGCATCAAAAAACAGCCCGTTCGTATGATTCAGGTCATACAAATCCTTTTGTAAAAACAACTTTGATCTTGCATCCATAACCGTCTTAACCTGCTTTGTTCAAATTTATTCTAACGCTGCACCAACCGATCGGTTCATTACTGTCATTATACTACTGATTTTTTCGGAATGGGAGTTTTTCCTTGCTCTAACGCGCACAAAAGAAAAGCCATCCAAATTGGACGGCCTGTTCTAGCGATATCTTGTTATTTTTTATTCGATTTCATCCTTTGCTGATGGTCAAGCACACGTTTTCTGATGCGCAGGCTTTGCGGCGTAACCTCCAGAAGCTCATCATCGCCCAAAAACTCCAGCATCTCTTCCATACTCATGTTCCTCGGCGGAATCAGCCGCAGCGCGTCGTCGCTGCCTGACGCGCGCACGTTGGACGCGTGTTTTTTCTTGCAGACGTTCACCACCAGATCTTCATTTTTGGGTGAACATCCCACGACCATGCCCATATAAACCGGCACGCCCGCTCCAATGAAAAGCGTACCGCGCTCCTGCGCGTTATATAGGCCATAAGTCACCGCGTCGCCCGTCTCAAACGCAACCAGCGAACCGATCGAGCGTTTTTCAATGTCACCTTTATACGGCGCATAGCTGTCGAATACCGTATTGAGGATTCCCTCGCCGCGTGTATCCGTTAAAAATTCACCGCGGTATCCAAACAACCCTCTTGCCGGTATCTTAAATTCAATTCTCATGCGCTCGCCCTGCGGTGTCATGTGTACCATTTCGGACTTCCGCGAACCCAATTTTTCGATCACCGCGCCCACGCTTTCCACCGGAACATCCACCAGCAGCCGTTCAATCGGCTCGCACATGTGCCCGTCAATGGTCTTATAAAGCACCTTGGGCGGCGAAACCTGAAATTCGTAGCCCTCGCGGCGCATCGTCTCGATCAGTATGGATAAATGCATCTCTCCGCGCCCCAGTACACGGAACGCCTCCGCTTTGTCCGTCTCATGCACGCCCAGCGATACGTCTTTCCTAAGCTCGCTCATCAGCCGGTCGCGCAAATGGCGGGAGGTTACAAACTTCCCTTCCCGTCCGGCAAACGGGCTGTCGTTTACAGAGAACGTCATTTCCACCGTCGGCTCTGAAATCTTGACAAATGGGATCGGCTCAAATTCATATGGCGCGCACACCGTGTTTCCAATATTCACCGTTTCCAAACCTGAGAAAGCAACGATATCGCCCGCTTTTGCGTCCTGAACCGCCACTCGCTTTAAGCCGTCGTATTGGTAAATCGCCGTCACCTTGCCATTGGTACACAAATCCTCCACGTGGTAATCGCACAAGGACACTTCCTGCCCCTGCTTGATTGTGCCGCGCTCGATTCTTCCAACCGCGATCCTGCCCACATATTCGTTATAGTCGATGGAGGAGACCAGCATTTGCAGCGGGCCGTCCGGATCACCCTGCGGCGCGGGGATATAACTCAAAATCGTTTCAAACAGCGGCTTTAAATCTTCCCCCGGCCGATTCGGGTCCATGGTTGCCGTCCCCTCGCGTCCAGAGCAGTATACAATCGGGCTGTCGAGCTGTTCGTTGGTCGCGTCAAGCTCCAAAAGCAACTCCAGCACTTCGTCCCCCACGTCATTGAGCCGCGCATCCGGCCTGTCCATCTTGTTGACGACAATAATCACCCTGTGGTTTAACTCCAGCGCTTTTTGCAGCACAAAACGCGTTTGCGGCATCGGCCCCTCAAAAGAATCCACCAGCAGCACAACGCCGTTCACCATTTTGAGCACGCGCTCCACTTCCCCGCCAAAATCTGCGTGACCGGGCGTATCGACAATGTTTATTTTTACGTTATTATAATATGTCGCCGTATTTTTTGCCAAAATCGTAATGCCGCGTTCCCGCTCCAGATCGCCGGAGTCCATCACGCGATCCGCCACCACCTGATTGTCTCTGAAACTTCCGCCCTGTTTGAGCATTTCGTCCACCAGAGTCGTCTTACCATGGTCAACGTGAGCGATAATCGCAATATTTCTTAAATCATCTCTAACCAAAATTTTTTTCATCCTTTCCTAAAAACAATTCATTATATACCAAAACCCGTTTGAAATCAAGGGAAAAGGCTGCCCATAACGCAAAACATGATGTATAATGGAAGAAAAAACAAAGTATGGAGTGACCTATGGAGCTTTTATCGCCCGCGGGCGGATTCGATAGTTTAAAAGCGGCGGTGCAAAATGGCGCGGATGCCGTCTATATTGGCGCGCAAAATTTCAGCGCTCGTAATCTTGCGGATAATTTTTCCGATCTTGCGTCCGCTGTTTCTTATGCGCATGAGGCAGGAGTAAAGCTCTATCTGGCGCTTAACACACTTGTGCGCGACCGCGAAATCAAAGAATGGCTGCATACCGCGCAGCAGGCGGCGCAGGCAGGCGTAGACGCTTTTATTTTGCAAGATTTGGGCTGCGCGATGCTGCTAAAAAACCTTTGTCCTTCCATCTCTCTGCATGCCAGCACACAAATGACGGCACACAATGCTTCTCACGTGCGTATGCTGCAGGAGTTGGGCTTTGAACGGATCATCCTTTCGCGCGAACTGTCTTTTTCTGATATCTGCAAAATCAGGGAAGCAACAGGCGCACAACTGGAAATCTTCGTGCATGGCGCACTGTGCGTCTGTTATTCCGGCCAATGCCTGATGAGCAGCATATTCGGCGGAAGAAGCGCCAACCGCGGTCTGTGTGCGCAACCCTGCCGCCTGAATTATATGGCAGGTGAAAAAAAAGGCCGGCTGCTGAGCACCAGGGATTTGTGCCTGATTGACTATGTTTCTCAAATCAAAGAGGCCGGCATTGCCAGCATCAAAATCGAGGGACGCATGAAGCCCGCTGCTTATGTCGGCACAGTCACACGCATCTATCGAAAAGCCTTAGACGGACAGACAATCACACAGCAGGATAAAGACGATCTGCTCAAAGCATACAGCAGACGCGGCTTCACAGATAAACCATTTGCGCTAGCCGCGCAACAGGCGCATATTCCTGCGCCGGCACACAACCCCGCCTGCGTATCCCCTGCCAATCAGGATTGTCGCTTTGAGGATTATCGTCCGCTGACCAAAGGCAAGCGCAAAAAGCCGCGCAAGCTGGCAGCTCAGGTCGTTACGTTTGATCAGGCAAAATCCATCCTGCCGCTCGTCGATATTTTATATGTACCTATTGATGCGGAATGGATCAAAAAATTGCGGGACATAAGGCAGGACAATGCGCCGCGCCTCATCGGCACACATCCGCTCATTGCCCATGAAGGCGAAGCCCCTGCATATGACGGTGCGCTGTTTGACGGCGAAATGTTTGGCACGCTCGTTGCCTCCTCTGCCGCTCATAAGATTTCTGACGCATCCATCCACGTGATGAACAGCGAGACGCTGAAAACGCTCAAATCGCTCGGATTTGAACGCGCAACCATCAGCCCCGAGCTCAACGCGGCGCAAATCGCTGATCTTTCTGACGTGATGCCCACCGAGGTCATCGCTTACGGACGGCTTACCCTCATGACAACCATGCACTGCCCCCTGCGCTGTAATCAAAGGTCTTGCTCTGTCGCGCAGGGAAAGGCGTTTTTGACCGACCGGATGAAGAAACGTTTCCCTCTTTATAAAGCGGGCAGCGGCTGCAATGTAGGCATATTAAACAGCGCTCCCATTTACATGGCGGATCAGCCGGAAAAACTCAGCGCAACTGTCATTCGCCTCGTCTTCACAATCGAATCCCCGCAGGAATGCAAAAAAATCGCGATGGAGTATCGCGATTCTCTAAAAGGCCTTCCGCAGAAGCCTCCGCAGAATTTCACACGCGGACATTTCACGCGCGGCGTAAAATAATCTATGCTGTTTTCGGTATGCAGCAATTCTTTCCGCCTGCTTTGCCTTCATATAGCCCTTGATCAGCCGCATTGATGCTATATTCAATATCCCGCGAAAAATCGACAGGCGCAAGCCCGATTGTGGCCGTGCAAAAGACGCGCTTTCCTTGATTGATAAAATGGTGGCACTCTATCTTTTTGCGCACCTCTTCTGCGGTCGCCATCGCCTCTTCAATGGTGCTTGGACTGAGAATCACTAAAAATTCCTCGCCGCCCCAACGGCCTGCGCAGCCAGCATTTAATGTTCCTTCCTGAATAATCTGCGCGACCTTTTCCAGAACAACATCCCCATAGCCGTGCCCATATGTGTCGTTGATTTGCTTGAAGTTGTCAATATCTAAAATAAAAAGCGCAGCCGACAGTCCCTCTTCCCGCGTTCTGTATAAATCGCGCATCCGTTCCCAAAGATAGCGTCTGTTGTATAAATCGGTCAGCGGATCTTTCATCGCAAGACGGTTATTCTCCTCAAAAGCTTCTATGAGCCTGCGGTTCATTCGCTTGAGCGCATCGGTGACAAATTTGTATTTTAAATGCGCCTTCACCCGCGCGACCAGTTCCACCTCACTGAAAGGCTTGCAAATATAATCTACCGCGCCTACTTCAAATGCGCGCGCAATGCTGTGTGCATCGTTTGTGGATGTAATAAAAACGATTGGGATATTGGCAAGCGCGGCATCCTTCTTCAGCATCTCACAAATCGCATAACCGTCCTCGCCCTTTAACGTGAGGTCGAGCAGGATCAAATCCGGCTTATTTTCTTTTGCGCCCCTAAGCCCCTCTGCCCCTGAGCAGGCAGAAAAAACCGTCATTCTGCTCCCTTGAAATACTCTCTTGACCATTTCGCACGCCAACATGCTGTCATCAATCATCAAAATACGCGCTGTCAAATTCTGTCAATTCCTTTCAACGTTTTCTTAATTTTTCTTATTCAAACTGCCCGTTTTTCCACCGTTCATATTTTGCGTTGATCACCGGCTCTACTTTGTCATAATTATCCCAACTGTCTTCATGCAAATACACCGCAAATTCAGAATCCACATCCTCTGCGCAGAGCGCGTCCGCATAATCGTCTATGTAAGCCGAATCATAATAATCGCTGGTAAACTCCAGGGCTTCGTCTGTCATCAAATCTTCCAGCAGGGTTTCGTCAAAACATTCCAAAAGCAGCTCCCTGCCGGTCATTTCTCTGTTTTTGACCCTGCCGAGCTCGCCTTCAAACTCATCATACCAATCCTGCACAATCATATCGTTATTCACAAGCCATGCAAGGTACATCCCAATGTGGGTTCCCGCATTTTCATAAGGGATACTATCAGGAAAAGTAACTGCATGCCAATCCATTTTATCAAATGCCATTGGAATTCCCTCCATTTTTTATTCACATCATACTCCACGTAAAGACAGATTTCAATACCTCTTTTTAAAGTTAATAGTTTAGCAACAAATCGCTGCCATCCTGTCCTTTGCGCACCTCGATGGATGCTTCGATATTTTCCTTTAAAATCTGCACATGGGAGATGATGCCCACCAGCTTTGATCCACCGCGCACACTTGCCAAAACATCAAGCGCATTTTCAATCGACGATGGATCGAGCGAGCCAAATCCTTCGTCGATAAACATCGCGTCGATATGCACGCCGCCGCTCTGCGCCTGCACCACAGTGGAAAGCCCCAGCGACAGGGCGAGCGCCACCAAAAATTTTTCCCCGCCGGACAGGCTGCCCACGCTGCGCTTTTCGCCGCAATACGAATCAAACACTTCAAGATCAAGCCCCGCGCGTCTCGCGCGTCCCGTCCCTTCCATAGAGCGGTACAACTGATATCGTCCGTCGTGTACCCTTGCAAGCAGCCTGTTTGCCTCCTGTGTGATTGCGCTCAGCATCACCCCCAGCACATACCTTTGCAGGCTCACGCCGTTTGAACCGCGCAAAATCCGCGAAAACTGGTCAAGCTCCACATATTCATCCGTTTTTTTCTTTAAGTCCGCGCCCAGCTTTTTGAGCTTTCCAATCGCCTCTTCCATCAGATTAAGTCTGGCCTTTTTCGCAGCTTCCCTCTCCGCCGCCAGTCTTCTCTTTTCCTCTGCTTGGGCTCTGCTGCTCTGTAATGCCATAATGTCCGGCTTGTCCACCCCCGCCAGTTTTTCGTCAAGTGCCTTAAGCGATGTTTCCGCAAGCTGCCGCTGCACCTCATATTGCCGGATTTCCTGCCGGGCCTGTTCCATCTGCTGTTGTGTCATACAGCTGTTTCTGAATTCCTCATCCGTTTGAAATCCGCACTCTCTGCATGCGGCCTGAAAGGCTTTCATCGCCGCTTCAAATTCCCGCTTTGACTGCTCATATTCTTTTTGGTACATCAATCGTGACGCTTCTGCCGCCCGCAGTCCTCCCAACGCTTCGTCCGCTTTTTTCAGCCATTCGTTTAAGCGCCCGCTGTCTTCTTTCTTTTTTTCCGCTTCTGCCGATAACTCCTGATACCTCTCAAGCACATTTGTACACGCTTCCATTTCGCGCGCCGCCTCATAAAATTCCTTTTCCAACTGCACGATTTTTCCTGTAGCCTGTTTTACGGTCTGCTCCGCCCGTTTCACATCCTGGGCCGTGGTTTGGGTCTCTGATTTGAATGCGGGTTGCGGATGGTGCGTACTCCCGCACACAGGACACGCCAAGCCCTCTTCCAGGCTTTCCGCCAGCATATATGCTGCGTCATTGACATACGCCGCAAAGCTGGATTGATATTCCTGTTCCGCCTTTTCCTGTCGTTCCTTTTGCTGCGCAATGCCAGATTTCAGGACGCTGTTTTTTTGTTGCAGCGCATCCTGCATCCCAAGCAGCCTGCCCACACATTCCATCAACGCCTTTTTTCTATCCTCTTTTTGTTGCTGTGCCTCTTTCGCAGCCGTTTCCCGCTCTTTCATCTGGTTTTGCAGCGTTGCGACCTCCCTGCGCGCAGGGAGCAGCTCTGCTGCGAGACGCGCTTTTTCACACATTTGCTCCAGCTTGACAATATCAGGTTTACGCGTCTTTATTTCTTCCTTTTTTATGTACGCCTGTTCCCGCTCTTCAAATAACGTTTGCACCATTTGCGCATTTTGCAGCGCGCTTTGCGCAAGCTTTTCCTGCTCATCCGCTAACATGCGTTCCTTTTTGAGCCGCTCTAATTCTGCATTTTTCCTGTTGTATTCTTCCTCCAGCTCTTGCTGCGATCCCTGCTCATATTGAGCCAGAATCGAGTCCACAGCCTGACTCTTTTCATCTTTTGCGCGCTTTAAAATAAGCGCCTGATCACACAGCCAGTTTGTCAGCTCGCTCCACCGCTCCGCTTTGAAGAGCGTAACCAGTATTGCTTCCTTTTCTGCTGAATCTGCAACCAAAAGCTGCTCAAATCTTCCCTGTGGCAATAATATAATCTGCCGGAACTGTTCATAACTGAGCCCGAGTATTTCCTCTGCCTTAAGCCTCACATTCCGCACGCCCGGATTTTCAAAATAAGGTTCAAATTCGCCCGCCTCATTTTCAAAAAATGCGCTCTGGAAAATTTGCGGCTCCTTTTCCCCATTGCGCTTGGCACGAATACGCACACCCCTTAGGAACCGGTAGCGCCTTTGCCCCACGCAAAAAGTAAAGCTTACCTGTGTATCCTGATCATCCTTTGCAAAATCACTGCGCATCGCCGCCATGTCTCCGCGCCCGCCGCCGCTGCTTTCTCCAAACAGCGCATAGGTCATCGCATCCAGCACCATTGTTTTTCCCGCGCCCGTTTTCCCATGAATTAAAAACAGCCCCGCTCTGCGAAACTCCTGAAAATCAATCTCCTGCTTTTTGACATAAGGCCCAAATGCCTCAATCGTCAACCGTTCCGGCATCATTGCGCATCACCTTCCATTCTCACGGAAAGCGCTTTTTTAAACCACGCAAGTTGATTTTCCGTGGGTTCTTCACCCGCATATTCCTGATAAAATAATTTCAGTATCTCTTCCGGATGCAGGCTCGCCGTTTTCTCAATGGTGAGCGCCGTTTGTCCTTTGTCTGACGCCATCCTCTTTCCGGCGAAAGACAACAGATTCGGATAAAAGTTACGGAATGTATTGATCAGCTCCATATGTGCAAACTCGTCTGTGAGCTCTATTTTGATATAATCCTCACGCTTGGGATCATTCTCCGCCTGCGCAAGCGCCTGTTCATACGTTCCCTTCACAACGCGCAGGTCATTCTCCATTGCAAGGGGAATTTCCCGCACGGAAAAATCCGTTGTGTTTATGATTGTAACGCTCTTTTGCGTATTTGCTTCCCCAAAGGAATACTTAACCGGAGACCCGCTGTAACGCACGCGCTCTGTCACGCTTTGCGCACGATGCAAATGCCCCAGCGCCACATAATCAAATCCGTCAAACACATCCGCGCCCACCATGTTCGACCCGCCCACAATCGCAGAACGGTCGCTTTCCGAAACCTGCGCCCCTGTCACAAAGCAATGCGCAATTAATATGTTCTTTTCTCCCCTTGGAATTGTATGAATCAGCGCGCGCATCGCGCCGTCGTAATTTCTGATTTCCTCCTGCGGGCAGAGATAGCGCGCTTCATCGATGGAAAAAAACGGCAACAGATGAAACGTCGCGTCTCCCAGCTCCACTGACCTGATCCCATCCTTCACGCTTCCCGCCACATAAAGCCCCGCTTTTTCGAGCAAAGCGCTGCACGAGGCAAGGCGAGCCGCTCCATCATGATTGCCCGCGCAAATCAGCACCGGAATCTTTTTTTCGATACATAATTCCGTCATCGCTTCATTATATAGCGCAATCGCATCCGCGCTGGAAACCGTGTTGTCAAAAACATCGCCCGCAATTACAACAGCGTCCGCCTTTTCTTCCCCTATAATCTGCCTAAGCCGCCCCACAAAAAAACGCTGTTCCTCGAGCAGCGAAACATTGTTTAGATTCAGTCCCAAATGCCAGTCTGACGTGTGTAAAATCCTCATGTTTTTCCTCCGCCTCTCCTTTCCTTATCATATCATATTTCATTTCGAAAACATATGAAAAAGCTCCCTGAGCAAACGCCCCGAGAGCTTTCCTGTTGTTTTTTAATAAGCCAGCTCGTAAATATTCCTGATATCAGATTCCTTGAGCACCGCAAAGTTGCCTACCGAGCCGCCATTGTCCAGCGCACACTTATGCGCCATTTCATCGAGCACACTCTTGTCCGTCACGCCCAGATCGCGCAATGAAGTCGGCATGTGAATGGTTTTCAAAAATGCCAGATACCGCTTTAATCCCTGCATCACCGTCCAGTCAGGATTGTTGACATCATACTCCACGTCGAAAACGCGCATCGCAAACTGAATAAAGCGCTGCGGCCTGTTTTGATACACATATTTGATCCACGCCGGAAAGATCGCGGCCAAGCCTGCTCCGTGGGAAACGTCAAACACAGCGGATACCTCATGCTCAATTGCATGGGATGCCCAGTCTTCCTGACGGCCCATTCCGAGCAATCCGTCGTGTGCCACCTTACACGCCCACATAATCTCCGCGCGCGCGTCATAGTTATCCGGCTCTGAAACCGCCTGCTTTGCGTTGCGCATCAATCCGCGCATCACAGACTCGCACATCCTGTCCACGACGTCGGTATGCTCTGTTTTTGTAAAATACCGTTCCATCACATGCGCAATCGCATCCGATATGCCCGCCGCGGTGTGGTAAGCCGGAACCGTGTATGTAAGTTCCGGATTCAGAATCGAAAACACAGGCCGCGAGTTTGGATTGGTATAAGCAAGCTTCTGCGCGGTTTTTTCATTTGTGATCACCATGCCGTCCGAAGATTCGCTTCCCGCTCCCGGAATCGTCAAAATGGTTCCAAGCGGCAAAACCGCCTTTGCCTCTTTCGTCCCCAAAAAATAATCCCATACATCGTCGCTGTTCGGCGTGCCGCACGCAATCGCTTTTGCTGAGTCGATTACGCTTCCGCCTCCAACCGCAAGAACAAAAGCAATTCCGTTAGCCCTGCACATTGCGATGCCTTCATAAACAAGGTCAAGCCGCGGATTGGCTTTCACTCCACCAAGCTCATACACCGCGACATCCGACGCTTTTAAGGATTTGCGAACCCTTTCGAGCAACCCGGAACGTTCCGCGCTGCCTCCGCCATAGTGAAGCAACACCTTATCGCAATGCTTTGCGACTTCATCTCCTACCGAAAGCTCTGTTCCTTTTCCAAAAATCACCTTGGTCGGATTATAAAAAATATCATTATCCATCTCGTGTTCCTCCCACTCCTGTTTTTATAGGTAATCATTTGTTTCTATTATTATATACCGATTCTTAAATGTCAATTCATTATCGCAATTTGCCAAAAGGTTGTTTGCGGGCTTTTGATAGGGATATCAAAAAAACGGATGCACCCGCATCCGTTTTTTTGAACATCTTTTGATTATCTGATCTGCTCAAAGTGATCGATCGTCTTGGAAATACTGTGCGGAATGGGTTCCCATCCAATCTTTTTAAACAATGCCGCAATGGAAATCGGTATGTAGCTCAAAATGAAAATTGGAAACGTAAAGGTATAGAGTATCTTTTTTGCGGCGCTCGTATGGTGTATTTCGTTCCACTCCGTGATCGTCGTAATCAGACCAACAAGGTACAGTATGATGTAAAAGTTAAAAACGGATGTCAGGATTGCCGATCCTGTGGCAGAAATCACCGCCGTATGAATCACCGGCCCCATGAAACCGTTCACCATAAAGATAGAGTTAATGATAATGCTGGCAAGCGTCACAAAAATCGCCGGCGCAATCGTGATAAACATATCATAGCAGCTAAACCTGTGCTCCAGCGCAAATCCCCTGATAAGCCCCTTGCTGTATTTGCCGAGAACCTGATAAAAGCCTTTTGACCAGCGCAGCCGTTGCGTCCACGATTGTTTCCATGTGCATGGCTGTTCATCGTAAATTTTCGCCGCGCCGCAATATCCAATCTTTTCGCCATGGATTACGCTGTCTACAGAAAATTCGATGTCCTCAGTCAGCAGGTGGTGTTTCCATCCATTATTTGCCTGAATGATATCATTATGGATCAGAAAACCCGTCCCGGAAATCGCGCAGCTTGTGCCCAAAATCATTCTCGGATAGTTCAGGTATTTTGATTCACGCAAAAACCAGAGAGAATATCCTGCCGACAGCCAACTGGAAGCGTAATTTTTTGAGTTCCGGTAGCAGGTTAACACTCGATATCCCTGATCAAAAAGCTTATTCATCTCCGTTACATAATTTTCATCCAAAAGATTGTCCGCGTCAAAAACAAAATAGCCTTCGAAAGCATTTTTACCAAAATCTTTTTTAATATTGTTGAGCGCAAAGCTCAGCGCATATCCTTTTCCAATATAAGATTTGTTGAATCGCTCATATACATGCGCTCCTGCTTTTCTGGCAATTTGTGCCGTATCGTCGGTGCAATTATCCGCCACAACGAATATATCAATCTTATCCTGCGGATAGTTCTGCCGTTTGATACTGTCAATCAGGTTCCCAATGACCGCCCGCTCGTTACGGGCGGCAATCAATACCGCAAAGTGATGACTTTTTTTCGCCGGCGCAATTTCTTTCTTTTTGTGGAAAAGCGCCACCACCACAAAAAGAATCTGGTAGGCATATAGCGCTGTAAATAAGATAAAAAGCACTAAATTAAAGGTTGAGATAAAAGATAACAATGCAAAAATCCTCCTTATCGTGTAGAGAGCCCACAATTTTCATTTACCAATTATTACACGACACAGTTTCTGATTATAGCACACACATATGGCGAAATCTATTCAAAAAATCTGAATATTTTATTACATTTTAATCTTGCCTATAAAATGTTCCTTGTAATCGCTTTATCCTGCACTCTTGCGATAAAAATTTGACGTTATATTTGCCCAGTTCCCCTCTTCTTTTGATTTGGCTTTCTATTTATTCAAATTTTATTGACTTTCTTTGCTCGGTTTGTTATAATTTTTAATTGTCAGCCGAGGCTAAATCGTGATGCAAACAGACTGTGCGCCTGTAGCTCAGTTGGATAGAGCAACGGCCTTCTAAGCCGTGTGCCAGGGG
>CAZQDA010000026.1:0-29876 GCA_964592155.1 uncultured Christensenella sp.
GGGTAAAACGACCACAATCAAACTAATTTTAAACATGATCAGGCAAGATTCCGGAAAAATCCGTGTTTTCGGTCTTGACCAAAGGCAGGAGGAACGGCAGATCAAAGAGCGGATTGGCGTGGTGCTGGACGAAATAGGCTTCAACGAACTGCTGAAATTAAAAGACGTGCAGGCAATCATGCGCAATATTTTTTCCAAAAGCTGGGACGATCGTCTGTTTTGTGAGTACGCGCAAAAGTTCGCCCTGCCGTTTGATAAAAAACTGAAAGAGTTTTCACGCGGCATGAAGCGGAAGCTTTCCATTGCCGTTGCGCTTTCCCATCACCCCGAATTGCTCATTCTTGACGAGGCCACAAGCGGGCTTGACCCCATTGTGCGCAGTGAAATTCTGGATGTGTTTCTGGATTTCATTCAGGATGAGGAGCACTCCATCCTGCTATCCTCGCATATCACGAGCGATTTGGAAAAAATAGCGGATTATATCACATTCATCCACGACGGGCGGGTTGTGGTGTCCGAAACCAAAGACGCGCTTTTGTATGAGTATGGAATCATCAAATGCGGCGCGGATGGTTTTGAAGCGCTTAAAAAAGAGGATGTGGCAGGCTACCGCAAATCAAGCTTTGGCTATGAGGTGCTGACGGGCAATAAGCAGGCGGTAATACAAAAATATGAAGGTCTTATGGTCGATAACGCCACGCTCGAGGACATCATGCTGTTTCTGGTGAAGGGAGAACAAAAATGAAAGGATTGCTGGTCAAAGATTTTCTGGGAATCAAAAGTTATATGAAGCTGTTCCTGATTGTACTAGTCATTGGAATCGTTCCGGTTCTTGTCAATAAAAACGGCGACTTTTCAGGGGGATTCGCAACCGGAATCTGCGCCGTTTTGGGAGGGATGATGTGTTTTACATCCTTTGCTTACGATAATTCGTCAACATGGGATAACTATGTTCTGGCGCTGCCTTATTCCAGAAAACAAATTGTGCTTTCCAAATATATCTTTTCCCTGCTGACGCTGGGGACGGGTGTGGGTCTTGGAATCGCGGTTAACTTGATTCTGGCAGCAACATGGATTGCAAACGCAGGCTGGCAAACGTGGGCGTTTGCGGGAATCATTTTTTGCGGAGTCGCGTTTTTCATCAGCATTGTGATTCCGCTCATCTACCGTTTCGGCGTGGAAAAAAGCAGGCTGATCGTTCTTTTGATTTTCATGGCACCCTTCTTTATCACGGTTGGAATCGCAAATGTGCAGGACGCGGGAATCTCTGTGCATCCGGAGCAGGTATTTGGTCTGCTGATCAAAATTTTGCCTGTGATTGCCGCTGCGGCCCTGGTGTTGTCCTACTTTATTTCGGTGCGCATCTATACGAAAAAAGAGATATGAGAGCCGTTTTGAGCTTCAAAGCGTGAACAGGATTCCAAATTTTGGAGGATTGCTTGTGGGAAGGAGTTGAGTCAGCAGTCGTGCTCTCCTCTAAATCCAGAAAGAAAGCCAAAAAAGAAAGAATAAGGAATTGTAATTATTGAATGGAGATGATATGATACTTATGTCATTTATAGCAATTTGTCAAAAGGCCGTATGCAAACTTTTGGTATCAATTGCATATGCAAGCGATTTATCGTTGGTTTTTCATTCAGTTAAATCGCCTTAGTACACGATAAGGAGACATAAATATGAGATTGGTAACCCGTTCTGATTTTGATGGTTTGGTATGTGGAGCGTTGCTCAAAGAGGCCGGTATCATTGACCGGTGGACGTTTGCGCACCCCAAGGATTTGCAGGATGGACTGGTTGAGATTGGCGAGGACGACTGCCTCGCAAATGTGCCTTTTGTGGAAGGGTGCGGGCTTTGGTTTGACCATCATTCCAGCGAGTTTGAACGCAATGCGCTGGAAGGGAAATATAAGGGCGAGAGCAGGCTGGCTCCCTCCTGTGCCAGAATTATATACGAATATTACGGCGGAAGCGAACGGTTTCCCCAGTTTAGCGATATGATGGAAGCAGTAGACAAGGTGGATTCCGGCAATTTGACGCTGGAAGAGATTAAAAATCCGAAAGGCTGGATTCTAATTGGTTTCCTGATGGATCCGAGAACAGGCCTTGGAAGATGGAGACAGTTTACCATCTCCAACTACCAACTGATGGAAAACCTGATGGACAGCTGCCGGACGATGAATACGGCGCAGATTCTCGATCTTCCGGACGTGAAGGAACGAATCGAAGTTTATTTTGATCAGACGGAAAAATTCACGCAGATGGTCAAAGACCATACGCAAGTCAAGGGCAACGTGATCCTTTCCGATCTGCGGGGCGTAGAGCCGATTTACACAGGAAACCGCTTCATGATCTACAGCCTGTATCCGGAGCAGAATATTTCTGCGTGGATTGTGCAGGGCAAGGGCGGCAAAGGCTGCTCGGTAGCGGTTGGTTATAGCGTATTAAACCGGACTTCCCATGTTGACGTGGGAAGCCTGATGCTCAAATACGGCGGCGGCGGACACAAAGCGGTGGGTACCTGCCAGTTTTCGGATGAGGATATGGAGCAAATGCTGCCAAAGCTCATAGATGAGCTGGTGCAGGCGTCCGAGGGATGACACAATCAACATGAAAAAAGGAGCGTGTAAGCGCTCCTTTTTTTGACTCTCTGAAAACCTGTATAGAGGTTGCTACACCATGCCTGATATGCCCTGCAAAAGGAAGTTCGACTGGTAGAAAAAGGTTGCGATATCTGACTTCGCCACAATGGGGGTAATGAAATCAGCAGGTAGGGAAATCATAAGCACCGGCACGATCATAAAGACGGCGAACATCCCAAGGAATCCGCGCAGCAATCCAAGCGCACCGCCGGCAATGCTGTCGCATTTGCGCAGCACAGGAAGGGGAGACGCATAATTAATCGCGTTCACAAGCAGGGCGATCACCACACGCGCGATGAGGTAGATTACCAAAAACGAGAAAATATTCACCACGACGTTTGTGATGGTGTAACCAAAATATTCCGAAACCGTGTGAAAGCCCTGCGCTTCAAAAACACGGTTTAACATATTCGAGGTCACCAGCCCGTCAAAGGGCATGGGCAGACCGGCAGTTTTTACAATGCCGTCGATCTGATCCGCGGAAAGCGTTGCAACAGCCAGATTGCCGGAGGCCTGTAACTGATCCACGCCGTTTGTAAAATAGAAAAGGAACTTATAAAAATCGCCTTTTGCAATCGCCTGAGACATGAGCGGTGAAAAAAGGAAGCCCACTCCCCAGGAAATCGTCATGCCCACAGTGTTGGCCGCAGACACCAGAAAGCCTCTGTAAAAACCTTGCAGAACATAGATTGCGAGTAAGAATACGACAATCCACGTTAAGTTGATGATATCCATGAATCCTCCGTTTTGATCAGCCCAGCGGCATCAGATAGCTCTTGTTTTCCTGATCCCATGCAAGGGCGAGCGTTTCTGAAACCTGCTTTGCGCCGACTAAAGTATTGCTGAGCTTTATCGTCCGTTCCAGTTCGCCGGTCAGTTGGTAGACGGAAATGGAATCAGAAGAAAAAGCGTATAATTTTTGCTGTGTGAGTGCAAGGGCAAAGACATTCTGCGGAAGCTGCAGCGTGGTTTCCGTAAGATCGGTGGAAAAAAGCTTTGCCGCCTCATAATGGTTTGCCGCACCGCGCGGAACATAGGCGATCTGAAAGCTTTTGTCGTTGCTTACCGCACCCGGACGCCAACCGTAAATCAGCGCCTCTTTCTGCTTCTTGGAAGAAATATCGTAGGACATAAGCATGTTTGTGCCTGAAGCGTAGGTGGTTCCGCCCGTTCCGACATATACGTTTTCAACGATCTGCGTGTTGTCCTGAATGGTGCTGGTCGCTTTGCCGTTTGTGGTGTAGGTCGAAATATTGGAGACAGGGACAACATTGGAAGAATCCAGCGACAACGCCCACAGCGTGTCGTTGTCCCCATAAAAACCAAAATCAATGATCGGGCGCGTCTTATACTCCACCTGACCAGTCTGTTCGCCCTTGTTGTTCAGAATGTAGATGTAATACATGATCTGTCCCGATTCGTCAGGCGCACTGCCTGAAACCGCAATGCTGCTTTGTCCGCAGCGCACGGCAAGAATATCGGACGCAACCGAGGTGCTGAACATCTGCTGCTGGGAATAAGAGACTGCCTGCAGGTTTTTCCCTGAATAGGTACAGATGATTTCAGGCGAAACCGCAAGCTTTGATTCTGCGGAATCAAGCTTCATATCCCAGAGCGGCTTTCCTGCCGTATCCGCAAGGTAAAGCGTTCCCTCGTCAAGATAAGCAAGCCCGTTTTCGTTGCCCTCCACGCTTTGCGGAATGGCTGCTTCCGTTTCGTTGAGGGCCGGCTTCCACAGGCTGAAATCCGTAAATTGATTGAGTATCAAAAATGTGCCGACAAGCGCCGCTGCAATCACGGCAACCAATATGATGATGTTTGTCAGCTTCCGCCGTTTTTTGCGGCGGGACGGTCGTAAGTACATAAAATTACCTCAAAATTAAATTCCTGCAACATAAATATATTCTTGCACGGAAGGTAAAATCCTTTATTTTAATTCATTGTACCATAAAATTGCAGCGGAATGTGATATAATATATGATAATGTTTTAAAATAACACTGATTTAACAGAATGTTCAGAATTGAAATGAGGCCATAAAGGGTTTTTAAAGCCTTGGAAAAATGGCAAAAATGGTGAAAGGCAATCTGCTAAAAGAAGGTGAAGCGATGCATATTACCAAGATGCACGGACTGGGAAACGATTTTATTGTAATTGAAGAAAAAACGGGCGACGCCAAGGAGCTGGCAAAAAAGCTGTGCCGCCGCAGGCTCGATGTGGGCGCGGACGGGCTTTTGCTGGTGGAGCCGTCAAGCGTTGCCGATATTAAAATGCGCATTATCAACGCGGACGGCAGCGAGGCGGAGATGTGCGGAAACGGAATCCGGTGCTTTGCGCGCTATGTGCATGACAGGGGCATCGTGCGTAAAAAAGAGATGGAAGTGGAAACGCTGGCAGGCATTATCCGGCCTGAGCTTGTGATGGAAAACGGTGAAGTGTCGGCGGTGCGCGTGGATATGGGAATCCCCACCTTCGATCCGGAGCGGATTCCGGTGCGTACCAAAACGCCGGAGAATTTTTTGATCGAGGCAGACGGGCAGCGGTTTGCGGCGGCAAGCGTGCTGATGGGCGTTCCGCATACGGTGATTCTTGTGGAAAATCTGGATTGCGTTCCCGTGGAACGATGGGGGCCGCTGATCGAGACGAACGGGCTGTTTCCACGCAAAACGAACGTCAACTTTGTGGAAATTCTGGACAGGAGCGCGGCGCGCATGGAAACATGGGAGCGCGGCGCGGGAAGGACGCTTGCCTGCGGGACGGGCGCAACCTCGTGCGGAATTGTGCTGTTTCAAAAAGGGCTTGTGGAAGCAAGCGTGGATCTTCATGTGCCGGCGGGGGTGCTGCACATTGAAAATATGCCGGACGGACATGCCTTTATGACTGGCGCGGCAGACTATGTGTTCCGCGGGGAGACAACATGAGCGAAACGGAAAAAATCCCGCTGCCCGCGCATCTTGAGCGTTTTTTTGAGCTGTGGAAACGAGCGGGGCTTGCCGCTGCCTATGTGGTGGGCGGATATGTCAGAAACAGCCTGCTGGCACTTCCGCTGAGTGATCTCGATATTGCATCAGCCGTGCTTCCGCAGGAGCTTGCGGCACTTTGCGGAGAAGAAATCTCAGTGGAGGAGCGCGCGTTTGGCCTGGGCACGGTTGTTGTCAAACAGCGTTTTGAAGGGCAGCTTTTTGTGTATGAATATACCGCGTTCCGCTGTGATAACTATGGACGGGGCGGCGGGCACACGCCTGTGAGCGTGCGGTTTACCCAAAGCATGGACGAAGATGCGCTGCGCAGGGATTTTACCGCAAACGCGCTTTATATGGACAGGGACGGTCGGGTTTTGGATCCGACAGGGCGCGGCATTGCGGCGGTGCGTGAAAAGAGAATCGAGCAGGTTACGTCATGCACGCTCAAAGAAGACGCGCTGCGCATTTTGCGCATGGTTCGGTTTGCGGCAGAGCTTGGCTTTGATGTGGAAGAAAAAACCCTGAATTGCGCACAAACCTATGTGCGGCAGCTCAGGGAGATTTCCGCAGAACGCGTCCGCGATGAGTTTTTTAAGATACTGCTCGCGGATGCGAAATACAGCAACAGGGATGGCGTGCTTTTCGGGCTGCATCTGCTCAAAGCGCTGGGCGCGTTTGCCTACATCATCCCGCGCCTTGAAGAGGGCGACGGGCTTGTGCAAAACAAAAAGTATCACGCGTATGACGTGCTGGAGCACTCCCTGCAATCGTGCGCCTGCGCGCCGCCTGATCTTGAAGTGAGGCTTGCCGCGCTTTTGCACGACATCGCAAAGCCGGCCGCGTTTTTTGAGACGGGAAAAATGTACGGGCATGACAAGATAGGCGCGGAGCTTGCCAAAAGCGCGCTGCTCGCGCTGCACGTGGATAAGGAAACAATCGCCAACGTATGCGCGCTGATTCGCGCGCATATGTTTGATTTAAATAATGACGCGGGCAGGCGTGCCATAATCCGTATGATTTCAAAGCTTGGAAAGGATCAGTTTTTAAAACTGTGCGCCGTGCGCGAAGCGGACTTTTGCGGATCGGGCATGGGTAATCCGGCGGTGAGCGCGCAAAAGTGGCGTGCGGTCCTTAAGGAGCTGATTGAAAAAGAGGCGCCCCTTTCCTTAAACCAACTGGCAGTAAACGGAAACGACCTGAAAAAAGAGCTCGGAATACAGGAGGGGCGGCGCGTGGGAGAGCTTCTTTGCATGCTGCACGCGCACGCGCTAAAAAAACCATCGCAAAATAGCTACAAAAGTCTGATCAGATATGCTAAAATAATAAATACGTGTGGGAATCAAAAGAAAGACTGA
The DNA here is from genome assembly GCA_964592155.1 of uncultured Christensenella sp. GTDB lineage: Bacteria > Bacillota > Clostridia > Christensenellales > Christensenellaceae > Christensenella. The sequence continues at coordinate 6,957 of CAZQDA010000026.1, forward strand.
AATGGTACGATTTTAATATAGAGAATCAATTGATTTGTTTTCAAAGACATTTGGGAGGAGTCGGACGTGTTTGAACCAATTAACATTAACAAGTTTTTAAACAGGGAGCATGTGGGAGACTATGCTGAAATAGAATTTGATACGTATGTGAGCAGCCGCGGCAAAGAAGAGGTTGAGGGTATTCGTATGCCCATGCATTTTTATGAGGCAGGCGAGGGAGAGCCGCTCATTCTTGTGCACGGGATCGGCCAGTCCCTTTATACATGGCGTAAAAATTTCGAAGAGCTTTCCAAGCGGTTTCATGTTTTTGCGATCGACCTGCCCGGACACGGATTTTCAGGCAAGCCCCAGATGAGCTACAGCATTGAAGAGTTCGCGCTTTCGATTGAAGCGTTCATGAACGTGCGGGGAATTGCGTCCGCGCATTTTTGCGCATTTGGGGAGAGCGCGGCATATGTGCTTGATTTTGTGATGCACAATGTAAAGCGCGCCAGAAGGCTTGTGTTTATCTCGCCCATGATGACGACAGGAGCAAGCGGTCTTTTGAAGGGCAAAGGGCTGCCGTCTGTTTTGGGCATGACAGCGGCAAAGATGAGGTTATCCGAAGCATCCATCAAGGATATGCTGGAGGATTGTTATTTTGACCGCACACTGGTGACGGACGAGGTTGCAAAGGAATACGGCGCGGTGCTGATGGATAAGGATTTCAGGGTTATTTCCAGAATGTGCATTGGAAATTTTATCGATGAGGAAATTATTCGCAACGTCCATTCTGTAAAGCAGCCGATTTTGATTATACTCGGCTTTGAAGATAAGATCACAGGTGGAAAAGAAAATGAATTTTTGCAGCTTCCGCTTGTGGACGCAAGCAGCCTTACCGTGCGCAACTGCGGATTTATTGTGCATGAGGAAAAGCCGGAAAAAGTAAACGAGGCAATTGCCGAATTTTGTAAAACAGTCAAAAAACAGGCGGAAGAGGAATAACAAGGCAAATGGTCAAATTTGTGCTGGATGAGCAGGCTTTTACGCCTGTGCCCACAGTATTCTTAAAAAAATATATGTGCGATGCGCCGGCTGATTATGTGAAGGTTTACCTTTACGGCCTGTGTATGGCAAACAGCGCCAGCCAGTTATCTGAAATGGAGCTCGAGGATGAGCTGCACCTGTCCTCTGCCCAAATTGAATCTGCGCTTAATTACTGGTGCTTAAAAGGCCTGCTTCTGAAAACAGGGGGCAAATATTCCTTTGTGACGCTCAAAGCCGGAGCGGAAGAGGAAGCGCCCAAGAAAAAGCGCGCGCCGCTTTACGAAATGCAGAATTTTAACAACATGCTGCGCACGGTGTTAAACAGGGATCTTTCCGGCTCGGAGCTCAATAAAATTTATGATTACACAGATGTGTTCGGCCTGCCGCAGGAGGTGGTGCTCGCTTTGGTGGAGTATTGCACGGCAGAGCGCGGCAACCGCATCAGCATCGCGTATCTTGACAAGGTGGCGGAAGCATGGAGCGAGGAAGGCATTACGACGCTTGCGCTCGCGCAGCAGAAAATAGAGGAATATAAGGCCGTTTCCGGCGGGGCAAACAAGCTGATGCGCCTGATGGGGCTGCACGGCAAGTTCCCGGGCAAAACCGAAATGGACCTTTACAATAAATGGACGGAAAAATGGGGCTTCACGCATGAGGCAATCGAGTATGTGATGAAGGATAAGGAATTTTCCAAAGACCAGCCGTTCAAGTATTTAGACGCGATTTTGAGGTCGCTTTATGACCGCGGCATTACGTCTTCCCGCAAAATCAATGAATTTTACACGTCTCAGACAAAGCGCAGGAGCCATATCAAGGAAATTCTCACGGCGCTCAAATATTCGCGCATCAATATTGCGCCCAAGCACGAAACCTTTTACAGCGAATGGGAAGAGGCGGGATTTTCTCAGCAGATTATCCTGATGGCGTGTGAGCAGACGGTGAAAATGGGCAGCAGACGTTTTGAAGCGGTGGACAGCCTCTTAAAGGAATGGCGGCAGCTGCGGCTTGAATCGGAAAGCGACATTCGGGCGCACCTCAAAAAGCAGGATACGCTCGACTCCAAAATTGAGCAAGTCTACGGCTGTGCGGGGATTGAAAAATCGGTGGGAGACATGGACCGTAAGAATTATATCCGCCTGACGCAGGAAAAGGGATTATCTCACGAGGTGCTGATGTATGCCGCGGAGATGAGTTCCTTATTCCAAAATCCGCTTTCTTATATGATGAAGGTGTTAAACAATTGGGCCGAGGAAGGCGTTAATACGCTGGAGAAAGCCAGAAAGCAAAATCTTTCACGCGTGTTTGCGGATGCAAAGGCAAAGCAGTCTATGGAGCAGCGCACCTACAGCGACGAAGAAAAGCAGCAGCGTAAGCTGAGTGCATATGAGGAAATGGAGCGGCTGTATGATGAATAAAACAGTTGCGGATTTGCTGGAGGATTTTGGGAACCGGCATGCGCGCATTGTGCAGGGCAATGAAGCGCGGCTGCGATGTGACCCGCAAATACAAAAGCTGGAAGAGGAAAAACGCACGCTGCTGGTGAAAAAGTTGGAGTGCGCTTTTTTGTTGCAGGAAGACAGCCTGGACGAACAGATTGAGCAATTGGAAAAAAAAGAGCAGGCGCTCGCGAAAGAAAAGGGCTTACTCCTATCCTTTCACTGCGCGCGCTGTCAGGATACCGGAATTGCGGCGGGGCGGTATTGCAACTGCTTTTTACGCGAGGTCTACTGCGGGATCTATGGGGCGACGGGCATTGACGGGCTGGAAATGGAATTTGAAAAGGTGGAATTTTCCTTGTTCGATGGGGAAAAGCTTCTGCCTATGGGAAAAACACAGCGGCAGCTTGCAGAGCTTGCCTATGGAATCGCCCAAAAATATATCGCGGGCTTTCCGCGCACACTGCGGCAGAATATTTTATTGCGCGGCAAGGCCGGGCTGGGGAAAACATACCTGCTGAACTGCATGGCAAAGCAGGCATACAAAAAAGGGATCGACGTGTGTCTGATTCGCGCGGCGTCGTTGTTCGATGTGTTTTTTAAGCACCGTATGGGCGAGGAAATGCCGCTTTCATTCCTGCGGGATGCGCAGCTTTTGCTGATTGACGATCTTGGTACAGAGCCGATGACGCAGAATGTTACGATGGAATATCTCTTCGATCTTTTGAACCGGCGGCTGGAAACAGGCAGGCATACCGTGGTGGCGACAAATGTGGAAGATTTGCAGGCGCGCTATGACGAGCGGATTTCGTCCCGTCTGGAATCGGCAAAGAATTCTGCGGTGTTGCTTTTGGATGGCGCGGATATCCGCCTTGCGTGACAAATATAGGGGGAAAGGGAATTGCGTATTAAAATCATCAAAAACGGTCCTTATCAGGTGAGCGGCGGCGTACCGCTCAAAGAAATGAAAATCGGCGCGAACGATCAGGGCGAATCCACCCACTGGATTGAAGGCGAAACCTTTCAAACGAGGGAAACCTATCATTTGTGCAGATGCGGGAAATCGAAAAATAAGCCGTTTTGCGATGGGAGCCACGCGTCCTGCGGGTTTGACGGAACGCAAACGGCGGATACCACGGCGTATGAAGACGCTGCAATCTGCTACAGGGGTGACGGAATGGAGCTTTTGGATCACGAAGACCTTTGTGCGGTGGCGCGCTTTTGTGATCTTGAGGGCAGCATCTGGAATCTGATACAGGATGCGGAAAACGAAGAAATTGCGGTTCAGCAGGCGTGTGATTGCCCGTCGGGACGGCTCACGGTCGTGAAGAACGGCAAACGGATCGAACCGGAACTGCGCGCAGAAATTGCGGCAATTGAAGACGAGCCGGAGGGCAGGATGGGGCCGCTGTGGGTGCGCGGCGGCATTGAAATAGAGTGTGAGGACGGAACCATCTATGAAAAGAGGAACCGCGTGACGCTCTGCCGATGCGGGAAATCATCAAACAAACCGTTTTGTGATGCGGCGCATATGGAAGAATAAGAAGAAACACCGGAACCGGTTAATGGCTTCCGGTGTTTTTGACTGGATGAAAATTCAAGAGAAGGCAGGATGCAAAACGTGTTCTTGCGCTTTGGGATAGCAACTTTTGAGGGGATATGGTAGAATAGGGGAGAAAAACGGGAGGCGTTATGGATAAAAAGGGGTTCTGGGAGGCGCATGTTCCCCAGAAAACAAAAACATATATCTCTTGGGGCGTGATGGCAGGTTTTATTTATACGGTTGTTATTTTCATGTCCATGCTTGAAGTTGTTTTGGCCTTTATTCCTGCGCTAATCATTTTAGGTCTGACGCTGGGCATTCTGCTTGGACGCAGCCGCGTGTGCGCGGTGGTTCTTTTGGCGTATTATGTTTTGGCGGAAACGGTTGCCGCCTATTTCATTGCGATGGGCATCATCGAATGGCTGATGGTGATCGTATTCAGCGCGTGCTATGTGTGCGGAATGCTGGGCACGTTTGAATTTCAGCGATATTGGAGGGACTACCAAAAAACGGGCGCGCTGCCGCCCAAACAGGAAAAAAAGGCATAACAACACGCAATAGAATCGACTTGTTTAAAAAAGACTTGTCAGATAATAAATCAATAGAAGAACAAGAGAAATGCCAGCGGGCACAATCCAAATGAGCATCAGAAGGGCGCGCGAACGGAAAGGAGCCTTGTCCTTTACCGGTTTCTCGCCGAGGTTCGACTGCGAATCCTGAATTGGAAACTCCTTATTGGCGAAAAAGTTTTCCACAACCGCATGTGCGGCTTCAAAATCGTCTTTGTCAACGTAAAGCTCTGAGCCATAGGAGGAATATCCCATATAGATATTCAGGTAATTTCCGGCCTCTTTTTCCTGCGAAAAAGCGGGAATACCCTCTTGGTTTAAAAGATCGATCAGCATTTCATTTTCTAGATTGTTTGATGTTGTGGTAAGAAAGACACGCCGCATCGCGCTTGTGTAAGAGGGTTCATTGCCGGCAGCTTCCTTAGGGGGCGGATCGGAAACGAGCGGAATATAACAATCCGCGCAGGTCGTGAAGCCTTCGTCGTATTCGGCTTTGCATTTTGGACAAAAAGGCATAACAAAACGCCTTCCTGTCAATTCTGATAGAAAAATGAAAATCAGAGACTGTCGATGATTTCGGAGGCTTTTTCAAGGTCGGACTGGTTTACGAAAATATCGTCTCCATAGGGGGAAAAGCCCATGTAGGCTTCCAAAGCTTCACCGTCCTGTTTTCCCTGTGAAACAGCGGGAATATCGTTCTGGCGCAAAAGATCGAGAATCATTTCCGTTTCCACGTTGCTCTCCGTAGATACCAATAAAGCGCGCTTCTCTTCCATATGCTGTTCTCCTTTGCCTTTTTTTTAATATAACATGATTATTTGCGCAAAGCAAACAAAAGATAACAAAAAGGATGCGAACACTGCATCCTTTTAATCAATAACCGTTTTGTGCGATTGTTAAACGTTAAAGCGGAACAAAACAACGTCTCCGTCCGCGATCACATATTCTTTGCCTTCCTGCCGCACAAGGCCTTTTTCTTTTGCGGTCTGCATGTCTCCGCCGCACTCATTCTTCAGTGTGTCAAACGCGATTACCTCGGCTTTGATAAACCCGCGCTCAAAATCGCTGTGGATTTTGCCCGCGGCCTGCGGCGCCTTTGTTCCCTGTGTAATCGTCCACGCGCGTACTTCCTTTTCGCCTGCGGTCAGATAGCTGATGAGCCCCAGCAGGGAGTAAGATTTTTTGATCAGCTTGGAAAGTCCGGACTCTCCGATGCCCAGTTCTTCAATAAAAAGAGTCTTTTCCTCTTCGTCCATTTCCGACAGGTCCTCTTCAATTTTGGCGGAAATGGTGACAACCTCGCTTGCCTGCCCCGCCGCATACTTAAGAAGCGGCTTTAAGACGGGAAGATCAGCAGCCCCGACCTGGTCTTCGGAAATATTGCCCACATAGATGATTGGCTTATCTGTGAGCAAAAACATGGAGTGCATGATTTCCGCCTGCTCGTCCGAAAACTCGATGGTGCGGGCAAAATTGCCCTTTTCAAGCTCCGCGAGTATGACGGTACACACATCGGCCTCCGCCTTGAATTTCTTATCGCCCGTCTTTTGCAGCTTGAGCGCTTTATCGAGGCGTTTTTGCACGGTTTCCATATCTGCGAAGATCAGCTCGTAATTGATGGTGGTTACGTCGCGCAGCGGGTCGATGTTGCCGTCCACATGCGTGATGTTGTCGTCCTCAAAGCAGCGCACAACCTCTATGATCGCGTCCACCTCGCGGATGTGCGATAAAAATTTATTGCCCAGTCCTTCGCCCTTGCTTGCGCCTTTCACAAGCCCCGCGATATCCACAAACTCAATCTGCGCGGGCGTAAACTTCTGTGGATGATAGATTTCCGCTAAATAATCCATGCGCGAATCGGGCACGGAAACAATCCCATAATTTGGCTCGATTGTGCAGAATGGATAATTCGCGCTTTGCGCGCCAGCCTGCGTCAGTGCGTTAAACAGGGTGCTTTTGCCAACGTTGGGCAGCCCCACAACCCCTAATTTCATAACAAAACTCCTTTTTGTCTATACCGCCATAAAAAGCGGAAACATATGTTTTCTCGTTAACTTTATTATTATAATCGGTATCTGTTTTTTCCGCAAGCGCAGCCATGAAAAACATTGTGGAAAAGGAGGTTTCTTGATATAATGAAGAAACTGGTGGAACTCTTAACGCAACAGGGCAAGAGCGCGAAAAATCAAGCGTTCAAAGGCCCACAAAGGAGTAAACGTATGAGTTTTTTGGATTCAATTATTTTGGGAGCCGCGCAAGGCTTCACGGAATTTCTGCCTGTTTCAAGCTCGGGCCATCTTGCGCTTTTGCAGGCGGCGCTTGGCATGGGCGAGGTTCCCATTCTTTATGATGTGATGCTGCATGTCGGCACGCTGATCGCAGTATTCATTGTCTTATGGAAGGAAATCGCGGGGATGCTCAGGCATCCGGTCAAAAACAAGCTGGGCATGCTGATTTTGGCAACGGTTCCGGCGATTGTAGTAACGCTCATCGCAGAAAAATTTGCAGCGGAAACATTCAGCGATGTGTTAAGCGGTAAATATCTGGCCGTCGGCTTTTTCGCGACCACGGCTGTGCTTGTTGCGAGCGAACTGATCGCTAGGCGCATCGAGCGCAAAAAAGAACTCGAGCTTCCGCAGGCGATGGCAATGGGCCTCATGCAGGCTGCGGCGATTTTGCCCGGGCTTTCGCGCTCGGGGTCTACCATTGCGGGTGGTCTTTTTACCGGCGTCGGACGGGAGAAAGCGGCAAAGTTTGCATTCTTGATGTCCATTCCGGCGATTCTGGGCGGCGTGGTATTCGGCGCGAAAGATGTGATGGATAACGGCATGGGAGACGTCTCCATTCCGATGGTTCTCATTGGACTTGCGGTTTCGGCGGTCTGCGGATATATTGCAATCAAATTTATGTTAAAGCTCATCAGCCGGTATAAGCTGTATGGATTTGCGGTCTATACGGCGGTGATGGGCGCGATTGTGCTGATTTTGACCAGCGCGAATGCAATCGTTCTGGGATGACAACGCAGGAAAAAAGCGATGGCAACAGAAAAGCTGGATTATAAAAAAGAGTATAAAGACCTTTATATGCCCAAGAAAAAGCCAATGCTGATTGACGTTCCCAACATGGGGTTTCTTGTGGTGGACGGCACGGGCGCGCCGGAGGGCGGGGAATATAAAAATGCCCTGCAAGCGTTATACGCGCTGACCTTTACCATTAAAATGAGTAAAATGGGCGGCACGCAGCCCAAAGGATATTTCGAATATGTGGTGCCGCCGCTTGAAGGCCTGTGGTATGGGGAAAAAGGGGCGTTCGAACGAAACAGGCGCGACGAATGGCGGTGGAGAGCGATGATCCGCCAGCCGGAATTTGTGACAAGGGAAGTCTTTGAATGGGCAGTGGACAGGTGCGCGGAAAAAAAGCCTGAGGTCGATGTTTCAAGGGCGCGGTTTGAAGAATTTACAGAGGGGCTGTGCGTGCAGATGATGCATGTGGGGCCATATTCGCAGGAGCCCGCCTCCATCGCGATGCTGCATGAATTTATGGAGCAAAATGCCTTGCGCAATATGACGGGCAATGTGCGCAAGCATCACGAAATATATTTATCCGACCCGCGCAAAACAGCGCCGGATAAGATGAAAACCGTACTGCGGCTGCCTGTGGAAAAGGCTTGAAAAGAGGAGAAAAGAATGAAAAAGAAATTTGCATTTTTATTGATGGGGGAGCATTACGATCCAAAGGAGCATCAGGCCAGCTTTGAAACGGAAAAGCAGATCACCTATATTAGAACGGTGAAAAATCCGGAGGAAGCTTTCGCGACAATCAAAGAGCTGAAAGAGGAAGGCATTGGCGCAATTGAGCTTTGCGGCGCGTTTGGAGAGCAGATGACAAGGGAGATCATCGACCTTACAGGAAATGAGATTGCCGTTGGCTATGTCACTCATTTTCAGGAGCAGGACTCCCTGTTTGCGGAATTTTTCAAAAAATAAAAAATGGGATAGCAGACGTTTTTGCTGACTTTGCCAAAACGAATGAAAATGTCATAACGCAAAGCGTGATGGCATAAACGTTGCAGGCAGACCGCGATGCGCTGCAAATACGGAATTTTAAAGGGGTTCTGTCATAGATTTAATAATTTGAAGATGTGAAAAATTGATTTTGTGACCGCTTTTGTGACCGGAGAGGTGTACAATCGTCTAAAAGGGTAAAAAAGGAGTGTATGTATGCAAGACGGAATTTTGGTTTGTGTTGACCAGCGAGACATATGGGGCTTCAATGGTAGAGTGTACCATCAAAAGCTAAAAAAGCCGAAAGCCTTTTGCGACATAGCGGGTATGGTGCTGAAGATGGAAGACGTTTTCAGTGTGGCAAAATATCCAAAAGCTTCTACAGAAGATAGAAAGTTTGAATCATCAAAAAAGGCGGCAATGAAAATGGATCAGCATGAAAAGGAAACGGAACAGGCTGCACAGCAGGCCGAAACGGAAGAGCGGGATGTGAAGGGAAGCAAAGCGACTTTCATCGTAAAGGTTCAATACAGGCAGAATGCCACCTGGCAGGGTCAGGTAATCTGGACGGAGAAAAATCAGACAAAGCAATTTCGAAGCGCGCTTGAGCTGATCAAACTGATAGACAGCGCCGTAGCGCCGGAAGACGAGCTTCACAGTTAATTCCTAAACAGAATGGAACACTGCGGGCAGACGCAAAACAGATAAAATGGATTGGGTAACATAGGAATAAAGCTGATCAAAAAATCGCACATGGATGTGCGATTTTTTTGATCAGCTGCTTTGTATTCCGGCGGTCAGCCAAAGCGCACCCAAATTATTTGATTTTGCGTGCCACAACCGCAATTCTCCCGTCGTCCTGTGAATATTCGCATGTGGAAAGCGTGATAAGCTCATCCCCATATTCGGGCGTTATGCCCGTTGGATACAATTCCAGTTGCTTAATGTTTGTTAGGAACCCGTCAAACTCTTCCTTGGTTTTTGCATCGTAAAACTGATAAAATTTAAAAACGTTATCATCCTTGTTATATACTTTTGATAAAAAAACCGATACGATCTCATAGCGATCCGCGCTGTAAAGCGTACTAAACTCGATGACTGGATGCTCCTTATAAAACGCCTCGTCCAGATAATCGAGTAATGTATGAAACATCGAACCGTTCTTCATGTTGTGCCCGTGGATCAACAGATTGTCGTCGCGCGGCTCAAGCGTATTGTGCTTGTCGATAAAAAGGCAGCCCTCTTTGGTTGGATCTTCCTGCTTTTCAAAGGTACGGTATAAATAAAATTCGCCGTCCTCCGGTGTATACATCACAGGATAGTCTACCACAGTGTCCGGTATTTTGATCCATCCGGCAAGATCGTTATTCTGCGCATAAAGCTCCGCAAGCTCAGGCAATATTTGCTTTTGGGTGGATGTGGGCTTCGGCTTAGCACTGGGTGAGGGCAGAAGCGAGGCGGTAGGCGTTGCGGAAGCCTCGGGTCTTGATACGGGCTCCGGCGCGCGCAACATAGGTGCAAGCCAGAAAACAACGACACACACCGCCGCTGCTGCGACTGCTGCCAGCAGAACAAGCCATTTTCGTTTTTCAGGAGGCAGCCACTGTTTTTGATTTTTTTCTGCATTGTCTGTCATTGAAATTCTCCCAAAAGAAGGCAAAGCGGGAAAATTCCCGCTTTGCCTGTGTTTCTATTATGATAGATAAGATTTACTTAGAGAGTGCTTTTTTTGCAGCGATTGCTCCAAGTGTGCCGCATCCCGCAAGGATGATGAGAATCATCATGATGGAATCGGTGGTTGCGTCGCCCGTCTTGGGAACGTCGTCCTTGTTTGAATCCGCAGTCGGTGCAGCGGTTGGCTCCGCAGTCGGTGTAGCGGTTGGCTCCGCGGTCGGCGTAGCGGTTGGCTCCGCAGTCGGTGTAGCGGTTGGCCCTGGCGCGGCTTCTTCGAAAACAGCCTTAATCTTGACGTTTCCGCCTCCGTAGAAAGTGAAGCCATTACCCGCAATGGTTACTACGCCTTGCTCTACGACCCATTCTTTGAATTGATATCCCTCATCAGGCGTCGCGGTTAGATTCACACGAGTTCCGGAAAAGACGTCCGTTTGATCTGCGGACGCCGTGCCTCCTTGCGCAGCCTCGACAGTGATTCTGTACGTTGGATCGAGCGAAAGTACATCGCCGCCGCTATAGGTGACATTCACTTTGTACTTTGCGCTGGCGTCCGGCAACGTATAACTTTCGTTGGCCGGAATAGAATCATAATTTAGTATGAGTGCGGCATTTCCGGAAAATTGTATTGTTTCGGAAGTGTCATTTAAGATGGTATCCCCCGCGTTCATGATGGTACCTTTTGTCAGTGTACTGACAGTGAAACCTGCGGCAAATGCGGACGTTACCGGCAGAACAGCAAATATGATTGCCGCAATGAGTACCAGAATGCCAACTCTTTTCATGGATTTCTTCATTTCTCTTTCTCCTTTGTTTGTTTTCGTAAAATAAAAAGAACGAAAATCTTAGACTTTTTAACCAAATGGTTTTTAAAAAACATTCCCTGTTTTTACACCTGAAAAGGTGTTTTTTTGTCTTTTTCTAAGAGTGAAAAAGTCTAAATTATCATTCTGCTTTCATGAATGATATTATTATAAAGCAAGCAATGCACCATAAGTACACCAAGCACAGCCGTTTGCCGGTCTTTTTTAAAAAAGTTTAGGGCGTTTCTAAATATGGTATCAATATTCGGAAGTTAACGGGAAATAAATACTATATCTTGTAGACCAAAGTTTTTAATTATGTTATAATAATCAACGTGTTTGAAAGGCCGGATGCGCCGCAGGGCGTTTGCCGGAGGAGTAAGAAAGCAACAGAAAGGGAAAGACCATGCAGGTAATTAAGAGGGACGGCAGCTCGGTTGAATATGACAAAAGCAAAATCGTGATAGCAATCAAAAAAGCGAATGCCGAAGTAGAAGAAAACGAAAGAATACCGGAAGACAAGATTGAAGCGATTGTGGACAACATTGAAAACAAAAACCGCAAACGTATGCTTGTGGAAGATATTCAGGACATGATAGAGCAAAAACTGATGGACGAGAAAAAATTCGTCCTCGCCAAAACATATATCATCTACCGCTATTCGCGCGCGCTCGTGCGCAAGGCGAACACGACCGATGATTCCATCCTGAGCCTCATCAAAAACAGCAACAAGGACGTGATGGAGGAAAACTCGAACAAAAACGCAGTGGTGGCGGCAACGCAGCGCGACCTGATTGCGGGGGAAGTTTCCAAAGACCTCACGAGGCGCGTGCTTCTTCCGGAAAAGATTTCCAAAGCGCACGAGCAGGGCGTATTGCACTTTCACGACGCGGATTATTTTTTGCAGCCGATCTTTAACTGCTGCCTGATCAACGTGGGGGATATGCTGGACAACGGAACCGTCATGAACGGCAAGCTCATTGAAAGCCCCAAAAGCTTTCAGGTGGCATGCACGGTGATGACGCAGATCATCGCGTCCGTCGCCAGCAGCCAATATGGCGGACAGTCTGTGGACGTGCGGCATTTGGGAAAATACCTGCGGCGCAGCCGCGAGAAATTCCGCGGCAAGTTCCGTGAAATTTTGGGTGAGAGCGCGTCGGATGAGGTGATTGAAAAGCTGACGGACGAGCGTTTGCGCACAGAGCTTCGGGGCGGCGTGCAGACCATTCAATACCAGATCAACACGCTGATGACCACAAACGGGCAGTCGCCCTTTGTGACGCTGTTTTTAAACCTTGACAAGGACGATGAATACCTCGCGGAAAACGCGATGATTGTGGAGGAAATCCTCCGTCAGCGGCTGCAGGGCATTAAAAATGAAAAGGGCGTTTATGTCACGCCTGCGTTTCCCAAGCTGATTTATGTGCTGGACGAGCATAACTGTCTGAAGGGCGGCAAATATGACTATATTACCAAGCTTGCCGCAAAATGCTCGGCAAAGCGGTTGTATCCTGACTATATCTCCGCGAAAAAAATGCGTGAGAATTATGAGGATAACGTATTCAGCTGCATGGGCTGCCGCAGCTTTTTAACGCCGTGGAAAAATGAAAACGGCGATTATCAGTTTGAAGGCCGCTTTAATCAGGGTGTTGTGAGCCTGAATCTGCCGCAGATCGGCATTCTGGCAAAGGGCGACGACAAGAAATTCTGGGAGCTGATGGACGAGAGGCTTGCGCTTTGCTATGAAGCGCTCTTGTGCCGCCACCGCGCACTCAAGGGAACGACTTCAGACGTAAGCCCTGTACACTGGCAGTATGGCGCGATCGCGCGTCTTGCGCCAGGCGAAAAAATTGACGAGTACCTGATGGGCGGATATTCGACCATTTCGCTTGGCTATATCGGGCTTTATGAGGTCACAAGGCTCATGAAAGGCGAAAGCCATACAACGCCGCGCGGGCAGGAATTTGCCATGCAGGTGATGAACTACATGCGTGCCGCGGCGGATCGCTGGAAAGCGGAAACAGGAATTGCGTTCGGGCTTTACGGCAGTCCGGCGGAATCGCTGTGCTATCGTTTTGCGCGGATCGACAAGGAACGTTTCGGCACCATCGAGGAGGTGACGGATAAAGGGTATTACACAAACTCCTACCATGTGGACGTGCGCGAAAAAATAGACGCGTTCAGCAAATTTGATTTTGAAAGCCGGTTCCAGAAAGTCTCTTCGGGCGGCGCGATCTCCTATGTGGAAATTCCTAATATGCGCAACAATCTGGAGGCGCTCGAAGAGGTGATCAAGTATATTTATGACCACATCCAGTATGCGGAATTCAACACAAAATCTGATTATTGCCATGAGTGCGGGTTTGACGGCGAAATTATGATCAACGACAATGACGAGTGGGAGTGTCCGAGCTGCGGCAACAAGGACCACGCGAAGATGAACGTGACGCGGCGTACCTGCGGATATCTGGGGGAAAATTTCTGGAATGTGGGCAAAACCAAGGAAATTAAAGCAAGAGTATTGCATCTTTAGGCGGCGGATATGAACTACGCTGATATCAAGCAATACGATGTGGCAAACGGGCCGGGGGTGCGCGTATCGCTGTTTGTGAGCGGGTGCTCTCACCGGTGCGAGGGCTGTTTTAATCCGGAAACGTGGGATTTTTTGTATGGTGAGGAATTCACAGACCGCACGGAGCAGACGATCCTTGACTACTTAAAGCCGGATTACGTGAAGGGGTTGACGCTTCTTGGCGGCGACCCGATGGAGCCATCAAACCAAAGGGGGCTGCTTTCTCTGCTGCGCAAGGTAAAAGAGACTTATCCGCACAAGGACATCTGGTGCTTTACAGGCTATGATTTTGAAACGGAGATCGTGGAAAAATGGCTGCCCGTAAGGGAAGAGACAAGAGCGTTCTTATCCTGTGTTGACGTGCTGGTGGACGGCAGATTTGTGCTTGCGCGCAAAAATGTGAACCTGCGGTTTAAAGGGTCTGAAAACCAGCGCACGATTTTGGTAAAAGAGTCGCTTGCGCAGGGTAGGACCGTGCTTTGGGATGATAAGACAGAATGAAAAACGGGGGAAGCTATTATGGAAAAGACAAGAATAAACATCAAAAAACTCGATAAAAAGGCAATTATACCGACTTATGGATCAGAATATTCGGCAGGGGCGGATTTGTATGCGTGCCTCGATCAAGAGGAAATCATTGAGCCAGGCGAAACAAAGATGATTCACACAGGCGTTTCGATGGAGATTCCTGTGGGTTATGCGGGGTTGATTTATGCGCGCAGCGGGCTTGCATCAAAGCGCGGGCTTGCACCTGCCAACAAGGTGGGCGTGGTGGACAGCGATTATCGCGGAGAGTTTATGGTTGCGCTGCACAATCATTCCAATGAGCCGCAAACAGTCGCGCCGGGCGAGCGGATTGCGCAGATGGTGGTAACGCCCGTTTTGGCGGTTGCTTTCAACGAGGTGGAAGAACTCGAGGACACCGTGCGCGGCGCGGGCGGCTTCGGCTCGACCGGCTCAAAGTGATACGAGCCGGAGCGGGTGATGGGCAGGCGATCATATTTCTGTAGAGGATGCAGGTGTTTCAATGGTTGAGAGGGTTAAGAAGAAGATAGGTTCTATAGATATCTTGTTTCCTACTCCTGTTGCGTTGGTCGTCTGCGGGGATAGAGAAGCCTTGAATATTTCTACAGTAGCTTGGATTGGAATGTTTTCCTCCAAACCTAATATATTAGGCATATCGCTTCATGAATCTCGTCATTCTACTCAGATAATAAAAGAACAGAAAGAATTTTCTGTCAATCTTGCAAGCAAAGACATGATGAATATTGTTGATTACTGTGGTATTGTATCAGGCAGGGAGCATGATAAATTTTCTGAAACTGGTTTATCGCCTGTTTGGGGCAGTATGATTGACACAGCAATTATAATGGAATGTCCCTTTAATTTGGAGTGCACTTTAGTTGATACAATAAAAATCGGAAAATGGGTACTGTTTTTAGGAGAGATTGTAGAAACCTATGTTGATCAGGATAAAATAGACAGTGATGACAAAATTTTAATTTCAGAAATTGATCCGATTGCCTATATCCCTACGATACGGGAATACTGGAGTTTAAATGAAAAGCTGGGGGACAGTTTTTCGGTTGGGAAAAAGTTGTGTGCGCAAAATATTGGCAAAGAGGACGGTCTGAAAAAAACATGAGGTTATAACAGCAGATAGTTATCCCCAAATTTTGAAAAATTGAGCATTTCAAATATTCCAGTTACTGAAACTGTATTAATTAAGGAATTACTCAGTATTGACTTCAAAAAATCGGTTAACCAATACGAGATGCTAATAGAATTATAGAATTGCAGAAAAGATCTATTTGATGGGCGTCTTTTAAAACAAAACCAAAGCAAGATAGCACAAAAAATAGTTTTAGAAATTTAGGGGCAATAACTTGCAAAGGAGCGGATGGACAAATGGATTCGATTCGAACGATACCGGAGGCTGCGTTCGGCTTTCATCCCATTGTGCGCATTGTGGATGTGGGGGCGGTGGTTCACAACTACAGGCTGTTTCGGCAAAAGGTGAGCAAAACAAACACCATTTGCGCGGCAGTGCTCAAGGGCGACGTACACGGCGCAAAGATGGCGCTCATCGCGCCGGCGCTGTACGAAGAGGGATGCAGGCATTTCTTCATAGAGGAGCTTTGCGAAGGAATCGAGCTGCGGAAAATATTGCCTTTTCATGACGCAAAAATTTATGCCATGGCGGGGTTGCTCCATGGCGAGGAAGCCTATTTCGGACGTTACCGTATCACGCCCTGCCTGAATTGCCTTGCGCAAATCCGCCGCTGGAACGAATATTGCAGGATAAGCGGACGGAGGAGCGCAAACATCCATCTGGATACGCACATGAACCGCATCGGACTTTTGGATGACGAAGTGGAGGAATTAAGCAAGCATTTTGAGGAATGGGTTTCGGATTTTGATGTAGAATTCTATATGAGCCATTTTTATGATATCAAAGGCGATGATCCCACGCATTGCTATGAACAGCTTGAAGTTCTGAAAGGATATTTGGACAAACTTCCCGCGCGGCAGGTTACTTTTGCCTGCACGGACAGCACTATTTTACTCGACGGTGAAACCTTTCATTTTGACATGGTGCGCATTGGAATCGGTCTGGTGGGCGGCGCGCCGAGCAAAGAGCGACCTATTGATCCGACTGCGCGGGGGGCCATTGAGATTTACGCTAAGTTTTCCCAGATCAAGACAGTGAAAAAGGGCCAGACCATTGGATATGGCGGGGCATACACCGCAAAACGCGATATGCGTATTGCGCTGGCGCACATTGGCTACAAGGATGGATATTTGCGCTCCCTGAGCGAAAAAGATGACGCGGCTGTGGGCGCTTACTTGTGGCTGGCGGGCTATCGCGTGCCTGTCGTTGGGAAAATATCGCTCGGTATGACTACCATTGATGTGACGGATGTGCCGCAGGACATTTTGGAGCAGCATTTTTATGTGGAGGTGCTGGGGCCAAATGTAGACATCAAGGAGCTTGCAGACCTTGC
Source organism: uncultured Christensenella sp. (assembly GCA_964592155.1). Taxonomy (GTDB): domain Bacteria; phylum Bacillota; class Clostridia; order Christensenellales; family Christensenellaceae; genus Christensenella. Next base: position 23,586 of record CAZQDA010000026.1, read on the forward strand.
GGGCTGCTATGAGCTTTTGGCAGCGCTGGGCAGGCCTGATCATAAAATGGCGGACTACACGCTGGAAGAAATTGAAAGCATGGCAAAGGAATCTGGTTGTTGATCAAAAGATAAGAAAAGAGGCTTTCCGGAATAAAACCGGAAAGCCTCTTTCATTTTCAGGATCGTTTTTATTGAACGCCGTCCACTCCTGCAAGCAGCATTCCTTCGTCATAACCCTTATCCATCACGATGCTGTACTTATAGGTTCCGTCGTTCCAAACAGCAATGCCGGATTCCTTGTTTTCCGGGTCGCCCGTTTTGACTGTCACGTTGATGCCGCCTGGGCTGGTTGCCTCGTGCGTATCCGACCATTCAATATAGTAACCGCTAATGTCGTCTTTTCCGTTGGTATCTGCCATATCGCTTTTCGCTTTGCGGTATGTAAACTGGGTACCGTCCGCAACCTTGAACACGATTTCGTTCATCTTGTTGTCAATAGACTGTATGGTAATAGGTTCTGCCGAGTGCGGGAGCTGCACATCGATCCCTGTCGCTTTCGCAAGCTCGTCTACGCTGTCGTACTCTTTGAGCGGGTTTATAATCTCTGCCCCTCCGTCCGCATTATTAGAAGCGGCTGGCGCGCATCCTGCAAACAAGGCCAGCGATAAGACCGCCGCGGTTACAATAGCAATTATTTTTTTCATTTCATCATCCTCCTGATATTTGTTTTAATAACTCAATCATAACATTCAAGCAACACCAAAAGTACATCAAATAGAGAAAAGATCGCATTTTCTGCCATTGTCTTAAGAAGATTTTGATATAAACAGACCGATATCATATGGCATGGTGTATGCTCATTTTATTTCTCCTGCTTTGCAGGGCGCGTCACATCTGCCACGAGCTTTTGTTCTGTTGTAAGCGAAAGATTGCATGAAACTGCTTGCTCGCGGTTCAGTACAAGCTCATAATCCTTTCCGGCTGTGAGTCCGGAAAGCTCGATCGTGACGCTCTTATTGTGTACATCCTCGAATGTTTCGGCATACAGCTCCGTTTTATCGGGCGCAAGAATTTTCAGTTCGATACGGCCGGTCACAGACAAACGCCCGCTCAGTGCAAGGAAATCCGAATCAGGTGTTATCACCTTTTGATAGGGGGTAGTCTCTCCATTTGAGGAAAACTGTATCACGCTTCCCAAAGCGCTGCAACCGACGAACGCAATACAAAGTAATATTACCAAAAGAGGAAGAACAATTTTTTTCATGGCGCAGCCTCCTGTTCTAAAAAAAGTATATCGTCTTTTTCTTACGAACGCAGCACCTTTTTTCTGAAAGATTTCTTAAGCCGGCCTGAAAAAAAGAGCGGGATTTCCGCTCTTTGTCTTAAAAAAATTTATTTTGCCAGAGATTTCATATAGTCCGCATAAGCCGCGAACGCAATACCGGGCTCTTCCAGAGAAAGATCCCAGCGCTTGAGCCATTCCAGTGAATAATATCCGTCATAGCCGATGCCGTTTAACGTTTCGATGCATTTACGCACAGGCAGGTCTCCATAGCCGACCATGGTATATTTCAGCTTACCGTCCTGCACAATCGAATCCTTGATGTGTACATGGCGGATCATGTCGCCGATCATGCCGATGGTGTCGTCCGGCGTTTCGCCAAAATAACGGTACGGATGATGGATATCCCAAAGCACACCGATGTTTTCTTCGTCGGCAGCGTTTAAGAGGTCGACCATGTTTTGTGACTTGGCAAAAAAGCCATTCGTTTCCACCAGAACGGTGACGTCTCTTTTCTTTGCGTAACGCGCGACCTCTTTGATATGCTTTGCAATTTCGGCAGTATGAAGCTCGCCGCTCTGCTCCGGACCAAAGTCGCCCAGCACGCGGATGTTTTTGATGCCCACATCCTGCGCCACATCCACATAAGCTTTCGCAAGATAGATGATGTCGTCGATGTGGCTGAAGTCGTTCATATAACATGCGGAAGTCAGGCAGGCAATCGCAAGCCCTTTTTTCGCAAGCAGGGTTTTCGTTTTCTCAGCGTTTGCAGGGGAAAATTCAGGAATACGCGCTCCATCGATGATTTTACCAATGCCGCGGATTTCGATGCCTTCATAGCCCAAATCGCAAGCTGTGGAAATAATATCGGAAAAGCTCCATTCGGGGCATCCCAATGTAGAAAAACAAAGTTTCATATGCAATCCTCCCATGCGTGATAGTCCTTTTTCTTATTTTATCATAACGTGTTTTTGTTTGCAATTATATCCTCGCCATATACCTCGTAGGCGTATAAATAAAACTCGGAGGGACTTGCCTCGTTTTCCTCCACGCCGACCAGCCCCCGTTTGGTTGCAATGCGGCGATACCCCAAATGCTCGTAAAATCCATAATTGCAAAAGCTGTCGGACATCAAATAAATAAATTTTGCGCCGCTGTCGCGCAAATAATCGTTAAACGCAAAGAGAAGCTTTTTTCCAATTCCCTGTCCGCGCACCTGTTGCGCTGTGGCAAACAAAACAAGCTCGCCGTCAAACTGTCCCTCTCTGTGCTCCATCAGTTGCCCGCCCAGACGGGAAATCCTGATTTGTACGGCAAGCCCCTCGCGGCCCTCCGGCGAAAGGGTAAGGCGCAACCTGTCAAGCGTCACACCCAGCAGGTGCAAAAAGCTGTTTCGGCGCGCGGGACGTTTGTTTGAGTTGCCGAACACAAACCCAAGAATTTTGCCGTCCTTTACCGCCGCCTGTGTATAATTGCTGGCATAATAATAGGAATGCAGAAGCATATCGAGCAGAAGCGCAAGCGAGCGATCTGACTTCATATAGCGGTCAAAATGCCAGATGTCGCACAAAATCTGTTTGATTTGGGGATGATCTTCCTTTGTGACGGGGCGCAGGAGAATGTCGTCCATAGCAGGTTCCTTACAAGGTTTTATTTTCTCTCATCTTAACGCGGGGCTTGCGCGAAAGCAAGAATAAATTTATACTAAGAGTAAACAAAAAATAGATTAAGAAAGGCGAATATTTTATGCAAAAAAGTTTTCGTTATTACATTCCTACACGCATTCTGTTTGGGGCGGGGGCTCTTGACAAGCTTTCCAAACAAAATCTGCCCGGCAAGCGCGCGCTGATCGTTACCACAAACGGAACCTCGGTTGTGAAGTATGGCTATCTCAAGCGGCTGGAGGAGCAGCTTGACAAGGCGGGCGTTGCGCACGTACTCTTCAATAAAATCCTGCCGAACCCTATCAAGGAGCATGTGATGGAGGGCGCGGCGATCTGCAAAGAGCAGAAGCTTGATTTTGTAATCGGCCTGGGCGGAGGCAGCGCCATCGACGCATCCAAATCCATTGCGGTGATGGCGGCAAACCCGGGCGACTATTGGGACTATATTACCGGCGGCTCCGGCAAGGGGCTTGCGCTGCCCAATACGCCCATTCCGGTTGTGGCAATTACCACAACGGCGGGAACGGGAACGGAGACTGATCCGTGGACGGTTATCACCAAGCCGGAAACCAATGAAAAAATAGGGTTTGGAAACGATGATACATTTCCGGTGCTGGCGGTTGTTGATCCGGAGCTCATGGTGTCTGTACCCAAATATTTGACGGCATGCCAGGGATTTGACGCGCTTTATCACAGCACGGAGGGGTATTTGAACACCGCGACAAACATTATGGGCGATATGTACTCCTATCAGGCAATCGAGCTGATAGGGAAAAGCCTCGCAAAAGCGGTGCAGGACGGTTCTGATCTGGAGGCCAGAGCGGACGTCGCGCTTGCAAACACCATTTCAGGTTTATCGGAATCTATTGCGGGATGTATTTCCGAGCATAGCTTTGCCCATGCGCTCAGCGCGTTTCATCCGGAGCTTGAGCACGGTGCGGCGCTGATTTCCATCAGCAGGGAATATTATACATTCTTCGCGAAAAGCGGCAAGTGCGATGAGCGCATGATTAAAATGGCGCAGGCGCTCGGAAAGAAGGACGCCACGCAGCCCATGGATTTTGTGGACGAGCTTGTTAAGCTGCAAAAGGCGTGTGGTGTGGACAACATCCGGCTTAGTGAATATGGGGTAAATTATGATGAACTTCCCAAGTATGTAGCGAATGCGCGTGATACCATGGGGGGATTGTTTGGGGGAGATCCGGCGGAGATCAGCGATCAGGATGCGCTTGAAATACTGCAAAAATCTTATCGATAAAACGATGCAAAAAGAGGATGTGGCGGCAATAAAAACTGCCACATCCTCTTTTTTGTTTGGTTTATATCATTTGCTCAAATTCGCTGAGCGCTTTTCCAAATTCCTGCATGCAGACGTCCACCGGCTCGCCGCTTGCAATATCCACATGGGCGATTTTAAGCAGCTCAATCGGATAATCGCTCCCGCCTGAGGACAGGAACCGAATGTAGTCTCTGACTGCGTTCTTTTTGCCGGACAGGATATCGGACGCGATTTTGACCGCGCACGAGAAGCCCGTTGCATATTTATAGACATAAAAAGCGTTATAAAAATGCGGAATGCGCGACCACTCAAAGGAAATGATGTCGTCCCGCTCAATCTGTGGGCCGTAATACAGCGCGTTCAAGTCGCCGTACATGCCGCACAGGCTTTCATGCGTGAGCGCCTGCCCGTTTTCCACAGTCGCGTGGGTCATTTTTTCAAATTCTGCAAACATGGTCTGGCGAACCACGGTGGTGCGGAACTGGTCGAGGTAGTGGTTGAGCACATAGCGGCGCGCGTCCTTTTCTTCGATGGTGTCGAGCAGATAATGCGTGAGCAGGATTTCGTTGACCGTGCTCGCAACCTCTGCAACAAAGATTTCATAACCTGCTTTTGACTCGGGCTGGTTTTTGTTGGAAAAATAGCTGTGCATCGCGTGCCCAAGCTCGTGCGCAATGGTAAAGACGCTGTCAAGGTCGCCGCGGTGATTTAAAAGCACATAGGGGTGTACGCCAAACACGCCCCACGAATAAGCGCCGCTCGTTTTGCCGGGCGTTTCATATACGTCGATCCAGCCGGTGTCCTGCGCCTCCTGCAAAAGCGCGCTATATTCTTCTCCCAGGCAGGTAAGGCCGCTTTTTACCATTTCCATCGCCTGTTCATAGGAATATTCTCCATGCGTTTCAGGCACAAGCGGAACATAGATATCATACATGGCGAGGTCTTCAAGCCCCAGAATCTGTTTGCGCACATCCACATAGCGATACATGGTGGGCAGATTTTTGTGGATGGTTTCGATCAGGTTGTCATAGAGCGAAACAGGCACGTTGTCTGAAAACAGCGATTTTTCAATCGCGCTGGGGAATTTTCTGGCCTGTGCATAAAATACGTCCTTTTTCACGCTGGACGAATAGGTCGCGCTGATGGTGTTCACGAGGCCTTTATAAGAATCATAATAGGTTTTGTAGGTGTTTTTGCGCACCTGCCGATCCGTGCTCTGCATCATGACAATGTACTTTCCGTGGGAAAGCTCCACATCGTTGCCGTCCGCGTCCTTCACCGTGCCATACTTCATATCGGCATTGTCGATCATGGCAAAAATATCCTTGGGCGCGCCTGCGATTTCCGCCGACATGGACAGAAGCTTTTCCTCCTTGGGGGAAAGCACATGCTTTTTGCCGCGAATCAGCTCTTTTAGCATGAAATCATAGGGCGCAAGCTTTTTGTTCCCTTTTACATGATTGCCGCATTTTGCGCAGTGCCCGCCTTTTTTGCAGGTTTTGGGGTCGCGGCCTTTGACGCAATGGGGCTTTGCCGCGTCAATATAGCCCTCCAACACGCCGCTTTTCAGGGAAAGAAGCGCGGGGCTTACAAAGGAGAGCGCGCTTCCAAGGCGCATATTGAGGTTTATCGCGCGCGCTGTCATGGCCTGATAGGTAGCGAGCGCGTTATTTTCATCGCGCCGCATGCGCGCGTACACAAACAGGCATCCCGCAATGTGTTCCATTTCCTCGATGGACTTAAGCGCAGCCGCAAGGCTCTTTTCGTCCTTGGTAAGCGTTTTTTCTATGCGCGGAATTTCGCTGAGCAACCCCTCCAGACGTTTATAATCCGCTTCCCACGCCTCGTCTGACGGATAAATATCCTCCAGAACCCATTTATAGTTAGGATCAATCTGTTCTCTCGTTTTTTCTTCCATGATTGTATCTCTCCTTTGCGTAAAATACGCCCCGTAAAAATGTTCTGCTATAGTCTATTATAACGCAGATTAAAATTCTTGTAACAGAAAAATGAAAGAATGTCAGTGGGATGTCAGATTTGTGTCGGGAAATGGCAGGAAGATGGCAGATAATGTCAGCTAAAAC
>CAZQDA010000027.1:0-29448 GCA_964592155.1 uncultured Christensenella sp.
GAGTCCATGCCACTGTCATAAACTGTTACAACAGCGCTCATCGGTACATAATATTCACCGACCTGCAAATAATCGTTCGTTCCTCTGCGAGTGATTCCATTCACCCGTCCATAAATCTGCTGGCTTCTGCCATTCTCATCCGATACATTTGCGAGCACATCTTTGCCAATCATCGTGCTTGCCTGTGAGCTTGAGAAAGATTTGTTGAGCTCCTGCATTTGTTCTAATGAGGAAAACTGAGCCATCTGTGCGATAAAATCCGTATCCTGCATTGGTTGCAGCGGATCCTGATTCGAAAGCTGTGTGGCCAGAATCTGCAAAAACTCATTTTTGCCAAGTTCCTGCTTGGGCGTTCTTTGTGTGTTTGCCGTACTTGTTCCGCCTGTTGTAGGCGTTACTCCATTCGTTGCCATAAAATAACAATCCTTTCTGCCTATTGTTTGTTCTTGCCGCATTAAGCGCTGAATTCAACAGAACCTCCCTGCTCTGCAAGTACATCGTAATAAGACAGATTGTCATATAACGCTGTAGCATTTTCAATGCTTTCCGGTACCCCTCCGTGATTGTTACCGGTGCTGCCTCTCCATTGCTGTCCGTTTCCCGTATCGCCTTTGGATGTAGAGCTTGCCATCTGGTCGTATATCACTTCCATCTGCACGACATTAATTCCTTTTTCCCGCAACGCTTCCTGCATTGCGCTCATGTCGCTCTGGATGATGGCCTGCACATCCTTGCTCGAAGTCATCAGCTTCGCCGCAATTCCTTTTTCCTCTGCTGACAGAAGAATCGAAAGCCCTCCCAAGTGTTCCGGTTTCAGTTGAAGGAAAAATTCTGTTTTTTCCTTGGTTACCGTACTCTGCACCTGCTCTATCAGCTTTGCAAACACGCTTTCCTTTTGCTCAATTTGCTGTGGCATGGGCTGAATGTTGCTTTCGCGGAATTCCACCTTGCCATCCTGCGATATCGTCGCAGTCATTGGATTTTGTGTTTGTATTACCGGCTTTTCATCCGTTTTTTGCTGCTCGGATTTTCCGCCGTTGCCCGCATCCGCCTGAGGCGCTTCCTGCTGTGCTGCGACCTTTGTCTCCTGCGGTTTTACTATTTCTGCATCCGCCGGATTGGTCTTCACGTCCTGCTGTTGCTTGAGCAGCTTATCCGCCTCCTCCATTACGAGCTTTGCAAACGGCTCAGCTTCCTTTGCAACGGTTGTCTGCGTTTCCTCGCTCTGCTCCGCAACCACTCCGATCTGGTTTTTTGTGGTTGCTTCCACCGCTGGCTGTTTTGCCTCCGGTTGCGGAATTTCGTTTTCAACCATGTTTACAACACTGCCATTCTGTTCCGGAGTCGGTTCCTGCGAAATCGCGCCGATCGAAGGATTGCTCTCTGGCGGCGCTACGTCATTGTCTGTCAGAATCACGGGGATTGCAAGCACCGGAATCTCCACGGCTTCAGCCTGTGAATCCGCCTTCGGTTCTTCTGTTTCGGGCGTTTCCGCTACGACTTCGTCCGGAACGCTATCTTCCACGTTTTCCACATCTTTTACGTCTTCCGTTTTGGGTTCGGTGGAAACGACATCCTTTGGTTCTTCTGTTTGACCGGAAGCTTTATCAAGCTCGGCAGAAAAACCCTCGTCCGCCTTTGGCGCATCCGATTTCAGGGATTGCTTGGGCATGACTTCCTGCATGCTAACTTTTATCATCTCTTCACCTCCTTTCCAAAAAAATAGTTATATCAACTTATTTTCATAAGATGATTACGACATAAGACCTGCCACCAGCGCGGCTTTTTGCGCGTCCATCGCGCCCAGTATGTCCGCTGCCGCTTGCGCGTCCATCGCGCTTAAAACGCCGGCGATCCATTGGTCGCTCGTTGTGTTATTCAAAATTGCTGCCGCCGCCTTTTTGTCCATCTGCTGGAACACGCTCACCACATTGTCCATGTTCGCCTGTCCGGCAGTAGCGGTTCCTCCAGCCTGATTTGCCGCCTCCTGCTGCGCTGTCAAGCTTTTTTCCCTTGCGTCAAGCTCTTCCTGCCTTTTATTGAGCTCAGTCTGCTTCTGTTCATAGGCATCTCTTTGCTGTGTCAGGCTTTCCAGCGTTTGCTGATAAGTCGGATCCTGAGACGTAAAGAATGAGATTACCATTGTTTTGGCACCCAGCAGATTGAAATAGTAAGCAACCCCCGCAAAAGCAATGAGCAGCACCAGAATCAGAATCGCAATCGTTTTGCCCTTTTTTTTCTTGGGCGCTTTTTCCGGCTTTTCGCCTTGCGCCGCCTGCGGTTTTTCCGGCCTTTTTGCAGCTTTTTTCATTATCTTTTGCTGTATTTTTTCCGCTTCTTCTTCACTTACCTGCTCGTCTATACGATCCGTATCTTTCTGCGCCACGTTACAGCTCCATTTCCTAATGTCTTGCCTGCATAAAGTCTTCGATCAGCTTGTCGTTGTCTTTTTGCAGCTCTGCCAAATATTCCTGATATTGCTCATCATACATCCTGTCGAGAACCTTTTCCTCGTTCAGCAGCTTGGTCAGGCATGCCGTGCAGTCGTCAATACTCTTCTGGCAGCCTTCGATCAGCAAATCCTGTTTTTTCATTTCCTTCATCAAAAACTGGAAGTAGTCGCCGAAAAATTTAACTTCCAGCATGCTCATTCCGTCTTTGCATTTTTTTCTATAGATGTCCTGCTGCCCGTTGAACAGGTCTTCACTTTCCTTACGCTGCTTTTTATATTGCTGCATCGTCCTGTTCAATTCTTTGAGCTCTATTCTTTTCTGTTTTTCTTCCGACTGCTTCACATCATAGAGCTTACGCAGCGTAAATGTGAATTTCTTCATTCAGCACGCTCCATGTTTTTTGTGATATCGCGCATTTTTTCAAGCATCTCTTCAAAATCCACTTTTTCCCCTATCCCTTGTTTTAGGAGGGACAGGATCGGCTCGTGCAGCATAATCGCCTCGTCTACTTTGGGGCTTGCCCCCTGCTTATAAGCTCCAATGCTGATCAAATCCTGCACACCGTTATATTCTGTCATCATATTTCTGATGTAATTTGCCATTTCCCTGTGTTCTTCCGTCGTAATCTCCACCATCAGACGGCTTACGCTCGCCAGAACGTCAATCGCCGGATACTGGTTGTTATTCGCAAGCTTACGCGATAGGACAAAGTGTCCGTCGAGGATTCCGCGCACTGTGTCCGCGATTGGCTCGTTCATGTCGTCACCTTCCACCAGCACCGTATAGATCCCTGTAATACTGCCTTTTTTTGATGTTCCGGAACGTTCCAGAAGCTTGGGCAGCATCGAGTAAACGGAAGGTGGAAATCCTCTGGAGACAGGCGGTTCGCCCACCGTCATTCCGATCTCCCGCTGTGCCATGGCAAAACGTGTGAGCGAATCCATCATCAGCATGACGTTATAGCCCTGATCGCGGAAAAATTCTGCGATCGCGGTGCCCACCATTGCAGATTTCAAACGCAGCAGCGCGGGCTGGTCTGAGGTTGCCACCACCAGAACCGATTTTCTGAGTCCTTCTTCTTTCAGGTCCTTCTCGATAAAATCAAGAACCTCCCTGCCACGCTCGCCAACCAGCGTAATCACGTTGATATCCGCGCTTGCGCGTCTTGCAATCATGCCCAGAAGCGTACTTTTTCCCACGCCGCTCCCGGCGAAAATACCAATTCTCTGACCTTTTCCCACCGTGAGCATGGAATCGATTGCGCTCACCCCGAGCGGGAGCATTTCCTTGATCCGAACCCGATCAAGCGGATTGGGCGGCATATTCTCAATCGGATAATACGCCTCCGGCTCAATTGGCCCTTGATCATCCATCGGTCTTCCCAGGGCATCCAGAATGCGTCCTTTAAGACCTTCACCCACCGGAACCATATATTCCTGCCCGGTCGCCACCACTTTGTTTCCGGCGCCAATGCCGGACACATTGCCGAATGGCATTAGCACTACACTTTGATCTTTAAACCCAAGCACTTCTGCCAAAACGGCCTGATCTCCAAAGTGAGGATATACTTTGCAGATGTCTCCCATCTTCACCATGGGGCCTCTTGATTCTATCGTCATGCCGACTACCTTTTGCACAGTGCCGCTCATTTCCATAAAATCATTATGCGAGATCATTTCCTTATATTTTTTGATCCTATCATCCAGCATCTTTATTCCGCTTCCCGCAGAGCGTATCCCATCCTTTTTAATTGCGTCCTGATTCCGGAACTAATGGTGCCATATTCCGTTTCCACAACGCAGTCTCCATTCTTCATCGACAGGTCCTGCTTTACAGTGATTCCTGAGTTTCGAAGGGATTGCTTTAATTCGCTATCCTCTTGCGCAAAGAAACGTTCATATTCGTTTCTGCTGACTCTCACCACAATATCATTTTGACTGCGCACTCCCGCAAGCGTATCCCTGAGCAAATTCTGAAAAACTTCTTCCTTCCTGTCAAGCTCTGTTTTCAGAATATGCTCCGCGATGAAAAACGCCAGATCCAGCACGCTGCATTCTACCTGATCAAATATCTGCTCCTTTGCCTGCCCAATGGTTGCGAGCGCTTCTCTCACCTCTTGCTGCTCTTGTCTGCGCTGTTGTTCTATCTCTGCGCGCGCCCTTGCAAGCCCTTGCTCAAAGCCATGATCCTGCGCTGATTGTTCTATTTCCGCAGCCTTGCTGTTTGCGCCTTCCAAAATCAGGCCCGCCTGCTTTTTAATGTCTTCAATCGACTGCTGAAGCTGCTGTAATTCCGCCTTTTTTTCCTCAAGCACATCATCAATCTTACCTGCGACGGCTTTGCTCTGCCGCTGCTCTGGTTCTGCCTCTTCTTGCGCCGGCGGTTCTTCTATGGCTTCGGGCATATCTTCGAGCCCTGGAATCACGACAACCTCCGCCGAATGGAAAGCTGCGTCTGTGAGCGAATTCCGGTCAATCCTAAACAACGAGTTCGTCATCCGCGCCTCCTCTGGATATCTCAATCTCTCCGGCGTCTTCCAGCTTGCGGATTACGTTTACAATCGTCTGCTGCGCCTGCTCAACATCACGCACACGCACCGGCCCCATGTATTCCATGTTCTCTACAATCATATCGTGCAAACGCTTGGAAATATTAGCGAAAATTTTGTTAGAAATTTCTTCGCTCGCACCCTTAAGCGCCATGGCAAGAGCATCGTTATCCACTTCTTTGAGCACCTTTTGCAATTCGACGTCGCCGAGCTTTGTGATATCCTCGAAAATAAACATCCTGCGGTGAATCTCGTCGGCAAGCTCCGGATTATCCACTTCAATCGTATCAAGAATGTGTTTTTCCGTGCTTCTATCCGTTGCATTCAGCATTTCGACGATCATATCCACGCCGCCAACCGACGTGTTTTCCTCCTGCCCTATGCTGCTGATTTTATATTCTAAAACCCGTTCCGCCTCCCTGATATATTCCATGGAAACCACACCCATATTGGCGATTCGCTCTACCACTTTTGCCTGAATCTCTTCCGGAAGCAACGCCAGAATATTCGCGCCCTTTTCCGGCTTCAGGTAAGAAAGAATGAGTGCAATCGTCTGCGGATGCTCGTTCTGGATGAAGTTGCTCAGCTGCATATCATCCGCGCGCCTCACAAAATCAAACGGACGAACCTGCAACGCCGCAGAAAGCTTTCCAATCAGCTCATCTGCACGCTCATCACCCATTGCGCTCACCAAAACATCTCTTGCGTAGCCGATTCCACCTTCCGAGATATATCGTTGCGCAACACACAATTCATAGAACTCGTTGATAACGAAATCCCTTGTATCCTTATCAAACGCGCGCAGTCCGGTGATCGACAGGGTCAGCTGTTCAATTTCTTCATCTGTAAGATGCTTATATAGCTTTGATGAAACGGTCTTGCCGAGCGCTACCATCAAAATTGCCGCTTTTTCCTTTGGCGTTAGATTTTCAATCAACTCGCCTTACCCCCTGATATCATCCGAAAGCCAGTTGCGAAGCAGTTGCACAATCGCATCCGGATCTTTGTCTGCTAATGTCTGTATTTGTCCCAGCGTATTGTCTTCTTTTTCTTTCAAGAGTTCCTCCATGTCGATTTCTTCATCCGCCACGACATCAATATGCTGCTGTTCCGTTTCCTGAGCCGCCCACTGCTCTTCCTGCTGTGCCGCGAGCGTCATCGCCAACCGCTTTTTCCGGGAGGATAAGAGCAACATTACCGCAATCAGGATGGCTGCCGCAATTGCAATCGGCGTCACAAGGCTCTTGATAAGCTCCATCTGCTGCGCCTGCTGTATCGCTGCCTCTTGCTCTGCCATTGCCTGCTCATACAGTGTGTTCTGCGCAAAAGGCATGCTGGAAACTGTAATCTTGTTTTCCGGTACGCCAATCGCTGTTGCAATCTGTTGGCGAACCTCCGGCAATATTGCCGTCATATCCTGATCCGTATTATCAATAATCAAGGTCGCGGAAAGCTCTTTGATTTGCCCCTGCGCCTTTTCAAGCGTCTGGTTGATTTCATTGACTTCCGCGTTGACTTCCGTGACCGCATTATAATAAGGGCTGTCCTGCGCGGCCGCATCAATTTCCTGATAGGTGGGCGCGCCGCCGTTGGGATCCTGTCCAACCGCGCCCTGCGGTACTGTCGCGCCGTTTTGCAGCCGTTCCACGGTCTGTTTCATACTCGTGACGATGCCGATATTTCCCGCGTCGTTAACAGGCGGCGAGAGTGTAAGCGTGTTTGTCGTTTCCTTGTCAAAATCCAGTGTGACGCTAACGCTTGCCGAAAGCTTTTCCTGTCCGAAAACAGGAGCTAAAAGCTTGATCATCTGCTGCTCCAGATCGGTTCCGACCTTTTTTTGCAGCGCAAGCTGCGTATCCACAAGCGATGTGCCGCCGGAGCTTCCGTTTGTTCCATAAGAGTTCATATTGGAGTCCGCAATTGTAATGTTGTCTTCCTGCAAGGAAGGAACCGCCGTGGTCACAATTGCCCTGATTGCATTCACATCGCTTTCCGACAACGTTTGACCATCTTTGACAACTAGCATTACCGAAGCCGTAGATTGCGTGTTTCCATCTTTGGAAAGCACAAATTTACTGCTTTCGCCCAACGTCAGAATCACGGTGCTGCTCTTGATTTTATCCATCTGGTTGATCATTCCAGAAATATTTTGCTCCAACTGGAATTTTGCGTAAAGCTCTTTATCCTTATCCGTCGCTCCAAAGCTGCCGGCCTTCGAAGAATAAAAATCATAGTTCGGTCCGCTTGCAGGAATCCCTGAGTTGCTGAGTTCGTTCCGTATGCGCGCCGCATCGGCTGCGGGAACCATAATAGAGCCGTCCGTACCTACTACGAAGTCCACTCCATCTTCTTTCAATTGTGCCTGAACCTGCCCCGCTTCCGCTGCAGTCAGGCCACTATATAAGCTTGCATACTCAACCTGTCCCGCCATTGTGCCCACGACTGCCAACGCAACGATGGTAAGCGCAACTACAAGTATAATCAGCACTTTCTGCGATGTTTTTGTGTTTTTCCATGCTGCCAGCAGTTTTTTACCAGCATTCGTAAATGCGTTATCCAGCGGTGTCACTCCCTTTTTGTTAAAATACGCGTTTTCATACAAACGCTACCCAGCCCTTAGAAACCGGATAGCCTTTATATTGCAGATTCCTTCTATCGTCTACCCCAGAGAATCCTTTCTCCGGGTCTCGGCTTTGCGTCTTCCCCCGATAACGGATTCAGGAAAAGTCAAACCCATCGCCTGCATCTTGAGCGCGGTTATCCAGATTCATTTGAATGTCCGGTTCCCCAAACTGATTTTTCAAATGAAACCTCCCAATCGCCTGCCTCATCATTTCCGCCTGCCCTGAAAGCTCCTCGCTTGCGGCAGCGCTTTCCTCAGCCGTCGCAGAATTCGTCTGCACCACTTCGGAAATCTGCTCCACACCCACGGTAATTTCTTTGACGGACCGTGCCTGTTCTTCGGTTGCGCTTGTAATCTGCTGTACATGCTCGTTGATCATCATCGCGTTTTCTACAACCTCTTTGAGTACATCCGCCGTATCTGTCGCGTTCTTATTTCCAATCTGTACTTTTTGCACAGAGCCTTCAATCAGCGCCGCCGTTTCCTTCGCCGCCTCTGCGCTCTTGGTCGCAAGGTTTCTTACTTCATCGGCGACAACCGCAAAGCCCATGCCCGCCGTACCCGCGCGCGCTGCTTCCACAGCGGCGTTCAGCGCCAAAATATTCGTTTGGAAAGAAATATCGTCAATTACTTTGATGATATTTGCAATCTCTTCTGAGCTTTTGCTGATCGCATCCATGGATGCCAGCATATCCTGCATATGCCCGTCACATACCCCTACCTTATCCGCTGTCACATGGATCAGCTCCGCTGTGCTTTCCGCACTTTGGGCTGTATGACTTACATGATCAGATATCTGGGCAATCGCAGCCGAGAGTTCCTGAATCGAGCTTGACTGCTCGGTTGCCCCCTGCGCAAGCGCCTGCGATCCGCGCGCCACTTCCGATGATCCAACGGCAACCTGGGAGGCAGACTGGCCGATTCCATCAAAGGTTGAATTTAAGGAACCGATGATCTGCTTCAGCGAAACGCCAATCGTTTGGAAGTTCCCCAAGTAATTTTCCTTTGTCTCAACATCCAGATTTCCCTGCGCAATTTCGTGTAAAACGTTGGATATCTCCCCAATATAGCCTTTCAGCGTTCCGATCATAGATGCAACGCTGTCGGCAAGGACGCCAAGCGCCCCTGTTTCCTCTTTGGAAGAATAGCTGACCTTGATATCCAGATTCCCCTGAGAGATCTGTCTGGTTAATTCCGCGCACTCTTCCACCGGTTTGCTAATGCTTCTGCTGATTTTAGAGGCAAGGATCAGCGAAATCACAATTTCGATTGCCAGAAGGCCGCCTACAATAATAATGCTGATCATCAACGTGCGCTGAGACATTGCCATATAGTTGTTTGCTTCCGTGACAGCCGCCTCTGAAATCTGGTCTACAACTCCCTTTGCTTCTTCAAGCGCCGGCTGGAATTGCTCTGTCATAAGTTTCATTGTGCCTTCATTATCCCCGCTGAGTTTGGTAGCAAATATTTCTTCAAACATCGGCGCTGCATTTGTCACGATTGCCTTAAGATTATTGAGTAGATCGGCATGCTCGGGATATAGCTCCTCCAGCTTGGAAATGTCCTCCACAATCTGGGCATTGTTTGCATCAACACCGGTTTTAATCCGCTCAACATCTGCGCTTTCTGCTGACGCGATCATGCCATAAAGGTATTGCGTCACCTCTGTGATTTTCAGCTTGATATCGGCCGTCATCTTTTCTGCGGCATAAGGCCCGTCATACAGTCCACTTACGGTATTTCCAATATTATTCAGGCTAATGATTGACGCCGTCCCTAGAACCGCCGTTAAAATAATAGCGATCAAAAAGCCAAATAATATTCTCGTAGCAACCTTCATTTTTCTTAGCATTTCCGTATCCTCCAAGGAGCACTAAAATCCAGATTTCGCGTTATATTTCAAATTGAGAGCCTTGAATGACCTGCTCACACGACATGAGCAAAATCAGACGATCCTCCATCACCGCAACGCCCGAAACATATTGATCCTCGCTTCTTTCTGAAACATGAGGCGGCGGATTGATCACCGCGCTGTCGATGTCCGTTACTTCGTCCACCTCGTCTACAATAAGCCCGACCTCCATACCGTCCAGATTCACGACGATCACGCAGGTTTTGCTCGTATATTCCTGTTCTTCATAACCAAGACGCAGGTTGACGTCAATCAACGGAATGATTAGCCCCCGCAGATTGATAATGCCTTTCGCGTAATAAGGAAATTCAGGAACCTCCGCCACTTTTTGCATTCCTATAATTTCAATGACCAGGGCAATCGGTATTCCATAGCATTGATTGTTGACAAAGAAGGTCAAATATTTTTCCATGTTTTTCCCTTCCATATTTTCCTGCAAAGCTTCTTTTTCTTCCAAAGCGGTTCCCCTCCTTATAACAAATCCAGGATGATTTCTAAATTAGGCCAAAAGATTATTAATGTCCAGAATGAGCGCCAAATTTCCATCTCCCATGATGCTGCATCCACTGATTCCCTTGACTCTTCCAATCGTTTTCGTCACATAAAGCGGCATCGGCTTGACAACCGCCTGCTGCTCCCCTAAAAGCTTGTCCACAAACAGACATGCAGCGCCATGCTCACTGTCCACCCATACAAAAATACCATCGTTGAAGTCTTCTATGCCATCCGAGACATTGAATACTCTGTGGAGCCTGACAATCGGATAGCACTCGCCCCTAATGATGACCATTTCATTCCCATTCGGTTCAACAATGACCTGAAGCGATCTAGGCTCCAAAGACGCTCTGATTTCCAGTGTGGGAACAATATACATCGATTTACCGACCGTTACCTTCATGCCGTCCATAATCGCAAGTGTCAGCGGAATGTGCATGGTAATCGTCGTGCCTTTCCCCTCTTCGCTGTCCACCATAATAGAGCCGCCGACATTGTCAAGGTTTTTGTGAACCACATCCATGCCTACGCCGCGTCCGGAATACTCCGTGACTTCATCGTTGGTAGAAAAGCCTGGCATTAACGTAAAACCAAACGCCTCTTTATCACTAATCTCGCTGTCAGATTTTGTTGTCAGCCCTTTTTCAATCGCCTTTTGAATGATCTTCGCACGATCCATTCCCGCGCCGTCGTCCATGACCCTGATCACAACATCGCCGCTTGCATTGCTTGCTTCAAGCGTGACTGTGCCTTTTTCCGGTTTTCCCGCCGCGCGTCTTTCTTCCGGCGTTTCGATGCCATGATCCATGGCATTCCTGATCAGGTGCATCAGCGGATCAGACAGGTTGTCGATGATGTTTTTGTCGACTTCCGTATCCTCGCCAAGAATGACCAGTTCTGCGTTTTTATTCGTTTTTTTGCAAATATCACGCACAATGCGCTGCATTTTATGGAAAGTACCCGCTATGGGAACCATGCGGATGGACATTACGATATCCTGCAGCTCGTCCGTGAGCTTACGCAATTGTCGCGCCTGCTTTTCAAAGTTTTCCAGATGAAGGTCTACAATGTCAGGGTTTTTGGTTACCATAGACTCTGTCGTCACAATTTCCCCAACCAGATTCATCAGTTTGTCCACCTTGCTCAGGTTTACATTGATAAAGCTTTGCTTGATTGCTTTATTTTCTTTTACGGCTCCCTGCGCTTCTTTTACAGCGTCATTTTGCTGCTGCACTGCCGCAGAGGTGGTCTCCGGCTCCGCCCGCGAAGCCTCGACAACCGGCGTATCGTTTCCGGTGTCCTTTTCGCTTTCAGAGTCTTCCTGTCTTTCCTCTTCCGCCTCTCCATATTCCACGCTAGCCAAAAACATGGTTTCATCAATCTTCTGGCGAATGATTTCAAAAACATCTTCCGTGGTGGAAACCGCGATCATAAATCCATTTTGGGCAATCTCTTCATCGTGGTTTTCTTCAAGTTCTACCGGCTGCATGGCAATACTGGAATAGAGCTCTTCGATTGACATCAGAACTCCATACGCACGGACTGTTTCCATCTGGCAGCCCTGCTCAAACATGATCTTAACCCAAAACCGCTTCTCACCCGGCTGAGGCGTCAACTTTTCAAGCAGTCCCGCGCCGATTGAGCCATTGCTGTCTTCTGTTTCCTGCTGCTCTTCCGCCTTTACGCCAGCTCCGCCGTCGTCTGCAAGAGAATTGTAAATCTCCCGCAATTCCGCACAAAGCTCGTCCGCCCGCCCGTCAGGCTGGTTGCCGTCCTGTATCTTTTCAATTTCATTTTTGAAGAAATCCATCGATTCCAAAACAATATCAAAAATACGCCCCCACATGGAGTCCTGGGGCGCTTTTTCCCTTATTTTAGAAAATAAATCTTCCACCGCGTGCGCAAGCGTTGCCATCGCCTCGTAGTCCATCATTGCAGAAGACCCTTTGACCGTATGCATTACGCGGAATGTTTCATCAATCTGTTCCTTGGATAGCCCTTCATTTTTTTCGCCGCCCAGCAACAGTTCTTCCAAATGTTCCAGCAATTGGCTGTTCTCTAGAACATACATCTCCAGCATTGGATCATTTTCGCCCATTTGCCTTCACTCTCCTTCGTCTGTCAAATTTGTAACATTAACGCATCACTTAAATTTGCTGAGTGCCGCAACAATAATATCCTCTTTGAATGGCTTAACCACAAATCCTTTTGCACCAAGCATAACCGCTTCCTTAACCATGCCTTCCTGCCCGAGCGCGGAAACCATGACCACATTGGTTTGCGGCCTTACCTTCATAATCTCTTTCAGAGCATCAATTCCTGTCATTTCCGGCATTGTGATGTCAAGCGTCATAATGTCAGGCTGCAATTCAGTGCATTTTTGTATCGCCTGCACTCCATTTTCAGCTTCTCCGACTACTTCAAACCCATTTTTGGAAAGCATATTCTTAATCGTGAGCCTCATAAATGCAGCATCGTCTACAACTAACACCTTTTTCATACTTTTCCTCCTAGCCAATACACATACTTAAATTTATCAATCATCGAATCTGCGCGCCCTGAACTTAAAGTGACCGGCGCATCATCGTTATGCATCTTTTATAATGTCTTGACGCCTTTCCCAACTGTTTTGATCATCAGCGACCCATCCTCCGGATTTAGCTCAATCGTCCGTCCGTAAGTTCCGCCCAGATCCTCCGCAAGAATTGGGATTCTCAGCTTCAAAACCGCCATCTTGCTATTAAACGCGTTCCGGTCCCCTACCTTCAGCGCGTCGCTCGTTCCAAAGCTGCCAAACATATGCGCCCCTCCCGCAAGCTTGGCGGTAATTGCCGCCCGCCGCGCGCCGGCTTTCATCATTTGGCTCAATAATTCGTCAACACCCGTGTCGGCAAATTTAGCCCTTACAATATCGGTGCGCCCCGCGCTGTCCGGCATTACGATGTGAACCATCCCGCCGATTTTGCTGATCCTGTCATACAGGACAACGCCAACACAGGAACCCAATCCTAAAGTGGCTATATGCTGAGGCGTTTTTACCACGCCCAACTCTGCCATCCCAATAATCATCGTTTTCATAAATCAAGTAAACAACGCTTTCTTCAACACTTCAAGTGATTCGATCGTGGGCATCAGGAAGAAGTTCCCTTTTATATTTTCCCCAGCTCCTCCAAATTCCGTATCGAGCATCAGAACATATTCGCCTAATTCTCCATAAACCATAACAGGGACATTCATAATCGCCATTGCCATATCAATCGTCATATCCGGTACGGTAGGCGTAATATTAAGTTGTGTCATACCTGAAATAGCCGACAGGTAAGTGCCAACAAGAATGTTGCACACTTCGCGCATCGGCTCGAAATCTTCCAAATGAAATTCTGGTTCAATATTGATATCCTGCCCCAATAAGGACTTGATCGTGTTTTTCGCATCCACGAGTTCTTGCGCCAACAGAATGAAGCCTTCCATATCACCGCTCATCTGGACTAACATCCCCAGGATGATATTTTCAGCGCCTCCGAGCTTTTCCGCGATTTCGGAATAACCAATCATGCCGCAATGCGGTACGCTAATATTAATCGTCTGCCCAGTCATTGCTGAAAGAGACGATGCGGCATTGCCTGCCCCAATGTTTCCAATTTCTTTTAGTAGGTCTAAATCCGAATCACTGATCTGCATATCTTACTTCTCCCGTTCGCATACTTAACCCGCTACGTATTTATTGTGCAATCGGCAAATTAATAGCACATTTATTACAAATGCACTTTTAAATACTCTACTTTGCCCTCGCGAAACGTGCGTTTCCGCAACTGCTTCTATCGCCTGAGAAGCCACTTGCCGCACTTCCCGGACATGGCATTTTCTTTAACCCAATGTTAACAAAGTTTTACGTTAGTGTCAATAAAATAATGCAGCCGAACTTATCTTCTTTTATATTTTTGACGCAGCTATTTTGACATTTCTCCCGCCAGATTTTCTTGGCGGACATTTTTTTGACCTGATCCTCCCTTGATTCCCAGTCGTATTTTGCTTATTTTCGTTTCATTTTGTCACTTTTTAAGACTTTTCGTTTTTTGAATCTTATCTTTATTGTTTCCCAGGAACATTAAAATAAAACTACGTCTGCTACAATTATTCACTTTTTTATTGACTTATGCGACCTTGTCATTATATATTTATAATAAATGTCAAGGAGCAGTTTATTTTGCTAGCAAACAGTTTATTTGCTTATAAGTAATACTTCTACATCGCAGTATTGCTTAAAATAATTTTTGTCAGTTTTATGAAATGAAAAATAGCCATATCTTGGAGGTATTCTTATGACAATAGGTAAAAAATTGCTGATATCATTTCTGACGGTGTTGATCATTGCGAGCTTTTCCGGTATATTGGGCGCCCTGATGCTGATCAAAACCAATAACTCCTATAAGACTGCCCTCGTAGACTATGGTTTTGCAACGGGGCATTTGGGTGAACTTGGAATGATCGCGCAAGAGTCTCGTGTTTATGCGCGAGATATTGTTTTTTTAACTGATCCCGATGATGTTCAGAATGCGATTGCAAAGGCTCATGAAGATCAAAAAATGCTGAGCGAAGCTTTGGAGCTAGTATCCCAAACAACGACTTCTGATCAGGGCAAAGCTATTTTAGCCGATATTTATACCGATGTTGAAAATTATCAGAATGTTGTCGAGCAGGTTATTGAGCTGGTCAATAACGGGCAGCAAGCTGAGGCTCAGACGCTTCTTTATACGGACGGAGTTCCTCTGGCCAATGCCACAACTGCAAAAATCGATGAGCTTTTGAAGCTTAATATTGAGGTTGGAACGCAATTCTCAAACGATCTGGATACCTCTACCACAGAATCCATTATTTTTACATTTATTTTGATCGCCGTCGCAACAGTCGTTTCCATCGTGATTGCTCTGCGGATTACCAAAGGCATCAGCCGTCCGATCGTTAGCTTAGTTACCGTTGCCAACGAGATTTCACAAGGTAACCTCGATGTTGCGGTCGACACTTCCAATAAAAATAAAAAGGATGAAGTTGTCCAGTTGTCGCATGCTTTTAACGAAACGATTGCGGAACTCAAAAAATATATCCATGAAATTGCGCGCGCGCTCAAAGAGATGTCGGAAGGCAACTTCCGCATCCATCCTGAAATCGAATTCCAGGGTACTTTCAAGCAGATTGAGTCTTCTATGTTTGGTATCCTGAATGCTTTGATTAGTTCCTTTGGAGAAATCAAGCAATCCTCTGAGCAGGTTGCAACCGGTGCTGATCAAATTTCCGTTGGCGCGCAGTCCCTTTCACAAGGCGCGACGGAGCAGGCCGGTTCCATCGAAGAGCTCTCAGCCAGCATCGAAACCATCACAACGCAGGTGAAGCAAAACGCCGAGGCTGCCGACGAGGCCGGAAGACTCGCGAATGCGACCTACACGGAAATCGAGCATGGCAATGAGCAGATGCAGGATATGATCCATGCGATGGATGAGATCAACAATACATCAAAAGAAATTGGTAAAATCATCAAAACGATTGATGATATTGCTTTCCAAACCAACATTCTGGCACTGAACGCAGCCGTGGAAGCAGCACGGGCAGGCGCTGCCGGCAGCGGTTTTGCAGTGGTGGCGGATGAAGTGCGGAATCTGGCCTCCAAGAGCTCACAGGCGGCCAAAAACACAAGTACGCTAATCGCAAGCTCGCTTACCGCAGTGGAAAAGGGTGCCAAGATTGTAAACGAAACTGCCGAATCCCTTGGCACAATCATGCAAAGCGCAAATGAGACGAGTACGCTTGTAACACAAATCTCACGCGCATCCAATGAGCAATCCACTTCCCTTCAGGAAGTATCGCTTGGGGTCGAACAAATATCTACAGTTGTCCAGAGCAATTCTGCAATGTCTCAAGAAAATGCTGCGGTTTCGCAAGAGCTTTCCGGTCAGGCACAGATGCTCAAGGAGATTGTTTCCAAGTATAAACTTCCGGAAGACGATAATCAGATTGCCAGCGTCGGCGCTTCTGACGATATTATCTTCCCTGATTCTCCCAGCACGACGTCCGGCGGTTTTCAGGGAAACAACAGTAAATATTAAAATCTAATTTAAATTCTACAAAAAAGCGCTTTGGATATCAAAGCGCTTTTTTATGTGATCTGTTGGAAGAAATAAAACAGATTTTGTTTGCTATTGCTACAACGGCTATTTTATTTGCACCAAAAAAGGGCGTGTACTAAGGCCGCCCTTCTTTTGGATCGTGTTACAGTAATTTTTCAATAAAAGGTTCTATTTTTTCAGGTGTAGCAGTCGGCTCAAAACGTTCCACCACGACTCCATCTTTGCCGATCAGGAATTTTGTGAAATTCCATTTGATGCTACTGTTCTTTTGATACCCTTCCTCTTCCGCGCTTAAAATCTCGTCAAGCTTGGCCGCAATCGGATGCTGCATATCAAATCCGGCAAAGCCTTTTTCAGATTTCAAGAAGCTATACAGAGGCTCTTCCCGCTCTCCGTTGACGTCAATTTTCGCCATCATGGGAAATGTTACGCCATAATTCAGTTTGCAAAACTCTTGAATCTCTTCATTGGTGCCCGGATCCTGTCCTGCAAATTGATTGCATGGGAACCCCAGAATAACAAACCCTTTGTCTTTATACTTTTGATACAGTGCCTCAAGCCCCTCGAACTGCGGCGTGAAGCCACATTTGCTGGCCGTATTCACAATCAAAAGCACTTTGCCTTCAAAATCCTTTAGCTCCTGCATCTCGCCGTTCATTTTCTTTACGCTAAAATCATAAACTTTCATGATCCAAATTCTCCTGTTCTTTTTTATCAATCGATTACCGCTTCATTCAGCATTCTATTTATAAGAACAGGCGGAGTGATTAAAACAACTATTTTCACCCAAACATAGAAATCCCCGCCGCATTCATCGCAAACAAATAAATTGCGCATGCGGCAATTGCGAGAACCATACCAATCACTGCATAAATGTGCAGCGTCTTTAGCATTACGCCTCCGAACACAACCGCCAAAAGGGCAAAGGCGAGCCCCAGCCACCAGATAGAGGGCAGAAAAATCAAAAAAGATAACGCTCCAAACAAAATAATCAAAATCGACAATACTTTATTTTTCATGCGTTTGTTTCCTTTCAGGCTTGATTTCTTCAAATACCATTGCATCGGCGTAAGGGAGCGCCATCCTTTCTTCCGCCTTTGTGCGCACTGTCCATGCAAAAACCGGTACGCCGCTTTTGCGCAACCGCTTTAAGACAGGCATTTTTAATCCGTCGATCTCATAATTAATGAAGTTTGGCCTGCTCATTACGTTCACATATAAATGCTTGAGCGCGCGTCGTCTCCACTTGGGAAACTCCTCCACATATTGCGCAAACGTTGCCGACAACTGCCCGCGCAGGATATGCGGCGCATTCTTTTTAAACCATCTGACCGAAAATGGAGAAAAAGACTGGATCGCATATTTCCCTTTATACTGCTTAAGCATCTCATACAATGCAATTTCAAGCTCCCCCGCCCTGCCTACATTTTTCAGCTCTATGAGCAGAGGAACTTTCCCGTCAACCAGCGCAAGCACTTCTGTGAGCGTAGGGATTCCGTAGCATGTATTGTTGAGACGCAATTTTTTCAGTTCTTCCAGAGTAAAGTCACCGATTTTTCCGTTCGCACCTGTCATTCGCTGCAGGCTGTCGTCATGAAAAACGACAAGCTTCTTGTCTTTGGAAAGGTGTACATCCAGTTCAATTGCATAACCATTCTCTACCGCATTTTGAAATGCGGGAATCGAATTTTCCGGAAATTCTTTTGTGTGCAGCCCACGATGTGCGTAAGAATACTCTTTGAGCCACGAACCAACCGGCCTTGCCGCCGTTAGAAAATAATAAAGGAAAACAGCCAAAAGGACGACTGCTACAGCTAAAATAATCAAAACCATAAAATACTCTCCTGCTTTTTATTGTATCATATTTTTTGATCTTTGGCTTGAATTTTACTCTAGAAAAATTTACATAATCAGGTGTGAATGATTGTCAGCCGCCATAGCGAGATCCATTGCGGAACAGGAACGGAGCATTGAAAATATGGTCAGATTTTTTCCGCTATAACAAAAAAACTCCTCCCATTTCTGAGAGGAGTAGAAAGCCGGAGCATCGCTTCAGGTTAATTCTGTTTCTGCATGAATTTTTTTCGCCAGCATCAAGTCGTTTACATTATCAACTTCCGTCCACGCATAATCGCACATATCTTTGTAGTATATATTATAATTATTTCTGAAAATCATCCTCACCAAAACGTCTTCATACCACTCATCAAATTGCTCTTCATCAATCATTTGTTCCAGCACTCTTCTCAAATCTGATGCCGATCTGCGGTCAAACTTCATTACCCCGACAAACTCACCAAAATACTCGTCCAGTTCCTTGCTCATGACAACAAGTTTATCGCCTTGCACCTGTGCATTATAATCTCCATCTTTTTTGACAGAACTGTCTAGCAGGGCCAGCGGCTTATCTGTAGTTGCGCATAATACGTTCTTTACCGCCGCTTCTGACATGACAGTATCCCCATTGATAATTGTGACATTATCACGGTCTAAGTATTCCCGCGCAAACCACAAGGAAGAAATGGAATTCGTCATGCGATAAAATGGGTTATCAATATACAAGACATCTTTAATCTCTTCTTTGATCTTTTCCTTCATAAATCCTGTGACCAAAACAATCTCCGCATCTTTGTCATATTTTTTGATGAGTTTAACCATGCGATGAAGCACGGTTGTTTTGTCATCCAGCTTATACAAAGATTTTGGATAACTAAAAGTAAGCGGATGCAATCGAGTTCCTTTTCCTGCTACTAAAAAAATATATGTCATAATGATTACCTCACCATAAAATTAGTCCGACTCGTTTTAAATTATTTCGCACGGGAAAAGAGATGTCAATCCCGTAGTTCTTTGCAGTCTTTACTACATTAACCCCTGTTGCTTCCAGCGGAATCCTTGCCTGATACGGGTTATTGCACCGCTCCTTCCCACAGCCGCTTTTGCACAATTTGCACGACCCGCCAATAAAGGACAGGCAGGAGCAACAGCCGGCTTCCCGCAAAATCCCTTCCATTTCAAGAACGGCTTTATGCACAAAAACGCTGGAGTCTGTGCGCACATCGGCATACGTTTTGCTGGTGAAAGAAAAATTTCCCTCTACCAACGCTAAATTTTCAAATTCATGGAATATTTTTGCATAGTCGCACTGCGGAATATTCGGCGGGCATTTCCAATTGGAACCATAGCGGCCGCAATAAAAACAATTCAGCTT
Organism: uncultured Christensenella sp.; assembly: GCA_964592155.1. Classification (GTDB taxonomy): domain Bacteria; phylum Bacillota; class Clostridia; order Christensenellales; family Christensenellaceae; genus Christensenella. The sequence goes on from CAZQDA010000027.1 coordinate 19,365, forward strand.
GACCTGCTCCTCAAAAACAATATCTTTCGCTTCAATTTTTTGCATCCGCAGGTTTTTTTTCTCTGCGCATTGATTCAGCGCTTCCCAAACCGTGTTCACTTTTTCCGCCCCGCTTCTAATAATTCTTTCAGAGCCGCAATCAAAACTCTATTATCCTTTATGCTAAGATTGCCAAGATGCCCTACCCTTACAATCGTCTCCCGCGATAGTCCGCTCGGATTCAAAAAAATGTCATACTCATTTTTCAAAGCTTCATGGATATAAAAAGCGTCTATATCCTGAAAAACCAGAGGAGTCATCGCATTGGAAAGCGGATAAGCCGGAATACTGAGGCCAATCATCTTCGCCCTCTCCCGAAAATCCTTTCCCAGCGCAGCAGTATGAGCAATTTTGTTGTCCAGTCCAATTTCCAGAACATATTTTAACATGTCGTTCAACTGAAAAATAATCCCAATAGCCGGAGTGAAGGGCGTTTGACCGCGCTCCATATTTTTAGCGTAATCCTTGAAATCAAAATAGTAACTTCTGGGATCGTTTTTCATAACGCGCTCTTCAAAAATACGCCTGCTCAAAACAACCGCAGAAAGACCCGGCTCAAGCGCGGCGCCCTTTTGCGAACTGATCATTACGGCATCAACGCCATAACGTTGCATATCAAACGGATCTGCTAAAAAAGAGCTGATCGCATCAACAATAAAATAAGCCTGATTTCTTTTGCAAAATTCCGCCAGCATATTGATATCATAAAGCTGTCCGGTAGATGTCTCATGCAGATTCACCAACAGCCCTGTAATTCCTGCTCCGTTATATTTTTGTAAATGCTGCTGCGTTAGGGCTTCGTCAATGGACAGGTCAATGCTCTCGTATGGTATGCTGTGAATATCGCATATCTTCATAAAGACCCGCCCAAACAGCCCGCCGTTTATAATAAGAAGCTTGTCTCGCTGCGTGAAGCAGTTGATCACCGTAGCTTCCATCGCTCCCGTTCCTGAATTTGTCAAAAAAATCGTTTCCGATTCTTTTGGCGCACAAAGAACCTCGCATAACATTTTTTGTGTTTCCAGCACAACTTCCGAAAACTCCGGCACCCTGAAGTAAGGCACCTGCCGGCTTGCTGTATCCCGTGTCCTGTTGTACATTTCAACAGGCCCCAGCGTGAATAGTTTCATGTTTCCTCCAGCATATTTTATCGCTCTTGTTGCTTTTTTATGCTCCTATCTTTTGCAGTGCGAAAATCAAACGCTTTGCTTTCACGACAGTTCAATGTTAGCATAGAAAGCAAACACCGTCAAACAACCCTGCCATTACAGTTCAACTGCTCATTTTCCTTTCCGCTGCAATTTCAAATTTTCAAATGCGCTGTAGATCATCAGCTTGATTCGATTGAGCTGATTCACTTCGGATGCGCCCGGGTCATAGTCTACCGCAACAATATTTGCCTGCGGATATTGATTTCTGATCCCGCGGATCATTCCCTTGCCCACCACATGGTTGGGCAGACACGCAAACGGCTGCACACAGATGATGTTTGGCGCGCCCTCCTCAATCAAATGAAGCATTTCCGCTGTCAAGAACCATCCTTCGCCCGTGCAGTTTCCACAGGAAATCATCTCTTCCGACTGCTCCGCCAGATGGCGGATATCGGGATAGGGCGTATAATATTTGCTCTTTTTAAGCGAACGCTGGATGGGATTTCTAAACCAGTTCACCAGCCGTATTCCAAACATAGAAGCCTTATAAACCCCTTTTGATTTTCCCATTTCTTCATATTTAAATTTGCAGCTATAAAGGCTGTAGGTGAAAAATTCCATCAGCGCAGGCATCACTGCCTCGCCACCCTCCCGCTCGATCACCTCGATTGCGTGATTGTTCGCGTCCGGATGATATTTCACGAGGATTTCGCCTACAATACCGACCTTTGGCTTTACTTCATTGGTGCGCTCAACCGCTTCAAATTCCCTGACCATCTGCTTTGCCGCTTTGCGATATCCAAAATAGCGCGTGTTTTTCACGATATTCTGTATCTTTAAAACCCACTGATCAAACAGCGCGTTTGTTTCGCCCTTGTTTTTTTCGTAAGGGCGGGTTGCGAGCAACAGCTTTTGCAATAAATCCCCCAGCGGAATCGCCAGCAGCAAACGCATCGCAAGACCCGGCGTAAAGCGGAACCCCGGATTCTTTTCGAGGCCTGAAAAATTGATGGACACCACCACCACCTGCGGGAACCCCGCCTCCTTTAATGCTTTACGCAAAAACGCGAGATAGTTGGACGCGCGACAGCCGCCGCCCGTTTGCGTAAGCATGATAACTGTGTTATCCGGGTCAAGCTTTCCTGTGATAAACGCATTGACAAGCTGCCCCACGACAATAATGGTCGGATAGCACGCATCGTTGTTCACGTATTTCAGCCCCACGTCAATGTCTTCCTTGGTTACTTCGGTCAAAACCTTAAAATTATATCCCGTCGGATCGAACGCCTGTTTTAAAAACTGGAACTGCAAAGGCGCCATCTGCGGACACACGATCGTTCCCTTTTCACGCATTTCCTGCGTGAAGATACGTCGTTTCCACACCGCATTGTTCTTTTCTTTTTTCTTTTGCGGATTCTTTACAGCATCGTCCTTCTGCTCTTTTAACGCGGCAATCAGCGAACGAATCCTGATTTTTGCAGCGCCCAGATTGCTGATTTCATCAATCTTCAGCACCGTATAAATCTTTCCCGCCGCTTCAATGATCTCATGCACCTGATCTGTGGTGATCGCGTCAAGCCCGCATCCAAACGAATTCAGCTGCACCAGCTGCAGGCAGTCATACCTCCCCACGGCAGCGGCAGCCTCATAAAGCCGCGTGTGGAATGCCCATTGATCCATCACGCGGATCGGCCGTTCCAAATGCCCCAGATGGGCGACGCTGTCTTCCGTCAAAACGGCAAGCCCATAGCTTGTAATGAGCGACGGAATCCCGTGATTGATCTCCGCATCCACATGATAAGGCCGCCCCGCAAGCACAATGCCCGTATTTCCCGTCTCCTTAAGCCACTGAATCGTTTTCTCGCCCTGCTCGCGCATATCCTGCTTAAAGAGGTCAAGCGCCGCATAGGCCGCATCCGAGGCCTCTTTCGCCTGTTGCTCTGTGATGCCGTACTTGCCAAATTCCTTCATGATCTTCTGCGGCATGAAGTCCTGCTCATCGAGCGCCACAAAGAAATTGATAAATTCAATCCCCTTTTCCTGCAACACATCCATATTATTCTTGATCACTTCCGGATAAGAGGTAACGACAGGACAGTTGTAGTGGTTGTTGGAATCTCCAAACTCTTTGCGCTCAAACGGAATACACGGATAGAATATTCTATCCACGCCCTTTTGCGCAAGATTCTCAATATGCCCGTGAATCAGCTTTGCCGGATAACAAACCGTATCCGACGAGATGGTCTCCATCCCCTGCTCAAAGATGGAGTGACTCGAGGGGTCGGAAAGCACCACACGAAATCCCAGCTTTGTAAACATCGTATGCCAGAATGGATAGTTTTCAAAAATATTCAGCGCGCGCGGAATGCCTACCGTTCCATGCGGCGCATGTTCCTCCGGCAATGATTCATAATCAAACACACGCTTTAGTTTATAGTCAAACAAATCGGGCATGTCGTTCTTTTTGGCGACGCCGCTTCCCTTTTCGCAGCGGTTTCCGGAAATAAACTTCCTGCCGTCTTCAAAGGTTGTAATCGTCAGCATGCAGCGGTTTTCACATTTTCCGCAGCGTGCAAAGCTGCCCTGATAGTGAAAATCCGTGAGGTCTTCTTTTGCAAGAATAGAGCTTTTTTTACCGCTCATTTCCTTTTTCGCGAGCAACGCCGCGCCAAACGCGCCCATCAGCTCCGCAATATCCGGACGTACAACGTCGCGTCCAAGCTCCAGCTCAAAGGTACGCAGGATTGCATTGTTTTTGAATGTGCCGCCCTGCACCACAATATTTTTACCAAGGTCTGCAGGGTCTTTTACCTTAATTACCTTGTACAGCGCATTTTTTACCACAGAATAAGAAAGCCCCGCCGAGATATCGCCCACCGTTGCGCCTTCCTTCTGCGCCTGTTTGACGCGGCTGTTCATGAATACCGTACACCGCGTTCCCAGGTCAACCGGATTTTGCGCCTTAAGCGCCTCGTTTGCGAAATCCTGAATGGGAATGCCAAGGGAATACGCAAACGTCTGCAAAAAGCTTCCGCAGCCGGACGAACACGCCTCATTGAGCATAATGCCGTCCACTACCCCGTCTTTAATGTGCAGACACTTCATATCCTGTCCGCCGATATCAATAATCAAATCAACATCCGGATTAAAAAACTCCGCCGCCTTATAATGTGCCATTGTCTCGATCTCTCCAAGGTCAAGCTTCAACGCTTCCTTGATGATGGCCTCTCCGTATCCGGTGACACACGCACCCGCAATATGGGCATTTTCAGGCAACTTTTGATAAATATCTTTTACGATTTCCACTGCCGAATCAAGCGGATTTCCTTCATTGGAATGATAATGGGAATAAAGGAGCTGGTTTTTCCCATTGATCAGCACCGCTTTGATGGTTGTGCTTCCCGCATCCATCCCCAAAAAGCACTCGCCCTGCGCCTCCTTGATGCCGATTCTCTCTACATTCTTTTGCGCATGACGCTCCACAAAGCCGCGATAATCTTCCTCTGATACAAACAGCGGCTGCAAACGGCGCGTTTCGTGCTCGCCCTCTCCCGCCTTTTGCAGCATGTCCGGCAAATCCCTGACCGCAAATTCTGTGCCTTCCGCCATGAGCGCCGCGCCCATCGCAACAAACAGATGCGAATTTTCCGGATGAATGATTGCGTCGTCTTTTAGGTTAAGCGTTTCAATAAAACGCGTGCGAAGCTCTGTGAGATAATGAAGCGGCCCTCCCAAAAACGCAACGTTTCCGCGGATCGGCCTGCCGCATGCCAGTCCTGAAATTGTCTGGTTTACGACGGACTGGAAGATGGACGCGGCAATATCGCCTTTCGCCGCCCCCTCGTTGATCAGCGGCTGCACGTCTGTTTTGGCGAAAACGCCGCAACGCGCCGCGATTGGATAAATGGTATCATATGTTTTGGCAAGCTCATTGAGCCCCATCGGGTCTGTGTTCAAAAGCGTCGCCATCTGATCGATGAACGCGCCTGTGCCGCCCGCGCAGGTACCGTTCATGCGCTGCTCCAAAGAAGGCTTCATGTAGGTGATTTTTGCGTCTTCCCCGCCAAGCTCCAACACCACATCCGCTTGCGGAATAAACTCCTGCGTCGCCCTTGCCCCCGCAACAACCTCTTGCGTAAAAGGCAGGGAAAGCAACGTTGCAACCGAAAGACCGCCTGACCCCGTGATGGCAGACGTTACCCTATATTCGCCGCATTCCTGCGCAATTTCCTTAAATAAATTTAATAATTCCCCGCGCACATCTGAAAAATGCCGCCGATATCGCTCAAATAATATGTTTTTATTTTCATCGATCAAAATCAATTTGATCGTAGTCGAGCCTATGTCCAAACCTAACCTGTATTCTGTCATAGCTACCTCCTGCTAACAAGGTATTATAACAAAAAACTGTGAACTATACAAGAACACAAAAAAAGAACGGGCGCCATGCAGCGTCCGTTCCCTGAATATTAATTTTAGAAAATACGTTTTCCAGTGATGAATCTACTCTGGAACCAAGAACCCATATTTCTTACGACAATCTGGCCTGAGCCGGAGGAAGCATCCACAATCTGTCCGCCACCAAGGTAAATTCCTACGTGACCCGATACGCACACGATGTCGCCGCGCTCGAGATTATCCCAGCCTACCGAAGCATAGCCTGAGCCAGCCCATCCACCGGAAGTCATGTAGCCGATTCCATTTCCACTCTGCTGCAACGCATAGTAGATGAAGCCTGAGCAGTCAAAGGTATCCGGTCCTTTTCCGCCGAGCACATACGGCTTGCCTACCTGCGCCATGGCTGCGTCGATGAACGACTCCACAGAACCGGGGTTTGCCGAGGGTGCGTTTCCGCCGCCACCACCGCCGCCGGAAGAACCGCTGCTGCTGTTGCCGGAAGAACCGCTGCCTTTATTGCCGGAAGAACTGTTGCCCTTATTGCCGGAAGAGCTATTGTTTTTCTTGTTTGCCTCTTCCTCTTTCTTCTTGTCAGCCTTTACTTTCTCTTCCGAACGCTCTGCGTTGTCTGAGAAAAGAACGTCTTTTGTTTCGCTGCCAACGCTGCCGTCGTCCGTCAGACCGTTCATGCGCTGGAAGTATTTCACCGCTTTTTCTGTATCATCGCCAAAATGCCCTGTTACGCTTACGTCATAGCCAAGCGCCTGCAATCTGTCCTGAATCTTTGATACGTCGTCGCCATCCGCGCCCTTTGCCGCCGTATATTCTTTTGCAGCGTCAGAGAAAATCGCCTGCTGCGTGGCTACGCCTGCCGCGCCATCCACATCGAGGCCGTTTTTGCGCTGGAACGCCTGCACCGCTGTCAGCGTCGCCGGTCCGAAATAGTCGGTCGGCTGATCCGAAGACATATAGTGGAGTTCCATTAATCTTTCCTGCAATGCCGGCACAGAAGGATCATTCATGCCAGCCGTTAATGTTACATATTGAGGAGTCGGTTCCGGAGTAGGCTCTGCGACCACTTCCGCTTCCGCGCTCTGCTCAGCCGGGGCAGCCTCTGCCACCGTCTGATCTGTCAATTCCGGAGCTGCCTGCGTGGTGTCTGTCAATTCCGGAGTGGGCGTTGGTTCCGCCTCTGCCGAGAAAACCCCTGCCGCAACCGGCGTTGCTTCCGGCTCTTCCTGCATGGGCGCTACGCCCGCATCGCCGTTTGCCGCCATAACCATCACCGGCACCATGATCGCCGCAACGGCGATTGCCACAACCACCGTAAAACGCTTGCGGTTCACCTTGCGCGCCGTATATCTGCGCCGCGCGGATTGCGTGCTCTGCACAAAGACCGAAGGTCTTCTTGCAGCCGGCGTTCCCGCCGAATAGCTTGCCGCGCTAACGCGTCCGCGTCTTCTTGTCTTGCTCATTTTCATGTTAGAAAATCCGCTTGTCATCTCTGCAAGCTTGTTTTTCATGGTTCTTACCGTTTTGGAAAAACTTTTCTTAACATTAGATATAATATGATTCATATTAATCTCCTATGTTTTTTTGTCCTAAACAGGGTTTACCCATTTTTATAACTTTTGTCATTATACAACTTTTTATTTGTTTTGTAAATAGTTTTGTAACAATTCATTAACAGATTTTTCAAAAAAGCCCCATATTTAGTATCTTCCCACAGGGCATGCCGCCATACAGACCCCGCATACAGAGCCTCTGCCGATTTTTTGATATGCTTTTTTCATGTGCAGGCTGCACTTTTGCGCATCCAGCATCTCGCACGGCATATGCTCCATGCTCCACGCTGTTCCATAAAGCGCGCCGCACGGACACGCCTTCACGCACGCCCCACAGCCCGTGCACGGGTTTTGCGCAATCCTGCTTTGCGCTGAAACCGGCAGGTTCGTCATCACCGTCCCCAGCCGCACTCCGCAGCCATATTCTTTTGTGACCAAAAGATCATTTTGCCCAATGCCGCCCAGCCCGCATAAAACGGCAGCCGCCTTATGCGATAAAATCCCGCGCAGCCCGTCGCCGTGCACAGATTGCGAGGCGGGTACATAAACCGCGGAATATCCCGCCTGCCTTAGCGCAAGCGTGAGCGCAAAGGAAGTCTGGTCAATATACGCGTTGCAGGTTCTGTAATGATGGAAATAGGTTTGATCCGGCCCGTGGAGACGAATGCTGTCCACGATTGCCCGCGGCAGCGGAACCGCAAACGAAATCACGTTTCCAAGCTCCGGATAAACGCGCAGGCTTTCCACAAGCCGCGCCTCTCCATATAATGTAATAAACCGTTCTTCCAGTAAAGTTTGATAGTTCATTTCACGCCATGCGTTCTTTATTGTTTTTTCTTTCTGGCGGTTACCTTGTTCACGATCAGTACGACAACGCAAATTGCCGCCATCACCACGAAAATGGAAACCATCCCCTGCCACATCAGCTGCAGCGAAGCTCCTACTACATCCATAGCTTCTAACCGTCCTTTCCTACAGAAGCGCGGGCACAAGCCCTAAAATAACGCCGCCCGCAATCACCGAGGCAATCTGCCCCGACACATTCGCGCCCACGGCAAACATCAATAAGTGATTCTGGTTGTTTGCCTCGAGTCCCATTTTTTGCACCACACGCGCCGACATGGGAAACGCCGAAATGCCCGCCGCGCCGATCATCGGATTTAATTTATTCTTTTTGCTGAACAGGTTGATGAGCTTTGCAAACATCACGCCCGCAATGGTGTCAAAGAAGAACGCCACGAGCCCCAGACCCATAATCATCAGCGTTTGGATATTCACGAAATTTTCCGCCCGCATGGTGGATGCAATCGTGATTCCCAAAAGCAGGGTGATCAGATTCACCAGCACCTTTTGCGCCGTATCGGAAAGCGAATCAAGCACGCCGCATTCGCGCAGGAGGTTTCCAAACATCAAAAATCCGACCAGCGCGATGGATGCGGGCGCCACCAGCCCCGCGATCATGGTTACCGCGATGGGAAAAAGGATTTTCGCAATTTTGGGAATATCGCCGCCGTCATATTTCATTTCAATCGCCCGCTCTTTTTTGGTGGTCACGAGCTTGATGGCAAGCGGCTGGATGATGGGCACCAGCGCCATATACGAATACGCCGCAACCGCAATCGCCCCCATATATCCGCTGCCCAGCACCTGCGATACCAGAATGGAAGTCGGGCCGTCCGCCGCGCCGATGATCCCCACCGAAGCAGCGTCCGTGAGCGAGAAGCCCATTGCCCCCGCCGCCAGAATGGTGAAAAAGATGCCGAACTGCGCCGCCGCTCCAAAAAACAACAGCTTGGGGTTTTTGAGAAGCGGGCCGAAATCGATCATTGCCCCAATGCCGATAAACAGCAAAAGCGGCATCGCCTCCGAAGCCTTGATGCCTACCTGAAACAGCCAGTCGATGATTCCATCCACCTGCCCTACGCCCGCCATCACCTGATCGACCGCGCCGGACATGGGAATATTCACCAGAATCGCGCCGAAGCCAATGGGCAGCAGCAGCGCCGGTTCCAGCTTTTTTGAAATCGCAAGATAAATCAGGACAATGCCCACAACAAACATCACAACCTGCTGCCATGTGAGGGCCATAAAACCTTCTACCAGAAACTCCATTGCTCTCTCCTTTAATTGTTTTCTACAATAAAATTTAGTATACCATTGTGCGCTATGAATGAAAATAGATTTTATAAATATTTTATCCTGTGGGCTGTTCTTTCCTATTAATCATGTTTTCGCGCATCCCAAAACCAAAAATAACGCTTTTTTTATATATTTTTGAGTCTCCGGAAAAAATTTTTGAAAAAAAAGCTAAACTTTTGATTTGAAATCACGAGAGTAATACTATGCTGATTCGGTATGGTTTATTTCCGGCAAAGGGGGACGTCACCCGCGCACGGCAAAAAAGCAGACCGGTTCAGCTCCAATCAAGGCTCCCGCACAGAACGCGAAAAAAAGGAGCCTGATGCCCTGCAAAACATCGAATTCTTTTTGCAGCGGTAAATCAAACCAAATACAGGAGGTATTTATTATGAGAATTCAAAACAACATTATGGCCCTGAACACACAGCGCCAGTACACCATCAACAACGACAACGTGGCTAAGAGCGCAGAAAAGCTTTCGTCCGGTTACAGAATCAACCGTGCGGGCGACGACGCTGCAGGTCTTGCGATTTCTGAAAAGATGCGCAGCCAGATCCGCGGCCTGAACATGGCGGCAAGAAACTCGCAGGATGCTATTTCGCTGGGACAAACAGCAGAAGGCGCGCTGCAGGAGACGCACTCCATGCTGCAGAGAATGAACGAGCTTGCGAACCAGTCTGCGACGGGCACCAACCAAACGCTGGACAGAAACGCGCTCGCAAAAGAATTTGAGCAGTTAAAGCGCGAGATCAACGACGTTGCTGAGCAGACCACGTTCAACAACATGAAGAT
>CAZQDA010000028.1:0-28849 GCA_964592155.1 uncultured Christensenella sp.
CATATCCGCCCTGCTGCGGCTGCGCATAACCGTTTGCCTGCGACATAGCCGCCATACGCTGCTCTTCTTTGCGCTGCCTGCGTTTTTTTGCCGTTCCCGCAATCGCGGCAACCGCACCTACCACCGCGCCGATGACCACCCATCCGATGATCCTTACCGCAAACGCTCCTGAGCTTTGTTGCGCATAGGTTTTGCCCATGCTGGGAATTTCTTCATATGACGCGCTCTGCACAATCTGCGTAAGCTCTTCTTTTTGCTCCTGCGTGGCCGGCCCGTCATAGTTAATCAGCTTGATATAGATAAACATTCCGTTCTTGACGGTAGAATACATCTCCTGCCATAAATCCATGCCCGCCATCGATCCGTCCATTGCACCGCGTATATAGGTAACGCCATTCACCTTCTCTACAGAGTCCATGTTGATGTTGGCGTTATCCGCCACCAGCCCTCCGTTTGCCGCAACCTCATTCAGCGCGTTTTGATCAAGGTCGTCAAGGCTGCTGATTTGAGAAGAAGCTTTCATGAGTTCTTTAATATCCTGATCTGAAAGCGTATCAAGATCATAAATATACTCCGCCTCATCACTCTTCATCGACGATATGGAGTATTCATAGGTTCCATCCGCAGACATTGCCGTAAAATAAAGCATATTCTGTTTCGCATAAGATTCGAACTCTTCTTCCGTAACCCCCTGCTCGTCAAGCCATTGCAGCATCGCATCGTTATAAACGACCCCCGGGACACCGACAACCATATCTTCCCCCGGCACAACAACCGTCATATGAAGATCCGGTATCTCAAATCCTTCCGCTTTCGCAAAGCTTGTTGCCCCAAAGCAAAACACCAACAGGCACGCGATCACGACACAAACTATTTTTTTCATCTGTAACATCCTCTTTTCCGTATTCGATCATTTGTCATACCGCAATATCATACCACGCCAGTATTTTTTCAGCTACCCATTTTCATTGTTTGCCACTTTTTTCGCACTCAGCCGCCCTGCGCGCCCCGCGATTGCGCAAGGCTTTGCAGCGTATCGAGTACCTCCCGCTCCGAATCAAACCAGCCGGTATAAATCACTTCATGCGTATCGTCGATCACCGTTATGCCGTACTCGCCGTCTTCAAGCTCGCTGCGCACCTGAAAGGTGACAACATCATCCGCCACACGAAAGCCCATAAAGGCAATTGCACTTCCGTTTTTCGTTATATTGTCAAAAAATCCGTCGCCCGTATGCACCTGCCCGTCCGTGCCGTTCCACACGGCTTGCTGCGGGCTGTGCGGAAAGAAACCCGCGCCGCCCCGCGCCGCCATCCACGGCTGTCCGATAATCAAAGTCAGCGACAACGCCACAGCCATACAGGAGCTGACAAGCGCGGCCTTTGAGCCTGCCTTTCCAAACCCCATGATAGAGCGGATTCGCTCCTTTGCCGCCTGTGCGCCAAAGCCGCTTGCCAAAGGCATAAAGCGTTTGCGCTGTGCTTGCAGACGAATGAGCGCGAGCGCATATTGCTCGCCATCCTCCTCTCCAAGCGCGCGCAGCACCGCTTCATCGCAGGCAAGCTCAATATCTCTGTTTGCCAGCGAATACAACAGCCACACCGCCGGATTAAACCAATGGACGCACAACGCGATTGTAAGCAGCAATTTTTTCAGCCAATCCCTCCGTCGGATGTGCTGCCATTCATGCGCCAACACAAACTCAAGCTGCTGCCTGTCCGAAAAATCCATGGCTGCCGGAAGCAGGATCACCGGACGAAAAAAGCCGCACGCCATGGGCGTTGAAACCGATTCGGATAGTTTTACGCTTATCCTGCGCTTTCCAAGCTGTTTCGTCCACTGTGCAAGGAATCCGTCTTCCGGCCTGCGCACGTCACTGATTCCGCGATAGAACTTGCGGTTGACATAAATAAAATAGAGGGCAAGCACAAGCATTCCGGTTAACCATATCATCCAAAACACAAAATTTTCTTCCTGCTGTTTCCAAAGCGGGGATACGGCCTGCGCCAAAACGCGCTCCGCCGTTCCCTGATCAGGCCAGAACGAAAAGGGAAAAAAGAGCCGCAAAAGAACGATCAGCCAAAATACTTCCATCACTCTTTTGGGAATCCTGCTCCCAAAGACGGCGCGAACGCCCGCGACCACCGCAATCAGCACCGCGCCGGAAATGCTCATAAAAAGAAGCTCCATCACACACCCTCACTTCATTTCGTCCACAATCCGTTTTAGCTCGTCAATGACACTATCCGGCAAATCTTTCCTTGCAAGCATGGAAGAAACAAGCAGACCCGGCGATCCGTCAAACAGCTTATCAACAAGTTCATTTACTTCGCGCTCGCGCACCTGCTGCCTGCTCACGATCGCCTCCAGCATAAAATCCGGTTCACTGCGCCGGACAGCCCCTTTATCCACCAGCTTCTTTACCACCGTATAGGTGGTGGTGCGCGTCCAGCCCGCCTTTTCCTTCATCAGCCCGATCAGTCTTTTTACAGGCATCGCGCCATCTTCCCACAGGGCTTCCATTACCTTAAGCTCTGAATCGTATAGTTTTAACTCCGTCAATGTTCCGTTACCTCACTTGCGTCAAAATGCCTGCGTCCATCTCACATACCGTATCGCACAGCGCGTCAATATCGCTCTGGTTATGGCTGGCAAGCAGAATGGTTTTCCCCCGCTCGCGCAGTTCTTTCACCACCTCGTGCATATCCGCAACGCCATGCTTGTCAAGCCCGTTGAACGGTTCATCAAGGATCAGCAATTGCGGGTCTTCCATCACGGCCTGCGCGATTCCCAGACGCTGGCGCATGCCCAGCGAATATCCCGCAACCTTTTTCCGGTCCTCCGGATCAAGCCCCACGCGCGTGATCGCTTCTTTGATCTGCGCATCTGTGATCCGCCTGCGCACGGACGCCAGCACTTTTAAATTCTGAAAGCCCGAAAGCCCTGGCAAAAAGCCCGGCGCTTCTATGATAATCCCCACGTTGTCCGGAAAATCCATATCCCTGCCCACCTGCCTGCCATAAAGCGTAATCCGGCCCTCTGTGGGCAATAAAAATCCGCAGATACATTTGAAAAGAACCGTTTTCCCGCTGCCGTTATTGCCAATGATCCCATGTACGCGTCCCGCGGAAAACGCGTGCGTCACATCGCTTAAAACCGTTTGATCGCCAAACTTTTTTGAGAGCTTCTCTATGCCAACCGCTTGCTCACCGGACTTTTTTGACAGCTTTTCTATGCCGACCGCCACTGCGTTCATCATTCTTTCCTCCATTCTATCATTTCCTCTTTTTTCCGGTATCATTTTTTATCGTCCGTTCTGCGTAAACATGAAATGATATCGCTTGATCCCCCGCAGGCCAAGCGCAAACAACAGGGCAATCAGCCCCGCAAACACCAGATACGACATCCACACGCGCGGGAGGTAGTCAAGACCAAAGTTGTGCATATAATAGGTAGCGTGGTTTAAGGGCGAAAGCCATCCCACGCCCACATTCGCCTTATAGAAAACCGCGTCCCTGATTCGGAACACTGCCGCAACCACCTGCGGATTTAAAAACAGCCCGTAAAGATTCACCGCAAACACACAGGCAACGCCCCAAAATTGCCCGAACCACAGATTGATTGTCAGCATCAGCGACGAAATGAACAGCGAATAAAAAAGGAGAAGTAAAAACACCTGAGCCGCGCACTGATAGGGCAGGGAAAATTCCATGACCTTAACAGAAGCGGGCAGGGCAACCGCGCTCCCCATGCCCGAATACCCAAGCATCGCGCCCGTCTCGCTCCACATATTTCCGGTAAAGGAGACCGGCATACAGACGACGGCGGTGACAATCAGGATAAACAGTACATACAGTGTTGTTGCAAACACAATATAGAGCATCTGTCCGCATACCCAGACACGCCTGCTCGTCCGCACCAGAAAATACGGCGTTGCAGAATTTAAAAACGGCATATCGGCAAACAGCAAAACGAGCAGCAGAGAGGACAGCATGATAGCATTCCCGTCTCCAAACGCCCAGATAAACGCTTCCATGATCTGCATTGTGGTATGATACTGCTCTGCAAACGCCACCGCCTTTTGCGTGAGCAGCAGGCACATCACAAAAGCCAGTACAAAGGTCATCACAATGCGCATATTCTTTTTCCAGCGATAAAAATTAAACGCGGCAACCGCCCACACCTCACGAAGCTCAGACATTGGCAATCCTCCTTTTCATCAGCGCCGCATAAGCGATCCCCATCAGCGCACAGGCAGCGACGGACACGATCAGCGCTGCAAAAAACGGCGTGGTCGACAGATTCGGCTTCATCCACTCCCACGGATCGAGCAGCGCCGCGCCGCTATAATAGCGCTGCCGGAAAGCGGACATGACATAAAACAGAATAAACGGGCAGGCATACGCCATATACTTATTTGCGGCAGCTGCCGCAAAGGCTCCCCCTGCCAAAGACCACAGACAGCCGCCCAGAGACAAAAGCACAACCCGCTCCAAAATTGCCTGAAGCGGAATCGCGTACAACTCCTGCCGCGCGCCGGTAGGCGGCAGCAACATCAGAAACACGGCGCACGCAATCAAACAGCCGCACAGCACCGCGCCTCCGCCCGCAAGCAGCGTCGCGCCCGTTTTCGCGCCAAGATAGGCGCGGCATCCCGTCCGCGGCAGATACGCCACCAAAAAACGGCTTTGAAATTCTTCCACAAACATTGCAGCGTAAGGCAAAGTACATAAAATAGGAATCGCCATCACCAGCGGATCAGAGCAAAGCGCCGCATAGCCGGTCAAAAGCCACGCTTCTCCCATGCCATCCGGCAGCATCCCTGAAAACGCCTGCTTTAGCTCCTGCGCCCCGCCCATCAGCGCAACCACACAAATACCAACCGCCGCCAGCCAGAACGCCGGACGCAAAAACGCCCGCCTCAGCTCGCTTTTCCAAACCTGCATCGCTCCCGCCCCCCGCTCAGTCATACTGCATCACATATGTTTGCCAGCCGCCCAACTCTGTTGAATCCGTAAATGAGACATATCCCCCGTCAACCGCGTTGATCATCACGGTCATCCGGTTTGAATACTCCTCTCCCCCTTCTTCCACCTTCCAGCTGTTTTTGATGTCAAACACCCATACCGGCGCAAGCCACACATTCTGCGGCGCTTCGAACGCGTTTAAATAGCTTGCGCGCAGCGTAACGCCCAGTATGGTATACCGTACGTCCATCATATCGTCCACGGCCATTTGATTCACTTTGATCGTCTCCAGCTCCGTATAGGACAAGTGATCCGCCAGCCGCTGCGCCACCTGCTCAAAGGGCAGCAGCTTCGTATTTTCCGCAATGGTTGCCACAGGCGTGGTCATATAATACCACTCGACCTGCTCAATGCCGTCTTCGCTCACGAACAGCTGCAGCTGCTCCTGTGTATAACGCGGACCATAGGTCGTCTCCGGCAACGACGGATAGATATATCCACCCTCTTGCTGAAAAGCCCTCAGCCCGCCTAAATCCAGCGTGTAAACAAGGCTGTATCCCGGCTTTAACGTCCCGCCCTCATTTTCTTGCAGATTGCCCAGCGCGCCCTGCTGCCCATAGCGCAGCGCTCCCTTTGTGGCGGATTCCAGCGAAAGCGTCTGCACGCTTAAGTCCTGCAAAACTTTCGCGCCCTGCGCAACCGCCTCCTCCTGCCCCAATGCGCAGCCGTTTTGCCATGCCTGATCGATGGCCGCACGCATATTCGCTGCCTC
Source organism: uncultured Christensenella sp. (assembly GCA_964592155.1). Taxonomy (GTDB): domain Bacteria; phylum Bacillota; class Clostridia; order Christensenellales; family Christensenellaceae; genus Christensenella. The sequence goes on from CAZQDA010000028.1 coordinate 5,740, forward strand.
CGCGCGATCCACTTCGCGCTCGTCGTTGGTCAAAAAATCCCATGTGGTAAAGGTTTCTGTTTCTTCAATGTACTCCTCCTGCTTTGCAAGATCCGCCTCGCTCTGTACCGTTCCCCGCACATAGGAAAAATTGCTATTCGTTCCCGCATCTGCGTCAAACTTTTCCGCGCGCAGCGTCGCTGCCTGCCCGCCCGTTTGCGTGACCGCAGAAAACACGAGATTGCCCTGCGGCACATCCTCGTCTCCCTTGAGGATGTAGCTTCTCAGCTTTGGTTCCGCCTGACGAAACGCAATGGAAACGGGTTCTTCATAAGGCTTGTCCTGCGCAGTCTCCAGCATTGTCTCCAGCCGCTGCGCGCTTTTTTCCCGCTCCTTGTCATTATAGCGCGCGTAAACTCCCTGCACGCTTTGGCACAACGCAAGCTGCTGCTCAAGCTCCGCCCTTGTGGGTGCGGGGACTTTGAATAAGGGAGCTCCGCCTGTAAAATAGTCCACCAGCTCACGCAGGCGCTGCTCTGTAAAATCCATCTGCGCAAGCTCGATCACCGGCGTGTTGCTGATTTCAGGCAGCACAATATCCACATCCGCCTCCACCGCCATATGACCCTGCATCCGCTCTAAAGACTGCTTCCAATGAGACGGCGCATCTATTTCCTTTACTCCCTGCGAGACAGCGGGAAGAATCGCTTCCTTTGAAAGCCCTTCTGATTTATTGACCACGGGCGGCGTATCCGGCGTGGGCTGACATCCCGCAAGCAAAAAAGCAATACAGAAAACCAGCGCAACCATACTCCATATTCCTCTTTTTTGTTTCATAAGCATCCTCCCCATCGTTCCGTCTATTCCGATAGACATTCTTTTACCGTTAGTCTATCCCAATAGACAGGCGTTGTCAAGCCTTGCGCGCTCCTCCTTTGCGATCTCTTTCGGCTTCTTTTCGCGCGCAAAAAAAGAGCCGTTTTTCACGACTCTTTTGCTCTCAAAATTTATGATCCAAAACTGCCTTTTCGAACCGGAAGGCATATGTCACAGCCGCTTTGGCGCAATTTGATCCAAAACAGTTAGACGAGCGCTTCCTCAAGCTTTTGAATGCTCTTTTCCATGCGGGAAAGCGTCTCGTGTCTGCCCAACAGACAGGCGATTTCGATCGCTCCGCCGGGCGTGACCGGCACACCGGAGATCGCGATGCGCAGCGGATATAGAAGCTGTCCGTTTTTCACGCCCATCTTTTCCACCAGCGCCATCATCGCGTCATGGATGATCGTCTCTGTGAAATCATTTAGGTCGCGCAGCACAGGGTATGCTTCTTTTAAATAAACGAGCGCGCTTTCCGGCGTCACTTTCATCTTTTTATGGTTGTATAAATCAATATCATACTCCGCCATTTCGGCAAGGAACGCAAGCTTTTCCGGTATTTCGGTCATCACTTCCAGCCGCGGCCTAATAAGGCGCGTGATCAGCGCAAGGTCAAATTTATCCGGATCAATCACCTGTTCAAAATATGGCATTGCGATTTCGATAAACTTCTCCTCCGAAAGCGCGCGGATATATTCCGCATTCATCCATTTCAGCTTTTCCACATCAAAAATAGCCGGACTCTTGCTGACGCCCGAAACATCAAACGCGTGAACAAGCTCTGCAAGCGTAAAAATTTCCTGATTATCAGACGGACTCCATCCCAAAAGCGCGATGTAATTGAGAATCGCGGGCGACAAAAAGCCTTTCTCCACAAAATCCTCATAAGACGCGTCGCCATGCCGCTTGGAAAGCTTGGCGTGTTGATCGCGCATCACGGGCGGCAGATGGATATATTCAGGCACATCCCACTCCATCGCCTCATACAGCAGATTATATTTGGGCGTGGAGGAAAGGTATTCGATGCCGCGGATCACATGCGTAATTTTCATCAGGTGGTCGTCCACCACATTCGCCAGATTATAGGTAGGGTATCCGTCCGATTTGAGCAGGATGTTATCCTCCATATCGCTGTTGGGAACCGTGACCGTTCCATACACCATATCGCTGTAGGTCGTTTCGCCTTCCAGCGGAATATTCTGGCGGATCACGTAGGATTCCCCCGCCTCAATTTTTTTCTGTACTTCTTCCGGCGTTAAAGAGAGGCAATGCTTATCATATTTAAACTGTTTGCCGCCTTTTTCACATTCCGCGCGCAAGTCCGCAAGGCGTTCTTTGGTGCAAAAACAATAATAAGCAGCCCCGCGCGACACAAGCTCCTGTGCGTATTTAACGTAAATATCCTTGCGTTCGGACTGGATATAGGGGCCGTATTCCCCGCCCACGTCAGGCCCTTCGTCATAGATAAGCCCCGTATCTTTTAAGGTGCGGTAGATGATCTCGCTTGCTTCGTCAACAAGGCGCTCCCTGTCCGTATCTTCGATACGAAGAATAAACTTTCCTCCGTGTTTTTTTGCAAACAAATAGGCGTAAAGCGCTGTGCGCAGCCCGCCGATATGAAGATATCCTGTGGGGCTGGGCGCAAATCTTGTTCTTACTTCCATTATTTTCATCCTTTCCGGGTTGTAAATTCTATCAATTTCCGCTCAGTACCTGCTTTGCAAAGCTGTCTTTGAGGCTCACCACCTGATTGAACACCAGCCGCCCGTCCTCAGCCCGCTCGGGATCGATCGCAAAATATCCCTGCCGCATAAACTGGAATCGTCCGCCTTGTTCCGCCGTCTTAATGTGCGGCTCTATCAGGGCATCATTGAGCACGGTCATCGAATTTTCGTTGGGAACATAGCTGCCGTCCTCCGTTTCGATAAACAGATAGTCTAGCAGCCTGACCCTTGCGCGCACAGCGGTTTGTTCCTCCACCCAGTGGAGCGTTCCTTTGACCTTTTTCCCGCTGTTTTCCCCGCCGGATCTGGTCGTTTCGTCATAGGTGCAAATCACTTCCGTGATATTTCCCTGATCATCTTTCACAACCCGCTCGCATTTGATGATATAGGCATTTTTTAAACGCACCTCGCCGCCCACAAACAACCGGAAATACTTTTTATTGGGTTTTTCTTCCATAAAGTCTTCCTGCTCGATGTATAGATGCTTGGAAAACGGCACTTCGTGCTCCGTTTCCCCGTCCGGCAGATCCTGCGCGCTCAGCAGCTCGGTCTTGCCGTCCGGATAATTCTCGATGGTCAGCTTCAAAGGACGCAACACGCCCATGATGCGCGGCGCGTGTGCGTTTAGGTCTTCGCGCACGCAATGCTCGAGCAGCCGCACATCCACCTCGGAAACAGCTTTGGCCACGCCGATCCGTTCACAAAAATCACGGATCGCCGCGGGCGTATACCCACGCCGGCGCATACCGGACAGGGTAGGCATACGCGGATCGTCCCATCCGCTGACAACGCCGTCGTCCACCAGCTTTTTGAGATACCGCTTGCTCATAACCGTATTGGTGAGGTTAAGCCGCGCAAACTCGTACTGATGCGGCACATTTTCGCACGCGCAATGCTCGATAAACCAGTCGTACAGCGGGCGGTGATCTTCAAACTCCATCGTACACACGGAATGCGTAATGCCCTCAAACGCGTCCTCCAGCGGATGCGCAAAATCGTACATGGGATAAATCACCCACTCGTTTCCCGTCCTGTGGTGCGGCGCTTTTACAATCCGGTAAATGGCAGGATCGCGCATGTTAAGATTGGGCGACGCCATATCAATTTTTGCGCGCAATATCTTTTCGCCATCCGCAAATTCTCCTGCTTTCATACGCTCAAACAAATCCAGGTTTTCTTCCACACTACGGCTGCGGTAAGGGCTTTCCTTACCCGGCTGCGTGAGCGTGCCGCGGTATTCCCTCATCTGCTCAGGCGTTAAATCGTCCACATATGCAAGGCCTTTTGTAATCAGCTTTTTGGCGCATTCATACATAGAATCGAAATAATCGGAGCCATATAACTCCTGCGACCATTCAAACCCTAACCACTCGATATCCTTTTTAATGGCGTTGATGTATTCGACATCCTCCTTGACCGGATTGGTATCGTCAAAACGCAAATTACATTTGCCCTGATATTCCTCCGCCAAACCAAAATTAAGGCAAATCGCTTTCGCGTGCCCTACGTGCAGATATCCGTTCGGTTCCGGCGGAAAACGAGTCACAATGCTTGTTACCGTTCCATCCGCCAAATCTTTTTCAATGATTTCTTCAATAAAGTTTTTTGATTCGTTTTCTGCCATCTTCCGCTCCTACCATTCCCAGTGAATAATATTCATATTATATCATACCTATTTGTGATATGTCTCGTGATTTATAATCTTAAACGCCCGAAACACCTGCTCTAACAGCACAATGCGAAACAGCCTGTGCGGAAGCGTCATCTCTGAAACGGAAAGCCTCAAATCCGCCCTTGTGAGGACTTCCTGCGAAAGCCCCAGTGATCCGCCGATCACAAAGCTTACCGTACTGCTGCCCATTGTCATCAAACCGTCTATTTTTTGCGCAAACAGCTCGGAGGCCATTTGCTTTCCTTTCACATCGCACGCGACCACATATCCCTCGCATTTTGCAAGGATGCGCCGCCCCTCCGCTTCCTTCACCGCCGCTTCGGCTTTTTCGCCCTTCACATTCGTCAGCGGCTCGTCCGCGAGCTCATCGATCACAAGGTCGCAAAAGCGCCCCAGCATTTTTGCATATTCCGCCTGCGCTTTCAGGTAAAAATCCTCTTTCAGTTTTCCCACGCAAATAATCTTAATTCTGATTTTGCTCACCTTTTTCTGTTATAAATTGATAGAAAAAACTCCGGATCATCTCCGGAGCCAAGACGCCTGCTGATTGCCACCCGCTTATGTCGCGGCATAAATCCCCGTCACGCCCTCGCGCCTGGCCATGGCAACAGCCACATGCTTGCCGATTGTGATGCCGTTCTGCTGCAAAAAACCGCACACCGTTTCATAGGCAAGCTCATAAAAATTATTTTTTTCCGAAAGATGCCCCAATAAAATCCCCCGCACGCCAGAGGCCGCCAGCCGCAACGCTGTTTTTGCCGCGTCGTCGTTGGAAAGGTGCCCGCTTGTGGAAAGAATCCTGCGTTTCAAATAATAAGGATACGGCCCGCATTTGAGCATTTCCACGTCATGATTGGATTCCAAAAGAACGATGGACGAGCCCGCCACCTGAGAGAGTATTTGTTCTGTCACCCTGCCAAGGTCTGTCATGATGCTGATTTTTTTTCCGCCCGCGCTCACGCTGTAGCCAAAGGGCCGCACCGCGTCATGCGATATCTCATAGGGCTGAACGCACAAATCTTTGACGTAAAAATCCTGCTCGTCGATGATCCTGATGTTTTTGGACTGCACCTCGCCCACACGGCTGTGCATCTCCTCCCACGTCTGTTCATTGGCATAGACGGGAATATCGTATTTACGCGAGATCACGCCCACGCCCGCAATATGGTCGCTGTGTTCGTGGGTAATTAAAATACCGTCGATATCCCCCATGTGGATATCCACCTTTTTTAGCTCGGTTTCTATTTTCGTGCAGGAATATCCCGCGTCCACGAGTATCTTGGAAGTTTGCGTGCCGATATAAATGCAGTTTCCCTTTGATCCACTGAACAGCGGCGATATCTTAAGCTCCATATATTGTGCCTTTCTTTCGCTCCATAACACATAGTATTGTATACCCATTTTCGTTTTTTTTCAATCAAATTTCCTTAAAATCAAAAATCCCTTGCAATTTGCGCCTGTCTGGTTTATAAAGGAACTATACTGACCGGTCAGCTTAGGAGGAGAAAAATGAATCACACCAAACAGGCAATCTATGAAGCGGCGGTGGATATTTTTTCACAGTCCGGCTACACCGGCGCGGCGATGGAGGAAATCGCGGAACGCGCGGGCGTTGCCAAAGGCACTCTTTACTATCATTTCAAAAGCAAAGAAGAATTATTTTTATTTGCCATGCAGACAGGGCTTGACCACATGATCGAAGACGCAAAAAAGACGCTTTCAAAGCCGCTGGCGCCCGCTGAAAAGCTGAAAGCCCTGTGTCAATCCCAGCTGCAAATTATCCTGCGCAAAAACAAAAATTTTATCAAGGTGGTTTTAAGCCAGCTGTTTGGCTATGAGGAACGCCAGCAAACCCTGCGCGACAAGCTCAATGAATATATGCGGCTGATTGAATCGTGCATTCTGCCGCTCATGGACTTAAAAGAGCCGTCAAATGAGACAGAAGCGGCCGTGCTCGGTTTCCTCGGCACACTGATTTCCGCCGCCGTACACGATACCTTAAGCGGGCCTTCCAAAAAGAACATGTCCGGCCTGCTGATACAAAACTATTTAAAGGGAATCCTTTCCTAAACAAATCTTTTTCAACGCAAAAAGCAGAAGGCCATCGCTTCTGCTTTTTTGATTTTACCGCAATTCTCAGGTCTGCGCTTAAAACGCTTCGTTATAGATATCGATCATTGTTTGCACGGTCATGGGCTTGGGGTTTCCGTTGTGGTTCATGTCGTTAAACGCAAGCTCCGCCAATTTGCCGATGTCCTCTTTTTTGCATCCGACGTCCCGCAGCCTCGGAATGCCCACATCCTGCGAAATCCGTTTGACCGCGTCAATGGACTTATCCGCCTTTTCTATCATGCTCAGGCCGTCGCCCACCTCGCCCATTGCAAGCGCGATATCGGCAAAGCGTTCGGGGCAGGCGGTCACATTGTATTTCATCACATAAGGCAGCATGATTGCGTTCGCAACGCCGTGGGGCGTATCGTAAGCGCCGCCCAGCGTATGCGCCATCGCATGTACGCATCCCAGTGGGGCGCTGTTAAACGCCATACCCGCCATCAGGCTTCCCATCAGCATCCCGTCGCGCGCCGCAAGATTCTTTCCGTTCGCAACCGCCTGACGCAGATTGGAGGAAATAAGTTTTACCGCATGCAGCGCAAGCGCATCCGTCTGCGGCATGGGAGCCACGGAAGTGTAGGACTCGATCGCGTGCGTAAGCGCGTCCATGCCTGTCGCCGCCGTGAGCCCTGCGGGCACGGATACCGTAAGCGCCGGATCGGCAAGCGCCAGATCGGGCGCGTACCATGGATGCCCGAACGAAGCCTTCATATTGCGCGCCGGATCGGTCAGCACCGACCAAATGGTGACCTCGCTGCCCGTTCCCGCCGTTGTGGGGATCGCGATCAACGGTTTTTTTCTCGATTTCAGGGGGTTTTTCTGCCCATCGCGCGTCACTTCGTAATCCAGAATATTTCCGCCGTTTGCTTCCACAATGTTAATCGCCTTGGCGACGTCCATCGCGCTGCCGCCGCCGATTGCAACCGTGATATCGCAGCCGTTGTCCTTCATGATCCGCACGCCTTCGTCAATACAACCCACCACGGGGTTTCCTTTCACTTCCGCATATCTGGCGGTAGGTATCCCCGCATCGCGCAGATATTGCTCGATCGTTTCGATCATCCCCGTGGAAATCAGGCCAGGGTCCGTCACAATCAGGGCCTTTGTCCCACCCAGTTCCTTTACTTTGTCGCCGATTGTTTCCGCAGCGCCGACGCCGTATTCCACCATCGTAAAATGTTTGAACAGTTTTGTATCCATCTTTTGTCTCTCCTCACTCTTTTGTGTATGGTACGAAATTGCATGGCTTGATTATAGCATGGGGCTTTGCCAATGAAAAAAGCGGAATTCCGCCATAAAAAACCATCCGCGCCGATTGCCTCGCAAAATCTTCTTCTGTAACCGGTTACCTTAGCTTATATTCATATACTTGTCTAAAATGGTATTATTATATTACCATCACAAAATAGTATAATATCTGTTAGGTTACACGCGGATATCTGACTCTTTTTCATCAGGTAAAGACAGCAAAGAAAGCGAGAACGGCAATTCATGGATATTTTGGCATTGATCGGAGCGTTTGGCGGAGGTCTTTTTGGCGCGTGCATTGGAGCGATCCCCGCCTTTATCATGGCCGGTGTGTTCGCCATCATCGGCGGAATCGCAACCGCCTCCGGCGCACCCGCCGATTTTGTAATCAATTCACTCGCCTTCGGCTCTTTCATGGGGCCGCACATCGCTTTCGCAGGCGGGGTTGCCGCAGCCGGTTATGCAGGCAAAATAAAGAAAATCGAGTCCGGCTCGAATATTTTCCTGCCCCTCAACTTTTTAAAATCTCCACGTGTGCTGCTTGTGGGCGGTATATTCGGCATGCTGGGTTTTCTTGTACACTTCCTGATCGGCATGATCCCCAGCCCTGTGCTGCCCGATCTGCCGTCCGTCACCGTAGTAGTGCTTGCTATCCTCACGCGTCTGCTGTTCGGCTCCTCCAGCCTTACCTGCAATTGCACAGGGCCTGACAAACGCATCTGGCTTTTGTGCGGAGCGAGCTTTGGTTATGACGCGCTGCTGGGCGGCGGACTGGGCGTGCTGGTTGGGTTTGTGGGCGCCAGCCTTGCGCAGGCAGGCGCGGGAGACGCGCTGCTGGGCATTTATCCAATCATCTGCTTTGGCTTTTCCACCGTTGTTCTCATTTTTACGCAAATCGGTTTGTCAGCGCCCGCGACGCATCATATTACTTTTCCTGCCGCCCTGGCAACCGTGCTGGGCGTAACCCTTTTCGGTCCCCTCTGCGGCGCGCTGCTGGGCGTAGCGTTCGGCATTGCGGGCACATTGCTCGGAACCCTCTTCTGCAACCTGTTTAACGACAGGTGCGACACACACTTTGACCCGCCCGCGACCACAATTGTGGTGCTTTCCGTCGTGATCGGCCTCATTGGCATGGCTTTCCGCTAAGCCCGCTGCTCCTTTTATTAAAATTTGCTTTTTTATTGCCAACAGATCAAACTGTTGGTTTTTATTGTGTAAAAAGTGTTGACAAATATGGTCGAAAGCAATACTATTCGTACTGACCAGTCAGTATATTTCTAATGTAAAGGAGTGTTTTTTTGAAATTTGCAAAAATTGCAGGACACGATATTTCCGGCATCTTCAACAACCGGTTCATCAGGGTTTCCGTGATTGCAATCCTGATCGTGCCGATGCTGTACAGTTTATGTTATCTCGCGGCATTCTGGAATCCATACGGCAGGCTTGACCAACTGCCCGTCGCCGTGCTGAACCTTGACAAGGGCGCGACGCTGGATGGAAAGGAGGTAAATTACGGCGGCAATGTGGTGGACGACCTCAAGAAAAACAACGAAGTGAAGTGGTCTTTCATCACGCAGGAAGAGCTGGCTGGAGGATTGCAGGATACGCCTTATTACTCCATGTTTACCATTCCTGAAGATTTTTCACAGAAAATCGTAACCGCCAAAACTGCCAGCCCCGCGGTTGCAAAGATTGTGTATACGTCAAATCAGGCAAAAAATTTTCTGGCTTCCCAAATCAGCGGAAATGTGGAAACGAGGCTCAAAGATCAGGTCTCTGCCTCTATCACCAGAGAATATACACTGGCGGCGTTTGATGGGCTTTATGATGCGAAGGACGGGCTCACTGAGGCACAGGACGGGGCGGGTCAATTGCACGACGGACTGATGACCATCCAAGAAAAAATGCCGGATTTGACGAATGGCGCGGGACAGCTTGCAAACGGCGCTTCGACGCTTAACAGCGGACTTTCGACGCTCAACGCCAATACGCCTGCCCTGCGGAACGCAGGTACACAGCTAAAGGACGGGCTTAACGCGTTAAACAACCAAATCCCCTCCCTCACGGATGGCGCAAACAAACTGAGCGAAGGGACCGGCGCGCTCAAAAGCGGAATCAATACCCTTGGCTCAAACAGCGAAATGCTGGCGGACGGAATCAACCAATCTTATGCGGGCGCGGACGCGCTAAATAGCGGCCTTAATGAGCTATCCGGCAGTCTTCCCGCTCTAAAAGACGGAGCCGCGGCTGTAAAGGACGGAACCGCCGCGCTTAAAACCTCAGCGGGTGGTTTAAGGCAGGGCGCAGACCAAATTTCCGGCGGTCTCGATACGCTCATTGATTCCACTTCGTCCACTACTGAATTTGACGACGCAATCGCCCAGATCACGGCGCTCATAGACTCCGACCCCGCCACCGCAAAAGCCGCGCTCGGCGCGCTTGAGTCTACATACCACAATGATCTCGGCGCGCTGAACGGCGGCCTGAATCAAGCCAAAGACGGGCTTTCTTCTTTGGAGGACGGCCTTACCCAACTGCAGGAAACGCTCGATCCTACCGATGCGTCAGGCTTTGCGGCGGGCGTAGACCGGCTTTATTCCGGTATCGATTCTGTTTCAGGCGCTGTTTCCGGATTGAATGACGGCTCTGCCCGCCTAGCGTCCGGCCTTGCCGAAATCGATCAAAAGCTTCCTACGCTCACAGATGGAATCAGTCAGCTTTCGCAAGGCGCAAACCGGCTGGACGCCGGCGCAAATGCCCTCTCCGCCCAAACGCCGGCGCTTGCAACCGGCGTTTCCCAGCTTGCAAAGGGCGGCAACGCGCTCAATGGTGGAATCGATCAGGCGACAGAGGGGATTTCCAGATTAGCACAAGGCTCAGGCGAGCTCAGCAGTGGGTTCACAGCCTTGAACGGACAGCTTCCCGCGCTCACAGACGGCGTTTCAAAGTTAAACGACGGTTCTGCGGAGCTTGCCTCCAAACTTGCGGACGGCGTGCAATATGTCGATGGAAACCTGGTCAATTCCAGCCAGGCAATGGCGGACTACATCAGCGACCCTGTTACGGTATTGGATGAGCCGATCAATCCCGTGCCGGATTACGGCACCGGATTCACGCCTTATTTCGTTCCGTTATCTTTATGGGTGGGCGCAATCCTGATGTTTTTCATCATCTCGCCCAAGGCCGATCCGCGCTTTGCGGCGGGCAGCATCCAGTCTGTGATCGGGAAATATCTTTCTTACGCCTTTATCGGCTTTCTGCAGGCAGTCATGGTGGGCGCGGTGGTATTTGCGCTTGGCCTTAAGGTAAACCACATCGGCCTTTACTTCTTCACGATTATCGTGATGTCATTCACCGCCATTGCCATTGTGCAGGCGCTGATTTCCCTGCTTGGCGATCCCGGCAGGCTGATCGCCATTGTGCTGTTGATTTTACAGCTCACGGCGGACGCCGGAACCTTTCCGCTCGAGCTGGTGCCGAATTTCTTCCGCGTGATCAATCCCTTTATGCCGTTTACCTATTGCGTGAGCGCGCTGCGCGAAGCGATCTCCGGCTCGAATGTCATGCTCATCTGGCAATGTATTGGCATCCTCGCAATTTTTCTTGGAGCCTTTCTCCTCCTCTCCATCCTCTTCAAGAAACGCGGTGAAAAATTTCAGGATAAGATGGAGCAAATGCGCCTTGCCTGAGCCGCGCATCCTATTCCAGTCAACCTCCCGGGCGGAATCATAGGTTTCCGCCCTTTTGATGAAAATATTTTTTGCAGTTTAGGATTTTTTTATGATTTTGGTATATACTATACCTGATTGGTATTTCTGAGGCAAAAGGAATCCTTTTCGTTTTTCAGGGTACTACTCCAACAGAAGTTTAAAAGCAACGCATTCCAACGTTTGGATGATCGAGAAAACGAGGATGTATCTATGACAATTTCATTACCGGACTTTTTATCTCAAATGGGCTCAAACCCCGCGCTTCTGATCACCGTCATTCTGACGCTTGCCGTGATTCTGGTAAACGGCTGGACAGACGCGCCCAACGCCATCGCAACCTGCGTTTCCACCCGCGCCCTGCATCCCAAGCTGGCTATTTTGATGGCGGCTGTTTTTAATTTTCTCGGCGTTTTGCTTATGACCATGATCAACGCCACCGTTGCCTACACCATTTACAGCATGGTTGATTTCGGGGGCGATTCCCACGAGGCGCTCGTCGCGCTGTGCGCCGCCATGGTGGCCATTGTCACATGGGCCACAGTGGCATGGAAGTTTGGCATCCCCACCAGCGAGAGCCATGCGCTCATCGCGGGGCTTTCCGGCGCGGCGATTGCCATGCACGGCGGCATGGGGGGCATCAACGGAGCCGAATGGGTCAAGGTGCTTTACGGGCTCGCGCTTTCCACGGGTCTTGGATTTGGACTTGGCTGGGTTTCCGCAAAACTGACAGCACACGCCTGCAAATATAAAGACCGCCGCAAGACTTCCAAATTTTTCCATCATGGGCAGATTGGCGGAGCTGCCGCAATGTCCTTTATGCACGGCGCGCAGGACGGCCAGAAATTTATGGGCGTTTTTTTGCTGGGCATCTTCCTTGCGAAAGGGCAGGCAAACGTCACCTCGTTTGAAATTCCCATCTGGCTGATGATTCTGTGTTCCCTTGTGATGGCGCTTGGCACGTCCATCGGAGGTTACCGCATTATCAAAGCCGTGGGCATGGATATGGTCCATCTGAAAGGATATCAGGGCTTTGACGCGGATATGTCCGCAACGGCCTGCCTGCTCGTTTCTTCGCTGACCGGCCTGCCCGTCAGCACAACGCATACCAAAACAACCGCCATCATGGGCGTGGGCGCGGCCCGCCGCGTTTCCTCCGTCAACTGGGGCGTTGTCAAGGACATGTTTCTGGCATGGATTCTCACCTTTCCCGGATGCGGGATCATCGGTTTTTTAATGACATGGCTTTTCATGGCAATTTTTTAGCAGGCGGATTATTCACTTTGAAAGGATAAGAAAAAATGGCACGAAAAAAACACGCATATGATTATTATGATACTTTTGTGACGCTGGTGGGCTACTCCTGCGACGCGGCTGCGATTGTGGACCGCACCCTGCGCAGTTTTGATCCGGAGGCGGTTGCCGAAAACATGGACGCACTGCACGAAATCGAGCATGCCGCAGACAACACCAAGCACGAAATGACAGAAGTGCTCATCCGCGAATTTCTTCCGCCCATCGAGCGCGAGGATATTACTGTGCTTGCCGAGCGGATTGACGACGTGACCGACGCGCTCGAGGATGTGATCGTAAAAATATACACCTTTAACATCCGGGCCATACGCTCCGAGGCGCTTGCATTCATGGATATTATCATCGACTGCTGCTCCATGATGAAAAAGGCCGTGGAGGAATTTCGCAACTTTAAAAAATCCTCCGAGCTTATGCGATACATCATCGAGATCAACCGTCTGGAGGGGGACGGCGACCAGCTCTACACAAGGGCTATGCGCGATTTGCACGTCAATTCTTCCGATCCTGTCGAAATCATCACCTGGTCCAAAACCTTTGACTATCTGGAAAACTGCTGCGACGCATGCGAGGACGTCGCAAACGCGATTGAGAGCATCGTGATGAAAAACTCTTAAAAGGGACAGCAAAAAGCGCCGGTTTTCAAAAACCGGCGCTTTTTAAAATTAGAAGCCGTACACCATACATCGAATTTTGCCTCATAAGAGGAACTTACACCACTGACTCAGAACAGGCATCCCTGCGGCACACGCTGCAATTTGCTTACTGCTGCTTCCGTCAGGACCTGACAGGGTTCACAACGCAACATTGCACAGGACCCATCCATCAACGCCAGATGATATACTCCATACCCTACAAAGAAAACCCTCCGCATGGGATTCAACCCCGCTGTAGCGGATTGCGGGTTACAGGACACCGCTAACTCCCCGTCTAGTACGGCAAACTGGAAAACAAGTTTTACTGTGTTTAAAGCCCGCGGAAAATACATTCCTCACGGCCTGCGCCCACACCGATCATCACCACCGGAACGCCGGTCTGCTGTTCGATAAACTCAATGTAGGTCTTCGCCGCATCCGGCAGCTCGTCATAGCTGCGAATGTGGGAAAGGTCGTCTGTCCAGCCTTCAAACTCCTTGTACACCGGCTTTGCTTTCGCAAGCGTTTCAAGCGACGCCGGATACGTATTTACTATTTTACCATCAATGTCATACCCAATGCAAACAAAAACTTTATCAAATCCACCGAGCGTATCCATGCGGGACACTGCAAAGCCTGTGATTCCGCTTGTTTTTGCCGCAAAATCGACGATTACGAGGTCAAGCCACCCGCAGCGGCGCGGTCTTCCTGTCGTGGTTCCATATTCATGCCCTTTTTCGCGGATCGCTTCGCCTGTCGCATCCAGAAGCTCCGTGACAAACGGGCCTTCGCCCACGCGCGTCGTATATGCCTTCACCACGCCGACCACGTCTGTGATCACCTGCGGACCCACGCCCGCCCCGCTGCCTACGCCGCCCGTGTTCGGGTGCGAGGACGTGACATAAGGATAGGTGCCAAAATCGATATCCAGAAGCATGCCCTGCGCGCCTTCAAACAGAAGCGTCTTTCCCTGCGCGTGGTATTCCTGCAGCATGCTGACCGTATCACACACAAACGGCCTGAAATACTTCGCCTGCTGCCGGCATTCTTCCAGCACCGCGTCAAAATCGAGCGGAGCGCCGCCATACACCTTGGTGATGATTTCGTTTTTATCTTCCAGACATTTTTTCAGCTTTTCCGGAAAGCTCTCCTCATCCAGCAGATCGCACATTCTAAGACCAATACGTCCCGCTTTATCCATATAGCAGGGGCCGATGCCGTTTCCTGTGGTGCCGATCTTAAAATCTCCCAGTTTCTTTTCGTTGAGGATGTCAAGTTCCCTGTGATAAGGCATAATCATATGCGCTCTATCGCTGATATAAAGGTGATCCACCGAAACGCCGCGTTCCGCCAGATATTCAATCTCTTTGCGCAGAGCGTTTAAATCGATCACCACTCCATTTGCGATCACACACGCCTTTCCCTTGGAAAGGATACCGGAGGGAATCAGGTGCAGCTTATACGTTACGCCGTCCGCGACGACCGTATGCCCCGCGTTATTTCCGCCCTGATAACGAACCACCATATCCGCCTTGGAAGCAAGATAATCTACAAACCTGCCCTTTCCTTCGTCGCCCCACTGTGCGCCGAACACAACAATACCGGACATTACATTCACTCCTAACGATTTCAAATATTTGGGAAATTCTGTTTTATCAACAAAAAAATCGCCATGGAACACAGCGCCCCATTGCGATATCCTATCTTATTCTAACAAAAATACTGTCTGTCCGTCAACTTTTTTTCATAGTCCCCCGCTTCCAAAATACAGCCTCCCTCCTACATCCGTACTTGCAATTCTCTCTTTTTCGTACTATGATACTAATAGATTCTTTCATCAACTTCAACTTTTGACACGATAATCGGAGGGCTTATGAAAAAAATCCTGACTGTTATATGCATCGCGCTCTTATGCTGCATGGTATTTACCGCATGCTCTGCTCCTGTTTCTTTCCAGACGTCCGGCGCGTCTTATGAGGTGAAGAGCATTACCACATCCGAACAATCGCTGGGCATCACATCCACAGGCGGCAACACCATGCTCACCATTACGCTGGGCGCATCCGATAAAAGCCTTGATGATGCGCAGGCCTCTTTCTTTCCCGCAGGCGGTACGCCGTCTTATGTGACGGACGCGGGTGCGCAATATCCCTGCAAAGAGATGGCGATTCAGTCAAACGGCGCACAGGTGCAAGTGGTTCTTGTTTATGAAGTTCCCACAGACTGGTCAAGCGGAAAAGAATTCAGCCTCGGCGGCAACAACTTTTCGCCCGTGGCCCTCAAAAAATAATACAAATACACAAAAGGACTGCCTCAGCAAGAAAAAACCGAGACAGCCCTTTTTTATTTTTTCAGATCAATCCGCTTCTTTCAAAAACAACTCAAACAGTTTAGAAAAATCCACTTTGCCGTTCCAAAACGCCACAAAGCTTTCCGGCGTTACAAATCCATAGGCAAACGCATCCACATAGTCACGCAACGCCTGCGAAAACGCCTCGTTGCCCATTTGCTGCTGCATCTGATAAAACAGCAGCGCGCCCTTCTCATAAATCCCGCTGTAGCCCATGGGGTCGCTTTCCATCCAGTCATACAGAGAATTGGAAAGGTCGGTGGTGTCCATATAGGTACCGTCTTTGAGACCGTCAAGCATAAATAGAAAAGATTCTTCCATCGGCGCATCGGCGTTTGGCTGCTTCGGCGGGTATTCTTTCTGGTACAAATATTCCGCAAACCGGCACATTCCTTCGTCGAGCCACGGACATTCCACCTGGTTGTTGCCCACAACGCCGTAAAACCACTGGTGGGCAATTTCATGCGATACCGTCCTATCGATCAGCACCGGATAGCGGTTTAATTCCGCCTGATCCGCTTCCGTACCGACCATTTCATCTATATTGTCCAGCGTTACATCTGTTTTGACCATGATCAGCGTGGGGTATTCCATACCGCTCACCCCGCCGGTAAGCCCGCTGGCCACAACGCTCAGCGTATCATAAGGATACGCGCCAAATTCCCTGCTGTACAGGGTCAGCGCATTTTTGGCGGTCTGCATCATGCGCACAGCCGTTTTTTTCATGTCGTCTCCATAATAGACAGTGATTTCCACGCCCTCCGCCTCATCCGTGAGCGTATCATAACCGTCGCTTGCACAAAAAGCAAAGTCACGCACCTTTTGCGCGCGATAACTCCCGTCCGGCTGACGTTTTCCGCTGGCGGCGACTGTGTAACCGTCCGGCACATGGATATTCACTTCATAATTGGCAATATCCGTATAAAATGCGTCGCCAATGATCGTGTACGGCTGGATTGACCAGCCGTTTGCGTCATATACGGCGGGCGTGGCTATGAAGTTTCCCAGGTTGTATACATTTTCCTGATATCCGAAGCGGTTTTGGATTTCCGGAATCGTGATCATATATTCCATTCCGACATCTGCTGTTTGCCCGTCTTCGAGCGGCACGGGCAGCTGCATCCGGTAAACCGTTACTTTGGCCTTTTCCAAAAAAACCTCTGCTCCATCTACTGTTATGGCTTGCAGCTCAATTCCGCCGCCCTCCTCTTCAAGCGCGGCGGGAATCAGGTTGAAATAAATTTCCTCAAGCTGCGTGCCGGTATTGTTTTGGTAGGCGAGCGATTGCGTGACGCAGAGCGTATGCGCGTCCGTGTCCAGCGTTACATCCAGTTTAAATTCATTGAGCGTTCTGCCGTCGAGTTTATCCGCGATGGGCGTGGCAAAGTGTTTGGGCTCATCCGCTTGCTCCGGCTGACCGGACGGGAGCGGGCTTTGGGTTTTGGCAGCCGCTTCAACAGGAACGGATGGCGCGGCAGTTTGCGCAGCACAGCCGAAGGATGTAAACAAGAAGAGCGTCGCAAAAATCAATAAACTATACTTTTTCATGTAGTTTCCTTTCTGTGGTGCATATGCTTGAAACCAAGTTTATTCGCGTGATGCATAGAAGCTGTATCGCGCGGGCATCCAAGTTGTATCCGGCGCAAAAAAAAGACGCCGCTTATGGGCGCCTCGTTTGATTCCTGTTTTCGTTTTACTGCGTTACCTCATAATCCATGCACATGCGGTTGATGACAACTGGCCGCACAAAATTCTGGCCCACACGCTTATGCTCCGGATGGACAAGATAATCCGCGAGCGCCTGCTCGCTTTCAAACAGGCTGTCTACCATCACCTCCGCATTGCAGGACGCAAGAGGCTCTATGATCACATCCATCTGCACAAGCCCGTCGATCACCCCTTTGAGCGCCTCGAGCTCTTCCTTGATCTTCCGTTTGGCAGCCTCGCGCTCTTCACCCTTGAGTTCTTCTTTGATGTTCCACAAAATAACATGCCTTACCATTTTCTTTTCTCCTTTACATATGAAATTTCTTTTGCATTTCAGATTTAAACTGCCGCAGCGCAAACCGTACGATTCCCAAAATCGTAATACCGCTTGCAAACGTACACAGCACCAGCGGAAGCATCGCAATCCATATTCCGCACAAATACAGGATCAGCGGCACAAACCCCATCAGCAAAAACAAAAAGGCGTAAAGCAGGTTTTCCCTCCACCGCGATTTATGAAAATACGAATAAAAATCAATATACGCGATACCCAGACTGAGGATCAGAGGCATCATCACTTCATAAGACCAGCCGATTTTACCCACCACATAATCAAACGACAAAAACATGCCGATGAGCGCCAACATTTGCAGGAGCGTCTTCAGCCCTGCGGATAAATCTGAGATAATCACAATTCGGATGAGTACCCACGCATACAGCACTGGCGCGGCAACCGCCAAAAACCACGGAACACGATTCCATGTCAGCAAATTAATTACGATGCACAGCGCAATAATAATAAATGTTGCAAGCGCCAAATATTCCGAAAGCAGGCTTCTGCGATCCACAAATTTTTTTTCCGCCACATCAGGATAAAGCTCATTTTCCGACGGGCTATCCGTCAGGCGTTTGCCGCACAGCGGGCAATATTCCAGGCAGCCATCTACATAAACATTGCAGTCGTCACAATAATTCATTGCTTGCTCCATTCGTTCCCCCTGAGTTCAACCCGCATGCCGAGCTCTTTGGAAAAATGCTCAAAAAACCGCCGCATAATCCCCGTCTGCCTGATTCCCCGCGCGAACGTGACGACCATTTTATCCTGATAAGACACCACCACGCAGTTCATGGGGTTCATATCGCTTACGCCCAGCGCATAATATACCTGCTTGATGTGCCTTGCCATGGTTTCCGGAAACTGCGCGGTGCGCAGGTTGGAGAGCACCATTGTGTAGCTGCCCTCTCCATAATTTTTATAACTGTTTGACACCACCAGATTCTTCACGAAAAGCGGCGTCATGCGGATGAACGGATTTTTCTCAAATCCGACGTTTTTGTTGATGTTCGCCGCAATGCTTTCTTTGGAAAGCCCCGCCCTAAGCTGCTCCGACACTTCCTGCAAAATTTTTTCAAAGTCAACTTCACCGTCGATCTCAACGCCTACATTCGCAAACGAAATAAAATTGCGCAGCGTGTGCGAGGGAAACATGCCCCGAAGATCCATCGGCACCGATATGATAATCGGCCTCTTTTCTTTTTTGTATTCCAGCCCCTGATCGCGCGCAATACATGTAATGAGAAGCGCCGCCACATAAGCCGATACCGTCACATTCCTCTTTTTGACATGCGCAAGAAGCTCTTTTAAATCCAGAATTCCGTTTGTCAGAAAAATTGCATTTTCCGGATTCGGCGTGCCCAAAATGTGAAAGGCGCGCGGCGTGCGCAGCTTGTTTGCCGTTCCTTTCGCGTCATAATAGGCGCTAAAGCTGTTTTCGAGCTCCTCGATGCCAACCTTTCCGTAAGGGTCGAGCACCATGCCCTGCGCATCCACATCGTAGCCGCACAGCTTAAAATATTCATACATCATGGTTTTGAAAAACTCAATCGCCCCCGCGCCGTCTGCCAGCCCGTGAAAGCACTCCATAATCACATTCTTTTTGTAATACATAATATTGAACAAAAAGCCATTGTTAATAAAATCTTTTAAGCGCTTGCATGGAAAACCGCTCTCCTCCTTCACAATCGGCAGCGCCGTATTTGGCTCAAAATAATACCAAAAAAGCCCGCGCCGCAGCGTTACCGCAAAGGTGGGAAAACGCGGCATAATCTTAACGAGCGCTTCCTGCAGAATCTCTTTTTGAACCGGCGCGTCAAGCTCCAGCTCCAGCCGGAAAGTCGTATTGTTATGCGTCTGGGATATGGAAGGATATATTTTTGCAGCGGTATCGAGCCGATACCAGTCCTGATCAGCCATAAACGCTCCTTTTGCGCAAAAGACGGCATATTTTTATGCCGCCTTTGTTTTCTGTCCGTTTTTTTTATTTTGTGCCAAACAAACGGTCTCCCGCATCGCCTAGCCCCGGAACAATGTAGGCGTGGTCATTGAGTCCTTCATCCACCGCCGCCACATAAACATCCACATCCGGATGCGCCTTTCTCACGACCTCTATTCCCTCCGGTGAAGCGATGATGCACACCAGCTTGATGTTGCTTATGCAGCCGCGCTCCTTGATCAGCGTGATCGCATCCGAAGCGCTGCCCCCTGTTGCCAGCATCGGATCGAGAATAATCAGCTCACGCTCCTGCGCATCCACCGGCAGCTTGCAATAATACTCCACAGGCTGAAGCGTCTCCGGATCACGGTACAGACCGATATGCCCTACCTTTGCGCCGGGAATCAGATTCAGCACACCCTCCACCATTCCAAGCCCTGCGCGCAGGATGGGTACAATGCCCAGCGTTTTGCCCGCAATCACTTTTGTTCTCGCTTTGGTGATGGGCGTTTCCACTTCCACCTCACGCAGCGGCAAATCGCGCGTCACCTCGTATACCATGAGCATCGCAATTTCCTTGACCAGTTCCCTGAATTCCTTTACGCCCGTATTCTTATCGCGAATCATGGAAACCTTATGCTGTAATAACGGGTGATCGAGTATGTGTGCTGTTGCCATTCTTTTCTTCCTCCGAATCCTTTTCTTATTTTGAATATTTTTTCTCTAGCGCAGTAATTTTATCGATTCTTCTCTGATGGCGCTCGCCCTGCGAAAACGGTGTTTTTAAAAACATTTCTACAATATCCACCGCAAGCCCGGGGCCGATTGTCCGCCCACCCATGGCAAGCACATTGGAATCATTGTGCTCGCGCGTCGCATGCGCCGTAAACGTATCCGACACCACAGCGCAGCGGATTCCCGGAACTTTGTTCGCCGTAATCGAAATGCCGATCCCCGTCCCGCAGATGATGATTCCAAAATCCGCCTTGCCGTCTTTCACGCATTCCGCGACCATCTGCCCATAGTCCGGATAATCGACAGACTGTTCTTCCTTGATGCCAAAGTCAAGCACCTCGTAACCGTTTTCCACCAGATATTCCATGACCTCCGGCCGGAGCGTAATTCCGCCGTGGTCGCATCCAAATGCAATTTTCATTGTTCACCGACTCCCTCTTTGAAAAAATTCAAACCCAAAAACCGAAAATACCTACTCTGTAGGAATATTGTTCTTTTTAAATTATACAATACTTTTTTTGCCATTTCCACAATTTGCCTCAAAAAAGAAGCCGTTGCATGCCTCTGCTTAAAAAATCTACCGATAGCGGAGCATTCCGCCGCTGCGTGGATTGTAATTCTTTTGGAAGCGTGTTATGCTTGAGAAAATTGAATTAAACTTTTTTCATGGCGGGGTGGGGTATGAAAAAGAAAAATTTTTTACTTTCGATATTGATTTTCGCCGTTATTGCAATCTCCTCTGTTTTTCTCTTTACCGCGTGCAGCGGCATGGCGCTTGACCTGAATGATCTATATAAACTGGAATACCAGGGCGTGAACGGCAACGGCCAGGCAACCGTTGTTTTTGACGAGCAAAATTTCTACGCCGCCATAAGAACGCTGATGCTAAAAAAACACCTTTCAGAGCCAGACGCAACCGATCTGCTCTCCCGCATGCAATTCGATATGCAGCCCAAATACGGGCTTTCTAACGGCGACCCCGTTGCGGTGAGCATCTCTTATGACGGGGAGGGATTCCAAAAGGCAGGAGTCACACCTCTGAATACACAGCGAATTTTTACCGTCGAGGGGCTAACAGAAGGAACGCCGGAGGATGTGTTCGACGGACTCAATGTGACATTTGAAGGAATATCGCCTTACATTTCTTATCAGGTCGATACCTCCGGATGCTCTGAGTTCACAAGGAATTATGTGCGGTTTGAAGCCGCACCTGACATGGGGCCGAACCTGAAAAACGGGCAAAGCCTTACCTTGCAAGCGATATGCGACATCAGGGATCAGGCGCAGCAGGGCATTGCCATCACGCAAACCGAAAAAACTTTCGCCGTGCCTCAGAGCCTTGCCTATCTTACCGAAATCAGCGGCAGCGACGCAGACGCGCTCCAAAAGGAAGCGCTGGGCGTGTTGGGGGAATGGGCTGTTTCCTCGGAAGGGTCGAGCGGATTTTTGAACATGGAGCTTGATACCGAATTTTTTGGCGTTGCCGATCGGCAGGTGATGGAGGAAGATTTTCTTGTACTCAAGAATCCTGATGTTTACAGCAACATCACAAAGCAGGGAATGCCTGTCTACAATCAATACATTGTTTTTGTCGATTACACGATTGCAGTTGCGCCGGTCGATGTACAGCGCGTCTATGCCACTGCTTCTCTGAGCAACATTTACAGGGACGAAAGCGGAGCGATTCACTGGGAGGAGGACTCTCTTGTGATCGATACGAACGACGATGCGCAAGCCCTCAAGCAGCAAATACTCACATCAAGGGGACGCGAATATACCATCACGCCCGTCAAGGCGCGGCCTGCGGAGGAATCGCCCGCCCCTGCTCAAAACAGTACAGCTTTCGATGAAAACGGCTTTCTCTTTCCGGGCAGCGATACCAAACTGCTCACAGCGCAAGACCTTAGCGCCTTGAATCCGCAGGACGGATACAGCAGGCTTGACCTGCTTGGATTTGCGCGCAACGAAATATATGCCCGCCACGGAAACGCGTTCACAAAAGAAGTTTATCAAAATCATTATTCGCAATACGGCTGGTATAACAGCCTTTCCAAACACAAAGTGGAAAACGACGAGCTAAGCGAAATCGAGCTTAAAAATCTCGACCTTATCATGGCAGCCGAGCAAGCAGAACCCACGTAACCTGCCAGCGGGCGGCGCGCTGTTCACAAGCACATGATTCATTGATCAGAGAATCATCCCCAGGCTTATAAAACAGACAAAAAACCCAAAAGCCCTTTATTGCTTTTGGGTTTTGTTATCAATTGGTTCCCTATTCCGATTTTTTCTTTTTTACCATCGCTGCCGCCAATATTGCTGTTGAGAACAAGGCAAGCAAGGAATAGGTGAAAATCGGAGCATTGTCACTCGTCGCTGCCGCTTTTTTTACTTTAGGTTCTTCTACCGGCTGTTCGGCAGGTGGTTCTTCGGGTGGCGGCTGTACGTATCCTTCATTTACTGCTATAGGGGTTTTTCCTGTGTATGTGCTGCCTGTGGCTGCAAAGCCTGTGCCATCATACGCTTCTTCTTCAAAGGTCACCGCCAGCTCATAATTGCCCGCCGTATCCAACACAAAGCTTGCCGAATAGTTTCCCTCTGCAAACATGCCCTCCGGATTACATTTCCACGAAACGGGTTTCCACCTTGTATCTCCTTCCAGCGGCGCAGTGTTATCCATTCCGCTTCCTGTCGCTGTAAAGGTTATGGTATCTCCTACCGTATAGCTGCCGCTAATCCCGCTTATGACACTGCTTTGTGCTTCCGGTATGATGGGTTTTCTTC
>CAZQDA010000029.1:0-27163 GCA_964592155.1 uncultured Christensenella sp.
AAAACAAGCTCCCAAGCCATTCTTTGCATTGTATCTTGAAATAAATTATAGTATAATATGGAAAATGGAGAACATATTGGAGAAAAAAAGCACAAAAAAAAGGTCGCTACGGGATGAATTAATCACGGCGGGGATTCAATTTTTGAAGGATCACAGTCCCCGCGAGCTTACGATGCGCAAAATTGCCTCTCTTTGTAAGGTAACGCCGCATGCGATCTATAACCATTTTAAAAACAAAGCGGAGTTGATTGCCGCAATCAACGAGCGCGTATTGAATGATATGGCGACCTATACCATGGAGATTGTTTTACAACCCTCTGTCAGCTTTTTTGACAAATTCGAAAAACTGGTATTCACCTATCGCTATGTCCACGAAAAATATCCTTACTATTTAGAAAGCCTCAGCGCCGTTCCCAAAAAGCCCTCTTTCCATGTCGCATTGCATGGAGAGGAACGGTTTTGTGAAATGCAGTTTTCCGGATGGCCGAGCCTGAAAACATTGGTTCAGATGGAAAATCTTCCTATAGCCTATGAAGGCTTCCATGCGCTCACCACGGAAGAAAAGCTTCAGTATGTTTCCCAAATGCGCCCGTTTGCGCAGAGCGATCAGGAATCCGAGCTTGAGGCAAGCTTTGATCAACTTCTTATGCTTGTTCTGGTCAACGGATTTCCAAACATCATTCACGACGATCTGCTGCCCGCCGGCATGAGTCCGGAGCAATTGACAAGGATGATTCTGGTCTATGTATTCAAGCGAGTACTGCAATAGTTTTTTTATCATTTTAAAGGAGCCTTACATGCCAAAAAGGAAAAAGCAAAAAAGCCTCAAGCACTGCCTGATCGAAACAACCATCCGGCACATCGAGGAATTTGGCCCTGAAAAAATTTCATTGCGCAAAATTGCCGCCGAATGCGGAGTCACCCATGCGTCGGTCTATAAGCACTTTGAGGATAAGCAGGCTCTTATTTTTGCCACCTATCCCTACATCTTAGACCAGCTCTACCCTTATATAGGAGCATATATCGCAGAGCATCCGCAGCAGCATGCTTTTATTTCCGTGAGTAAAGCCTATGTGCTTTTTATGCTGGAATATCCTTCCTACCATTATTTGCTTCACATAAGCCCCGGCTCACACACCGCCTGGCAGGCGGATCATGAAAATAATGTGATGCGCCAGTTTTTAAGGCACTATACCCCGCTTTTGCAGGATTTTATGGCGGCCTACGGCGTGCCGCCGGAAGAAGAGACTGTGCTCTCCCTTCTCATTGCCACGATTCTGGAAGGCATTGTCACGCTGATCAATAAAGGAAACCTTGCCATTGATGGCAATGCAGAGCAGCTCGTGGATATCCTGCTTTTGGAGAAGCTGAATTTAAAACCGGTATAACCAGGGATTTCTATCCAGAATACTGTTCCTTTCGCGGAACAGTATTTTTTTACAAATTTTGAGGATACATGATATAATAAAAGCAATCTTATCTGCTCATCAGCAAAGCAAAGAAAGCAGGTGCGTCCATGAAAAAATATATCGCTGCGCTCGATCAGGGCACAACCAGCTCCCGGTGTATCCTCTTTGATAAGGACCAAAATATTATCTGTGCCAAACAAAAGGAATTCACCCAATATTTTCCTTATTCCGGCTGGGTGGAGCACGATCCGATGGAAATCTATTCTTCCCAGTATGGCGTACTCAAGGAAGCGCTCGATTTTTCGGATGTTTCCCCTGAGCAAATCGCGGCAATCGGTGTCACCAACCAGCGCGAAACAACCATCGTGTGGGAAAAATCCACAGGAAAGCCTGTTTATAACGCCATTGTGTGGCAATGCAGGCGCACGGCCCAAATCTGCGAACAACTCAAAATTGACGGTTTGGAAGACTACATCCGCGAAAATACAGGGCTCTTAATCGACGCGTATTTTTCAGCAACCAAGCTGAAATGGATTCTTGACAATGTGGACGGCGCGCGCACACGCGCGCAAAACGGCAAGCTGTTGTTTGGCACGGTGGATACCTGGCTGCTGTGGAACCTCACCAGGGGAAAGGTACACGTCACAGACTACACCAACGCCTCGCGTACCATGATGTTCAACATCAAAACGCTCAAATGGGACGATACCATATTAAAAGAACTGGATATCCCCGCATGTATGCTGCCAGAGGTAAAAAGCTCCAGCGAAATCTATGGCTATGCCGATCTTTTCGGATCGTCCGTCCCGATTGCGGGCATCGCGGGCGACCAGCAGGCGGCGCTGTTTGGCCAGGCATGCTTCAAACCCGGGCAGGCAAAAAACACCTATGGCACGGGCTGCTTTTTGCTGATGAATACGGGCGAGCGTTTTTGCTGCAGCAAAAACGGACTGCTCACTACCCTTGCCGCCACACCCAAGGGAATGTTGCAATACGCAATTGAAGGAAGTATTTTTATGGGCGGCGCGGTCATTCAGTGGCTGCGCGATGAGATGCGCCTGATCGCAAGCAGCGCGGACAGCGAATATTTTGCGCAAAAGGTTTCTGACAACGGCGGGGTCTATCTTGTACCCGCATTCACCGGCCTTGGCGCACCCTACTGGGATATGTATGCGCGGGGTACGATCACCGGCCTTACGCGCGGATCCACGGCGGAGCACATCATCCGCGCGGCGCTCGAATCCATCGCCTATCAGACGCGCGACGTGCTTCTCGCCATGCAGAACGATACCAGCATCGAGCTTGGCAGCCTGAAGGTAGATGGTGGTGCAAGCGCAAATAATTTCCTCATGCAGTTTCAGTCAGATATTACAAATAAGCCCGTCCTGCGTCCGCGCGTGCGCGAGACGACCGCCCTCGGCGCGACTTACCTCGCGGGCCTCGCGACCGGCGTGTGGGAAACGATGGACGAAATTTCCAATCAGTGGACGCTTGACCAGCGATTTTCCCCCGCCATGCCACAGGAAAGGCGCGATACGCTGGCCAATAACTGGTATCTCGCGCTTAACCGCACCATGACCACCGGTCAGGAAAAACCGTTCGCCACAGTCCCTGAAAGGGAACAGCTCTGAGACAGAAAGGATACCCCATGAACAACCATTATGACGTAATTATCATCGGCGGGGGCATCACCGGCTGCGCCGCAGCCTATGAATGCTCCAAATACGACTTTAAAACTGCGCTCCTCGAAAAGGAAAACGATATTGCGTGCGGCTCCACCAAAGCAAACAGCGCCATCATCCACGCGGGTTTTGATCCGCAGCCGGGCACGCTCATGGCAAAATACAACGCGCGGGGCAACCTTTTAGCCCATGAGCTTGCGGAAAAACTGGATATTCCCTTTTGCAAAACAGGTTCGCTCGTGCTTGCCTTTTCGGAAGAGGAAAAACGCGAAATCGAGCTGCTTTACGAGAATGGAGTCAAAAACGGCGTTCCCGTGGAAATCCTTTCCAAAGAGACCGTTCTTGCTCGTGAGCCCAACCTTTCGCAAAAGGTTGTATGCGCTCTCTGGGCGCCCACCGGCGCGATCATCAGCCCGTGGGAATATACCGCCGCGCTCATTGAAACCGCGGTTACAAACGGCGTGGATTGCTTTCTTGACCACGGCGTACTGCGCATTGCCAAGAAGGACGGACTGTTTGACATAAAGACCACGCAGGGTCATTTCTTCGCCAGATACGTCATCAACGCCGCAGGGCTTTACGCGGATAAAGTCTATGAAATGGCGGGCGGCACAGGGCTTTGCGTCACGCCTGTGCGCGGGGAATATTTTTTATTTGATAAAACGATGGGAGACATTGTGTCCACCGTGGTGTTTCAATGCCCCACCAAGGCGGGCAAGGGCGTTGTGGTCGCCCCCACAGTGCATGGCAATCTGTTTGCGGGGCCTGACAGCAAAACCGCAAACGAGCGCGACGATACGTCGACGCACGCGGATGATCTCGCCTTTGTGCGCGAGATGGCTGTGAAGTCGGTTCCCACGATTGATTTCAGTCAGAACATCCGCAATTTTGCGGGACTGCGCGCGGTTGCGGGAAATGATTTTGTTGTTGAGGAATCTGCGGTCAAGAATTTTATCAACGCGGCGGGCATCAAGTCGCCGGGGCTTTCTTCCGCCCCTGCCATTGCGGAAGACCTCGTTTGTATTCTTGAAAACTGCGGACTTGCATTGCACCAAAAAACCGAGTTTATCGATGAGCGGCATGTGGTTCACTTTCATAAACTGTCCAGCGAAGAGCGCGCCGCCCTGATCAAACAAAATCCGGCTTACGGCACGGTTGTGTGCCGCTGCCAGACCATCACAGAGGGAGAAATTGTGGATATCCTGCGCCGTCCGGTGCATCCCACGAGCATAGACGGCATCAAGCGCCGCTGTGCTGCCGGCATGGGACGCTGTCAGGGCGGATTCTGCGAGCCGCGCATCCACGACATCATGTCGCGCACACTGGGTCTTGCCATGCAGGATATTTTGCAGGATACGCAGGGAAGCTATATCGTCACCGGCGAAACAAAAGAGGATTAAAATGATGAAATACGATGTTGCAGTCATCGGCGCGGGCCCTGCGGGGCTTGCAGCCGCAATCGAAGCAAAAAAACGCGGAGCAAAAAAGGTCGTTCTGCTGGAACGTGATTTTGAAGCGGGCGGCATTTTGAACCAGTGCATCCATAACGGATTCGGGCTTCATTACTTTAAGGAAGAGCTCACCGGACCGGAATATGCGGAGCGTTTTTCCGACCTGCTCCTTAAGACGGATGCGGAATTAAAGCTCAATACAATGGTGCTTGGCATCACGCCAGAAAAGCATATCACGGCAGTAAACGCAACCGAAGGCGTTCTTGAAATTGATGCGGGCGCAATCGTGCTTGCCATGGGCTGCCGCGAACGCCCCAGAGGCGCGCTGGGCATTCCGGGCACCCGTCCTGCGGGCATTTTTACCGCCGGCACCGCCCAGCGTTATGTCAATATGGAAGGCTGCATGGTCGGCAAAAAAGTGCTGATTTTAGGCTCGGGGGATATCGGCCTTATCATGGCGCGCAGGATGGTGCTCGAGGGCGCGCAGGTCATGGCTTGCGTAGAGCTAATGCCCTATTCCGCCGGACTTCGGCGTAATATCGTGCAGTGTCTGGACGATTTCGAAATCCCGCTCTATCTTTCCAGCACAATCGTCGAAATCAAAGGAAAGCACCGTGTGCAAAGCGCTGTCATCGCGCGGGTGGATAAAGACCGCAAACCCATCCCCGGCACCGAAAAAGAGATCGCGTGCGATACCATCCTGCTGTCCGTGGGGCTGATTCCTGAAAACGAGCTTTCCAAGGACGCGGGCATTGAAATCGACCAGCGCACCAAAGGGCCGATTGTCTATGAGAATATGGAAACAAGCATTCCTGGCATTTTCGCCTGCGGCAACGTTGCGCAGGTGCATGACCTTGTGGATTTTGTCACCATGGAGAGCATCCGCGCGGGCGCGGCAGCAGCGGCGTATGCGGCTCATCCATCAGAGGATGGCTCGCCTTATTTTGATATTTATGCGGGGCGCGGGCTTAACTACATTCTTCCGCAGCGCGCGCGGCTCAATCAGGTCGACGGCTTTTTGGAGCTTTTCTTCCGCGTGAACGACGTCTATCAGGATATCGAAATCCTTGTGAAAAGCGAGGGAAAACAGATTGCGCGGTTCCGGCGGGACTATGCCGTGCCCGGCGAGATGGAAAAAATACGCATCCCCAAAAAACTGCTGACCGGAAACGAAATTGAAGTATTTTTGCAAGGAGGCGAACTGGCATGAAGGAATTTACCTGCATTGTATGCCCCAAAGGCTGCCGGATTTTTGCGGACGACGAAGGAAACCTGAAAGGCGCGGGATGCGCCCGCGGCACGCTTTACGTGGCGAATGAAATGAAAAACCCTGTGCGCATGGTCACTTCCACTGTTCGCATCAAAGGAGCGGACCTGCCCCGCCTGCCCGTCAAAACGAGCGCCCCCCTGCCCAAAAGCATGATGATGCGCGCTGTGGGGGAATTAAACGATATCACGCTCTGCGCCCCTGTCCGGCAGGGCGATATCGTCATCAAAAATGTACTCAATACGGGAATCGATTTTATCGCAACCAAAAGCGCAAAACAGGCTTAAGGGCACATAAGTACTCAGGCGTACCTGCCTGCATCTTAAGACACATTGACAGCACTATGCCAATCGTATATGATGGATAGTGTACAAAGACTGCATGACGCATGTCGGAGGGGAAGTCGGGTGAAACTCCCGCGCAAGCCCGTTACTGTGAATGCGGCAAACGATGCCGCAAAGCCAGAAGACCTCCCATTTTTTTGACAAAGATTTTCTGCGAGGACCGGAAAATGTCGTTGATACGTATCCAAAAGGGATGCGTGAATGAATGAACCGTTCCAACGCATTTGTGTTGGAACTTTTTTCTTCTCTGCAGGCGATGGGAGGCGGCGGCATTGTCGGAAGTGATCAAAAACGGAAAAAGACTGCGCAGCGGTTTCACAACCGGCAGTTGTGCGGCGGCAGCGGCGGCTGTTGCGACGGAAACGCTGCTTTCGGGACAGCGTGTGCAAACGGTGAGCATTGTGCTTCCGGACGGCAGCAGCGCGGTGTTTGCGCCGTACAGCATTGCATTTGAACGGGAAGCCGTGATTGCGGGAATCAAAAAGGACGCGGGCGACGACCCCGACGTGACAAACGGCATGGAAATTCTTGCGAAAGCCTCGTTTGCGGGAGACCACAGCGCGGTGCGCATCACGGGCGGCAAGGGCGTAGGCGTGGTCACAAAGGCGGGGCTTGCATGTCCTGTCGGACAGGCCGCGATCAATCCTGTTCCCCAAAAAATGATCGAAGAAAACGTGCGGCGCGTGTGTCAAACCCACCGTTATGAGGGTGGGATAGAGATCGAAATTTGCGCAGTGGACGGCAAAACAGTCGCAGAGCAGACCTTTAACCCGCGCCTCGGGATTCAAGGGGGAATTTCCATTCTGGGCACAACCGGCATTGTGGAGCCCATGAGCGAAAAAGCGCTTGTAGATACCATCCACGTGCTGATCGATCAGGCAAAGACAAGGGATTCGCAAAGCATCCTGATTACGCCCGGAAATTATGGAAGCGCCTACTGCAAAGAAGCGCTCGGCCTCTGGCTTACGCAGGGCGTGCAGTGCTCAAACTTTGTGGGAGAAACGCTCGATTACCTTGTGCTCAGCGGATTTTCCGAAGCGCTGTTTGTCGGCCATGCCGGAAAGCTGTTCAAAATCGCCGCGGGCGTGATGAATACACATTCCTCGATTGCGGACGCGCGCATGGAGGTGCTTGCCGCGCACAGCGCAATGGCGGGCGCGGGCGCGCAAACCGTCCGGCAAATCATGGAATGCGGCACTACAGACGCGGCAGCCGCCATTTTGCGGGAGCAAGGACTGGAGCGCGCCGTTTACGCATCTATACTCGAAAAAATGCGCGAGCACATCGACCTGCGCACAAAGGGCAGACTCATCGTCGAACTCATTGTGTTCGGCGATGCAAATACCGTGCTGTGTGAAACGCCGGACGCGCGGACGCTGGCGAAAAAAATATCAGACAGGACCGGAAAGGATCATTGATTCGATTATGACAAAGGGAACATTTTACAGCGTGGGCGTAGGGCCGGGAGACCCTCAGCTCATGACCCTCGCGGCAGTCAATACAATCAAAGCGTGCGAGGTGATCGCGGTCCCTCAAAGCGGCGGCAGGGAAAACGCCGCGCTTGCCATTGCAAAAGACTATCTTGACGGAAAAAAAATCATTTCCTGCGATCTGCCCATGACGCGCGATCAGGAGGCGCTTGCGCAGTATCATCAGGCGGCTGCCGACCTGCTGGCGAAATTTCTTGATCAGGGCAGGGATGTCGCATTCCTCACCATTGGCGATCCGTCCGTCTATTCCACGGCAATGTATGTGCACCGCAAGCTTGCGCATATGGGGTATGTTACAAAGATGATCGCGGGCGTTCCTTCTTTCTGCGCGGCTGCCGCCGCGCTCAATGTTCCCTTGTGTGAGGGCGGCGAGCCGCTCCACATCATTCCCGCGTCCTATGGGGATGTGCGCGCCGCGCTTGCCCTTTGCGGCACGCAGGTGCTGATGAAGTCAGGCAAAAGCATACGCGCCGTCAAAGACGCAATAGACGCGGAGAAAAAAGACGCAATGGCAGTGGAGTGCTGCGGGATGCCGGAAGAAAAAATCCATCAGACGATGGAAACGGTAAGCCCGGACGCGAGCTATTTCAGCGTGATCGTGGTAAAGGAGAAAAAGAAATGATCTATTTTGTGGGCGCGGGGCCGGGCGCGGCAGACCTCATCACTGTGCGCGGAAAAGAACGCCTTTCACAGGCGGATGTTGTAATTTACGCAGGCTCCCTTGTCAATCCGGAGCTGCTTTCGTTCACCGGAAAAGACTGCGCCATCCATGACAGCGCAAAGATGACCCTTGAAGAGGTGCTAGCGGTGATGCAGCGCGCGGATTCTGAGGAAAAAACTGTTGTGCGCCTGCATACGGGCGATCCGTGCATCTATGGCGCCATTCGTGAGCAGATGGACGCGCTTGAGGCGCGCGGCATTGCCTATGAGGTTGTGCCGGGGGTCAGCTCGTTTATCGGCGCGGCGGCGGCGCTGCGCGCAGAGCTTACACTGCCGGACGTCAGCCAGACCGTAATCCTCACGCGCATGGAGGGCCGCACGCCCGTTCCGGAAAAGGAAGAAATCTCAAAGCTTGCGGCGCACGGCGCCACCATGGTTATTTTTCTTTCCACCACCATGCTCACGGAGCTTTCAGAGCGCCTCATAGAGGGCGGCTATGCGGCCGATAGCCCTGCCGCCATTGTCTACAAAGCAACGTGGCCGGATCAAAAGGTGGTGCTCACCACCGTGCGCGAGATTGCGCAGGCGGCAGAGCAAAACGATATCCACAAAATGGCGCTCATTTTTGTGGGCGGATTTCTGGCAGACGACTACTCGCGCTCAAAGCTTTACGACCCGTCCTTTACGCACCTGTTCCGGGAGGCTTCCCAATGAAAGTGGGGCTTGTCTCCTTTACGCCGGACGGGGCAAAAACAGCGCAAAAGCTTCTGGCGCTTCAGGCAGTGGAATTTGTCCTGTACGAAAAAGCGCAGGGCAGCCTGAAAGATTTTGTTTCCCATTGCTTCTCCTCCCGCTTTGCGCTCGTTTTTGTGGGCGCGGCAGGCATTGCGGTGCGCCTCATCGCCCCGCTGCTCCGCGCGAAAAACATTGACCCTGCGGTGGTGGTGATCGACGAAAAGGGCAGGTTTGTAATCCCGCTGCTCTCCGGACACATCGGGGGCGCGAACAAGCTCGCGCACGCACTCGCAAAGGAGCTTGGGGCAACGCCGGTAATCACCACCGCGACGGATTTAAATAACGTATGGGCGGCGGACGTGTGGGCCGTGGAGGCGGGATGCGCAATCCCCCGCACAGAAAACATCAAGCACCTTTCCTCCGCCTTGCTTGCGGGCAAAGAGATCGGGCTTGCAAGCGATTTTGAACGGGTTGGCAGTTTGCCTGCCGGACTTTCTGAACATGCTTCCCTGCCCTGCGGCATATGCGTGACGCTCGACGATACAAAGCAGCCTTTTTTACGCACGCTCACCGTTGTACCCAGAATCGTCACGATCGGCGTGGGGTGCCGCAAAGAGACTGACCCACAGGCGTTCGAAGCCTTTTTGCTGAAAACGCTCAAAAACGCGAAGATTTCGCCGTGGGCGGTGGAGGCCGTCGCGTCGATTGACTTAAAGCGCGGCGAGAAGTGTATCACAGACTTCTGCAAAAAATATGATCTGCCCTTTTTGACCTACACTGCACAGGAGCTGACTGGCGTATCCGGTCAGTTCACGCCGTCAGAGTTTGTGCAAAAGGTGACCGGAACAGATAATGTGTGCGAACGCGCCGCTGCCGCGGCAGGCGGCGGGCTGATTCTGCGCAAACAGGCGAAAAGCGGCATCACTGCCGCGCTTGCCCAACGGAATTGGAGATGTGAATTTTGAATATCAGGATGGCGGGAATCGATTATTCCCTTGCAGGGATTCCCATTCGCGAAAAATTTTCGCTGACAACCTCGTGTCAGCAAAAAGTATACCAGTCCCTCGCCGCAAACGATAACGTTTTCGGCGCGGTGGTTGTTTCCACCTGCAACCGCACCGAGCTTTACCTTTCGTGCGCGGATGGATATGAAGCCAATCCTTTCGCGCTGTTGTGCGGCGCAATCGGCGCGGATTTTGACCTTCACGCCGGACTGCACCGGATGCGCAGGGGGCAGGCGGTTTTCATGCACCTGTGCAGGCTGTCCTGCGGCGCAAAATCCCAAATTTGGGGAGAAGACCAGATTATTTCGCAGGTAAAGCTTTCCCTGCTGGCAGCGCGCAAAGCGGGCGCGACAGACAGTATGTTAGAGGTCTTGTTCCGCAACGCCGTCAGCGCGGCAAAAAAGATTAAAACACAGGTGAAATTCTCAGGCGAGGAGCGTTCCATTGCCCTGCGCGCGCTGTGCGCCCTAAAGCAGGAAATCGGAACAGGAAGCATACTCGTCATCGGAAACGGCGTGGTTGGCAGGCTGACCGCGCAAACGCTTGCGCAAAACGGCTTTGCCACAGCGATGACCAAACGGCAGTATCATCACGGCATGGTGGATATCCCGCAGGGGGTCAGCGCTTTTGATTATTCGGAGCGCTATCACCGTCTTCCCGCGTTTGACGCAGTGGTAAGCGCCACCAGCAGTCCCCACTATACGATTCAGTGTGAAAAGCTTGCGCAGTGCGAAAAAATCCCCCGGCTGTTTCTCGATCTTGCCGTGCCGCGCGACATCGATCCCGCCGTTGCGCAGGACGGGCTTGCGCAGGTCAGGGATATTGATTCCCTGTGCAGCGAATTGATTGACGAAAGCCATCAAAAGCAGCTGGATCAAATCGATCAGATCGCCGAAAAATATTATGGCGATTTCCAGAAATGGACGGAATACAAGCTGCGCATCTGCAAACAGGTTTAAGCACGGCGCATCAGGCAGCATCAACGAAATCACATAGCAAACAGATACGGAGAAACGGTTTGGGTAAAATTTATGTAGTGGGCATCGGGCCCGGAAAAGAAGACGATATGACGCAGCAGGCAAAGGCGGCGCTTGCAAAAAGTACGGTCATTGTGGGCTACGATCTTTATGTCGATCTGGTTCGTGAGCTCGTGCGCGGCAAAATCATAGAAAGCACTCCCATGAAACGGGAAGTAGAGCGCTGCAAAATCGCCTTGCGCCACGCCCTTGCGGGGCAAACGGTGTCCATGGTGTGCAGCGGAGACGCAGGCGTTTACGGCATGGCGGGCGTGATGCTCGAGGTCGCGGCAGCTCATCCTGAAATCGAGATTACAATCATACCGGGCATCACTGCCGCCTGCAGCGCTGCAGCGGCGCTGGGCGCGCCGCTCATCCACGATTTTGCGGTCATCAGCCTAAGCGACCTCTTAACGCCGTGGGAAAAAATTGAAAAACGTCTTGCGTGCGCGGCGGACGCGGATTTTGTGATCTGCCTGTATAACCCGTCCAGCAAAAAGCGGCACGATTACCTCAATAAAGCGTGCGCGCAGATTTTAAACTACCAGTCCCCCGCCACCATGTGCGGCACGGTTCGCAACATTGGCAGGGAGGGGCAGCAAACCGCGGTTCTTACGCTTGGCGAGCTTTCCGGACGCGAGGTTGATATGTTTACAACCGTGATCATCGGCAACAGCCAAACCAAAGTTTTGAACGGAAAACTTGTCACGCCCAGAGGATATAAAGAATTATGATGGATGCGAGTAAAATTTTGATCTTTGCCGGAACCACAGAGGGCCGCGAGCTGTTTGCCTGTCTTTGCAGGGCGGGCGCGGATGTGCATGTTTCCGTTGCCACGGAATACGGCAAATCACTTTTTCACGGTTCGGAGAAGCGGATTTTTTGCGGGCGCATGGACGCGGCAGATATAGAATCCCTGCTTGAAAAAAACGGCTATACGCTCGTGGTGGATGCGACGCACCCCTATGCCGCGCAGGTCACGCAAAATATCAAAGCCGCGTGCGCCGCAAAAGAGACAGCCTATCTCAGGCTGCTCCGCCCCGCAGGAGACTATGAAGATGTGATCCTGTGCGGCAGCGTGACGCAGGCTGCCGACTATTTAAAGGAACATGAGGGAAACGTGCTGTGTACCATCGGCAGCAAAGAGCTTGCGGAGCTCACTGCGCTTTCAGGCTATGCGTCCCGCGTGTTTGCGCGCATTCTTTCTGTGCCGGAATCCATCGAAAAAGCGCTTGCGCTAGGATTTTCCGGCAAAAACCTGATCTGCATGCAAGGGCCGTTTTCCTGCGAGCTGAACGCGGCAATGCTTAGGCAATATGACTGCTCTTATCTGCTGACCAAAAATTCAGGCGGCGCGGGCGGATTCGAAGAAAAGCTTGAAGCAGCGCAGCGCGCGGGCGCTAAGGTGATCCTCATCGATCGTCCTGTGCAGGAAGAGGGCTGCTCTTATGAAGAAATTTTGGCGCTCTTTTCAGAGCAATTTCCTCTGCAAAAACCGCAAGACCCGCCCAAAACGCATTTTCCTCTTTTCACCGAGCTTTCCGGAAAAACGGTGCTTGTTGCAGGCGCGGGAACCATCGCGCAGCGCAGGATCAAAACGCTGTTGCAGTTTAGCTGTATCATTCGAGTGGTCGCGCCGCAGCTTCCGGACGGCTTTTTGCAGGACGAGCGGATTTGCTTTGTTGCCCGCAGAGCGCTGCCCGCAGACCTTGACGGCGCTGCTCTCGCGGTGGCGGCGACAGATGACCGCGCGGCAAACCGCATGATCGGTCTGGAAGCGCAAAAACGCGGCATACCGGTGAGCGTTGCGGACTGCCGCGAGGAATGCACCTTCTTCTTTCCCGCGGTGGTTACATCAAAAGACACGGTGATCGGCATTGCGGGAGACGGAAACGACCACAAAGCCGTTGCCAATACGGCAAAGAAAATCAGGGAGGCGCTCAATGATTAAAGTCGGAAGCAGGGAAAGCAAGCTCGCTGTCGTCCAGTCCGGAATCGTGATGGATGCCATCAGAGCGGAATCTCCCCATACAGAGCTTACGCTCGTGACCATGAAAACAACAGGAGATATCATCCTTGACCGCACGCTCGACAAAATCGGCGGAAAGGGTCTTTTTGTCAAGGAGCTTGACCGCGCGCTTTTGAGCGGTGAGGTTGATCTCACGGTGCACAGCTTAAAGGATATGCCCATGGAAACCTCTCCCCTGCTGCCCATTGCGGCGGTTTCAAAGCGGGAAGACCCGCGCGATGCGCTGGTGCTCCCGCAGGGAATTTCGGAGCTTGATTTTTCAAAGCCCATCGGATGCTCGAGCGCGCGACGCACATTGCAGCTTAGGAGGCTGTTTCCGGGCTGCTTGGTCGCCCCTGTGCGCGGCAACGTGCAAACACGGCTTGCAAAGCTCGATTCCGGCGAATATTCCGCCCTCGTGCTTGCGTGCGCAGGGCTTGTGCGTCTGGGTCTTGAAGGACGCATCAGCCGTGTTTTCGAGCCGCATGAAATGCTGCCCGCAGCCGGTCAGGGAATTCTGGCGGTGCAAGCACGCGCGGATTTTGACGCAGGGCTGCTCTGCGGCTTTCACGATGCGGACGCCATGCTCATTGCACAAGCGGAGCGCAGCTTTGTACGCACACTTAATGGCGGGTGCAGCTCTCCCGTCGCGGCTTACGCAACCATAGACGGACAAACGCTCAAGCTTACAGGGCTTTATGTGGACGAACAGGAAAACATGGATATCCGCGCGATATCCGGCGATAAAAAAGACGGTGAAACGCTGGGAAAACAGCTGGCGCTTCAGATGATCGGAGAAAGACCATGACCAAAACAGGGAAAGTATACCTCATTGGCGCAGGCCCGGGAGACGCGGGGCTGCTGACCGTAAAAGCTAAAAATTTACTTGAGCAGGCTCAGGTTGTGGTGTATGACCGGCTTGTGGGCAAAGAAATTCTGGAGCTGATTCCGTCCGGCGCGCAGCTGATTGATGTGGGGAAATATGCGGGAAACCATCCTGTTCCCCAGCACGAGATCAACCAAATCCTTCTTCAAAAAGCGCGCGAGGGCGTTGACGTAATCCGTTTAAAGGGCGGAGACAGCTTTGTGTTCGGGCGCGGCGGCGAGGAACTGGAGCTGCTCTTTCAAAACAACATCGAATTTGAGGTGGTGCCCGGCGTCACTTCCGCGATTGCCGCGGCAACCTATGCGGGCATTCCCGTGACGCACCGCGATTTCTGCTCGTCCGTGCACCTGATCACCGGTCACAAAAAAAAGGACGGCGCACTCGATTTAGATTACGCTTCCCTCGCAGCGCTTGATGGTACTTTAATTTTTATGATGTCCGTGGCAAATGTCGGTGAAATCTCGCAAGGGCTGCTCGCGGCGGGCATGGACGCTCAAATGCCCTGCGCGGTGGTGGAAAACGGCACGCTGCCCGCTCAGCGCAAATTTCTCGCTACACTGGAACGGATTACAGACGCGGTGCGTGAAAACGCCATTCAGTCGCCCGCGCTCATCATCGTGGGGCGGGTATGCTCCCTTTCGGATCAATTTGACTGGTTTTCCATGCTTCCGCTCAAAGGAAAGCGCATTTTGGTCACGCGTCCTAAGGAGACTTCCCACAGGCTTTCTTCAAAACTGCGTGAGCTGGGCGCGTGTGTGCAGGCGTTTGCCGCCATTCGCACAACACCTCTTGCGTTTGTGCTGCCAAATTTGCAGCCCTATTCCATGCTTGTGTTTACCAGCGCGGCGGGCGTTCACGCCTATTTTGACCGCTTGTTTGAGCATTCGGACGCGCGGGCGATTGCGGGCAAACGGATTGCTGTCATTGGCAGGGAGACAGGCAACGCCCTCCTGCCTTACGGCTTGAAACCGGACTTTATTCCGTCCGTATTCAGCGGAGAAACCCTCGGCATGGAATTATTGGAGCATCTTACGGCAGAGGATAAACTATTGCTGCTGCGCGCGCAGAAAAGCGCGCCGGAGCTGACCAATATTTTATCAGAAAACAATATTTGCTTTGATGAAATCAGCGTCTATGAAACAAGATACGAGAAAATCAGCGGGATTTCGGCAGCGGATTTTGACCTGCTTACTTTCACCAGCGCGAGCTGCGTGGAGGGCTTTATGGAGGCAGTCAGCAATCCGCAAAGCTTTTGCCGCATACCCGCCGTGTGCATCGGCGAGAAAACTGCGCAGGCGGCGCGCAGACACGGATTTGAGCCTGTTATTGCAAAAGAGGCGACCATCGATTCCATGGTGGAACGTATTTTGGAATTGTGACAGCGAGGAATCTGTCATATGATTTCACTCATAGAGAGACGAAAGCCATAAAATAGAAAACACAGCAGGTTAAGGAGTTATGATCATGATAGAAAGACCGCGCAGACTGCGCGCAAGCAGGCACATCAGGGGATTATGCAGGGAAACGAGGCTATCTGCCTCCTCGCTGATTTTGCCGCTGTTTGCAAAGGACGGAAGCAATATCAAGTCGGAAATTCCCTCGCTCGAGGGGCAATACCACTACAGCGTTGACCGCATTTGCGAGGGCATTGACAAGAGTCTCGAGGCGGGCGTAAACAAGTTTATCCTGTTCGGGCTGCCCGACCGAAAGGACGAGTGCGGCTCGCAGGCCTATGCGCAGGAGGGCATTGTGCAGCGCGCGCTGCAAGCCGTGCGTGACCGGTTCGGCGACGAGGTTTATCTCATCACCGACGTGTGTATGTGCGAATATACCTCGCACGGGCATTGCGGCATTCTGAACGGACAGACGGTGGACAATGACAAGACCCTGCCCTATTTGGCGCAGATCGCCGTTTCTCACGCGCAGGCGGGCGCGGATATGGTCGCCCCCTCCGACATGATGGACGGGCGGGTGGACGCAATGCGCTGCGCGCTCGATGAAAGCGGTTTTCTGGATGTGCCGATCATGTCCTACGCGGCAAAATACGCTTCCTCTTTTTATGGCCCTTTCCGCGACGCGGCGGGCAGCGCGCCCAGCTTTGGAGACCGCAAGAGCTATCAGATGGATTACCACAACGCAAAGGAGGGTCTCAAAGAAGCGCTCACGGACGAGTGCGAGGGCGCGGATATCCTCATGGTGAAGCCTGCACTTTCCTACCTTGACGTGATCAGGCTCGTCTCTGAAAACACCAGCCTGCCGGTGGCAACCTACAGCGTCAGCGGGGAATACGCGATGATCAAGGCGGCGGCAAAGGCCGGACTCATCGACGAATATGGCGTGATGTGTGAAAGCGCGGTTTCCATGTTCCGCGCGGGCGCGGATATTTTAATTACCTATTACGCGAATGAGCTTGCGCTGGCAATCAAAAAAGGAGAGATCGGCTGATGACAAAATCGGAAGAATTATTTGAGCGCGCGAAAAGGGTGATCCCCGGCGGGGTCAACAGCCCTGTGCGCGCATTTGCAGCGGTGGGCGGATCGCCGCGTTTTATTGCGGGCGCGTACGGCGCGGCAATGGTGGATGTGGACGGCAACAACTATCTCGATTATGTCGGCTCATGGGGGCCGATGATTCTGGGACACAACAATCAGGAAATTCTGGACGCGGTGATGCAGACTGCCTCCTGCGGCCTCAGCTTTGGCGCGGCCACCGAGCTCGAGGTGGAAATGGCAGAGCTGATTGTGAGCATGGTAGGCCCGCTTGAGATGGTGCGCATGGTGAGCAGCGGCACAGAGGCCGTGATGAGCGCGCTTCGCGTTGCGCGCGGATATACCGGACGGGAAAAGATCATCAAATTTTCCGGCTGCTATCACGGGCACTCGGACAGCCTGCTCGCCGCGGCGGGTTCGGGCGTACTGACAGCGGGCCGTCCGGACAGCGGCGGCGTGACACAGGGAGCGGCAAAGGATACGCTGCTTGCGGACTACAACAATTTAAGCAGCGTTAAACAGCTTTTTGATCGCAACGAGGGGCAGATTGCCGCTGTGATCGTGGAGCCCGTGGCGGCAAACATGGGCGTCGTTCCTCCTGCGGACGGATTTTTATCCGGTCTGCGCGCCTTATGCGACAAACACAACGCCCTGCTGATTTTTGACGAGGTGATCACCGGTTTCCGGCTCGCGCCGGGCGGGGCGATGGAGTATTTCGGCGTACAGGCAGACCTTGTGACCTATGGAAAAATTATCGGCGGCGGTATGCCGGTGGGCGCTTACGGCGGCAGACGCGAAGTGATGGAGTGTGTTGCGCCCGTGGGCAACGTCTATCAGGCGGGCACGCTTTCCGGCAATCCGGTGGCAATGGCGGCGGGGCTGTGCGCCCTTACGCAGCTTAAGGAAAATCCGCACATTTATGAGCATATCAACGCGCTTGCGCTGCGACTCGCAGACGGGCTGCGCAGCGCTTCTGGCTGCACGGTAAATCAGGTCGGTTCGCTGCTGTGCGCCTTTTTCACCAGCAATGACGTGCACGATTACGAAAGCGCAAAAACGAGTGACACAAAACGGTACGCGGCTTATTTTACGCATATGCTGGAAAGCGACATTTATATCGCGCCCTCGCAGTTTGAGGCGATGTTTGTGAGCGGCGCGCATACGCAGGAGGATATTGACCGCACCATAACAGCGGCAGAAGACTTTTTCAAGGAGGAAACAGCATGAACGGAGCATTGATACTGGCGCATGGCAGCCGCGAAAAACAGACGGAGGAAACATTCCGCGCAATCGTGGAGATGGCGACGAAAGAAATTGACTTTCCTGTGGAAATCGCCTACATGGAGTTTGGAAAACCAAACATCTCAGGCGGGCTTTCAAAGCTGATGGAGCAGGGAGCGGACGAAATTAAAATCGTTCCCTATTTTCTGTTCAGCGGCGTACACATCCGCAAGGATATTCCGGAGGAAATCGAAGAATTTTTAAAAAAGAACGAGGGCGTGAAGGTGACGCTGGGCAAAACGCTGGGCGAGGACCCGCGCATCGCCCAGGTTTTGGCGGAGCGCATTGCGGGATAGTAAGATGAAACAGGTGATTGTGATCGGCGCAGGCCCGGGAGACGTAAGCCTGCTGACCGGAAAAGCAAAACAGGAAATCGAACGCTGCGATCTTGTCGTTGCGACAGGACGTTTATTCGAGCTCTTCAAAAACCTGCACAAAAACTGCGTGTGCGTGACGCTTTCCGAGATCGAAAACGTGGTTTTATCCCAGCCGGACGGTGCGAAAATCGCCATTCTTGCCTCCGGGGACGTGGGGTTTTACAGTATTTCCTCGATTCTGCAAAAAAGCCTTCCGGACTGCGGGCTGCGGTTTTTGAATGGAATCAGCAGTTTGCAGTATTTGTGTGCAAAGCTGGGAATCGCTTACGAGGGAATCAAGACAGTGAGCGTGCACGGCAGGGATGCGTCCGCGCTTCCGTTTGTCTGCTATCACAGGCTGGTGTTCGTGCTGACAGGCGGCGTGCAAAAGGCGCACGATGTACTGCGCGAGTTTGCCTTAAGCGGACTTGGCAAGGTGCGCGTCACCGCGGGCGAAAACCTGTCTTCGGAAAACGAACGGATTTTATGCGGAACCGCGGAAGAATTGCAAAACGAACGGTTTTCCGACCTGACCGTGCTGTTGATTGAGCATCCGGATTTTGCGGACCGCCATGTTTTTTTGCGCGACGAAAGCTTTACGCGTGGCCCTAAAATTCCCATGACAAAAGAATCGGTGAGAAACCTTTGCCTTGCAACGCTCAATATTCTGCCCGCAGACGTGGTATGGGATATTGGCGCGGGCACAGGCTCCGTATCCTGCGCCATGGCGTGCAGGGCGTATGAGAGCTTCGTCTATGCCGTGGAACAAAAGGAGGACGCGTTTTCGCTGCTGATGGAAAACCGCCAAAAGCTGGGCGCGTACAACATCGTCGCCGTGCAGGGAAAAGCGCCGGACGCGCTGCTCAAGCTTCCCGCGCCGGACAAGGTTTTTATCGGCGGGAGCGGCGGAAACCTCAATTCCATTTTTGAGGCGGTTTTAGGGAAAAACCCATCCGCAAAAATTTTACTGACAGCGGCGACGCTGGAAACGCTCACAGAGGCAACCGACTGTTTTGCGCAATACGGCATGACGCCTGACGTTTTGTGCCTCAACGTCTCTCAGGCGCAGCCGCTCGGAGGCTATCGCCTGATGCAGGCGCAAAATCCAGTCTATTTGATGGGCGGGCAAAGGCATGAGTGAACGGAATATCCCCCGCGTGATGCTTGTGGGAACGGGCAGCGGCGCGGGCAAAACGACGATTACCTGCGCCATTTTGCAGGCGCTTAAAAACCGCGGGCTTGCTGCCTCCGGCTTTAAATGCGGGCCGGATTACATTGACCCCATGTTTCACAGGGAGGTGATCGGCGCGCCGTCTTTTAACCTCGATCTTTTTTTGTGTGGAGATCAAACCGTGCGTTTTCTGCTTGCCAAAAACGCGGCAACTGCGGACTTTTCAGTGATCGAGGGTGTGATGGGCATGTATGACGGATCGTCGTTTGATTCTGACGAATGCTCTTCAAACCAGCTTGCGCTTGCGACGGATACGCCTGAAATCCTCATTATCAACGTGCGGGGCATGGCTCTTTCGCTGGGCGCAGTGGTAGAGGGTTTTCTCAAATTCCGCAAAAACAACC
The DNA here is from genome assembly GCA_964592155.1 of uncultured Christensenella sp. GTDB lineage: Bacteria > Bacillota > Clostridia > Christensenellales > Christensenellaceae > Christensenella. Next base: position 19,654 of record CAZQDA010000029.1, read on the forward strand.
TTTGCGGGGTCATCCTCAACGGGTGCGGCGCGGGTATGTATCCTGCTTATCGCAACCTGCTCAAAACGCTGGGGGTTGCGGCATACGGCTTTTTCCCACAGGTAAAGGAGGCCGCGCTGGAAAGCCGGCATTTGGGGCTTGTGACTGCCGCGGAAGTGCAGGGGCTTAAGGAAAAACTTGCGCTTCTGGCGCAAACCGCCGAAGAGTCGATAGACCTTGACGGGCTGCTCGCGCTTGGAAAAAAGGCGCATCCGCTCTCCTATACCGATTTGTGGGCGGAGCTCCCCTCCCATAGCGGCGTGAAGCTTGCCGTCGCAAAAGACCAAGCATTCTGCTTTCAATATCAGGACAATCTGGATTTGCTCAAAACGCTGGGCGCGGATCTTGTCTTTTTTTCGCCCCTTGCAGATCATAAATTGCCGCCGGACGTAAACGGATTGATTTTATGCGGGGGCTATCCTGAGGAATACGCGGGCGCGCTTGCCGCAAACAGCTCCATGCGAAACAGCATAAAAACCGCCGTGCAGCACGGGCTTCCCACAATCGCGGAATGCGGCGGGTTTTTATACCTGCTCGAGCGCCTTTCTGATCGCCTGGGGAATACCTATCCCATGGCGGGCGCGCTGAAAGGAAGCAGCCATATGACGCAAAGGCTTTCCCGCTTTGGATATCTGACGCTTACCGCAAAACAGGATAATCTTCTCTGCAAAGCGGGCGAAACCATGCGCGCGCACGAATTCCATTATTCGGACAGCGACGGAGGCGGGCAGGACATGATTGCGAAAAAACGTGAAAAAAGCTGGCAATGTATCCACGCGGATGATACAATATTCGCGGGATATCCGCATTTTCACCTTGCGGGAAACCCCATGCTTGCGCACAGGTTTCTTGCGCGCTGCTCTCAATTCACAGCGAGATAAAAGCGCTCCGGCTTTCTGCCGCCCACGCCAAATTTGCAGGCGGCAAAAGCGATCAAACAGGTCTTCCCCCGCGCGAAACCCGCACGGGTGTAGATATAGGCCGCTTAGGAGCGGGAGGACTGAGGATTGGTACCACGACCACTAATCCGCACACCCTCCCCCCTTGCAGGCCTTAAACAGGCAATCCAAAAGAAAGGACTTCACCTTTGAAAACAGTGCTGAGCGGATTTTTGACCGCGTTTTCCATGTATTCGGCGTTTCCCATGCCGCAGCTTGAATGGAACAAGCACACCATGAAATATGCCATGTGTTTTTTCCCTGTTGTGGGAATCATCATCGGGCTGTTTTTGTGGCTGTGGGTTTTTTTATGCGGTTTTTGGGGAATCACTCCCATGCTTGGCGCGGCGGTGCTTATTTTGCTGCCTGTTTTGCTGTCCGGCGGCATTCATCTTGACGGGCTGATTGACACGGGCGACGCGCTTAATTCTCATCAGCCGATGGAGCGTAAGCTTGAAATATTAAAGGATTCGCATGTAGGCGCGTTCGGCGTAATCCTCTGCGTGGCATATTTTCTGCTTTCATTCGGGCTGGGCGTACAATTTTTTAAGCGGCCTGACTTTGTGCTTCTCCTTGCGCCCGGTTATGTGCTTTCCCGCGCATACAGCGCGCTTGCGATTGTTTCTTTCCGGCTTGCGAGGGATACCGGCCTTGCGCACGCCTTTTCCCACGACGCGGATAAAAAGACCGTGAAAGTGGTTAGCATCGTATTGATTATTCTGGCCTCGGCCTGCATGATTTTGGTTTCTCCGCTTGTCGGAGGCATTGCCGCCGTTTGCGCCCTCGTATGGTTTTTCTTATTCCGCCGCATGTGCTACAAACAGTTTGGCGGACTGACAGGCGACCTTGCCGGTTTTTCCTTGTGTATCACTGAGCTTGTGGTGCTCGCGGCTGCCGCTTTGGGTGGACTCGCATGAGCAGGACGGGAGCGTTATGGAACTATTGATCGCACTTGCGGCAGGGTTTGTCCTTGATCTTATGATCGGCGACCCGCAAAAACTTCCCCATCCTGTACGGCTCATTGGCAAGCTGATTTCATCCGGTGAAAAAGCGATGCGCCGTTTGCTTCCAAACCGCTTGTTCCTCGGCGGAACGCTGCTCACGATTTTTGTGGCTGCCGTTTCATTCCTTGTCCCGTTTGCCATTCTGTGGCTGCTCTCTTTGTGGAATATCTACGTGAAGATTGCTGTGGAAACCATATTCTGCTATCAGATTTTTGCCACCAAGAGCCTGAAAACGGAAAGTATGCGGGTATTTAGTGCGCTTGCGCAGGGCGATCTTTTAGACGCGCGCAAGTACCTTTCGTGGATCGTGGGACGGGATACGCAAAACCTAAATGAACAGCAGATCACCAAAGCCGCGGTGGAAACCGTTGCGGAAAACACTTCAGACGGCGTCATCGCCCCCATGCTTTTTATGGTCATCGGCGGCGCGCCTCTCGGATTTCTGTATAAGGCAGTAAACACACTCGATTCCATGATTGGCTACAAAAACGAGACCTATTTGCAGTTTGGAAAATTTGCAGCAAGGGCCGATGATGTGGTAAACTGGATTCCAGCGGTGCTCAGCGCATGGCTCATGATCGCCGCCAGCTTTTTTACAGGGCTTGATGTAAAAAACGCGATCAAAATATACAGGCGCGACAAGCATAACCACGCAAGCCCCAACAGCGCCAAAACAGAGGCTGTGGCGGCGGGCGCGCTCAACATCCAGCTTGCGGGCGACGCCTATTATTTTGGCAGGCTGGTCAAAAAGAAAACGATTGGCGATTCTAACAGAACGATAGAAATAAACGACATCCGGCAAGTGAACAGGCTCATGTACGCGACTGCGATCCTATCCATCCTTTTGTTTGCATCAGTCCGCTTCTTTGCCATCATAATCATATAAGAGGAAATGAAAATGGATTCACGACAAAAAAATCATTTGGGTCATGGCGGGGATATTTACTCCCCCCGCAAAATGAAATATGCACAACAGCTGCTCGATTTTTCGGCAAACATCAATCCCGCGGGCATGCCGCAGGAGGTGATTGACGCGCTCACGCAAAACATCAGCGCCTACGAACACTACCCTGACCCGCTGTGCAGGGAGCTGCGCGCGGCAATCGCGAAATCTGAGCACATTCCGGCTTCGTCTATTTTTTGCGGAAACGGCGCGGCAGAGCTGATTTACAGGGTCGTGCAAGGAATAAAGCCCAAAACCGCCCTGCTCACCGCTCCTACGTTTTCCGAATATGAGGCGGCGCTTGAAACGGTGGACTGCAACATATCCTATTACGAGCTTTCGGTGGACAACCGGTTTGAACTGACCGACGATATCTTAGACGCAATCAAGCCCGGGCTTGGCATGCTTTTTTTGTGCAACCCCAACAATCCCACAGGCGTTCCCATAGAAAAGGAGCTGATTCTGGAAATTGCGCAGCGCTGCCTAACATGCGGAACGATTCTCGTGGTGGACGAGTGCTTCATCGGATTTTTGGAGCGCGAAAACAAATATTCCGCGACAGAATATATTTCCGAATACGAGAACCTGATTGTGCTGAAGGCATTTACCAAGATTTACGCGATGGCGGGCATACGCCTTGGATACCTGCTGTGCAAAAACAAGGAAATACTTGACAGGATACGCCGGATCGGCCAGCCGTGGAACGTCTCTATCGTCGCAAGCAAATGCGGTATCGCGGCGCTCGGCGCGCGCAAACACGTCAAACTTACCAAGCAGCTTGTTTCAGCAAACAGAGCATATCTCACGCGCGAGCTTAGCGCGCTTGGATATATTGTGTTCCCCTCCAAGGTAAACTTCATCCTGATCGGCTCTGAGGATCATAAGCTGGATAAAAAGCTTGCGGATTATGGGATTTTGATCCGCCGGTGCAGCAACTACCGCGGACTGAACGAGCATTTCTTCCGCATTGCGGTCAGAACCATGAAGGAAAACGAATATCTTGTGGAATGCCTGGAAAAAATTGCTGAGGCAAAATCGCCGTCGGTCGGAGAAAACTGATGGCAAAATCGATTATGATACAAGGCACCACCTCAAACGCGGGCAAAAGTTTTTTGGCTGCGGGATTGTGCCGGATCTTCCGTCAGGACGGCTACAAGGTCGCGCCGTTCAAGTCTCAGAACATGGCGCTTAACTCCTATATCACGCAGGACGGATTTGAAATGGGCAGGGCGCAGGTGATGCAGGCAGAGGCAGCCGGAATCGCGCCCGATGTGCGCATGAACCCCATCTTGTTAAAGCCCACCAGCGATCAGGGCTCACAGGTCATTGTCAACGGCGAGGTGCAGGGCAATATGAGCGCAAAGGAATATTTTGCGCATAAAACACGGCTCATTCCGGATGTGATGCAGGCTTATGAAAGCCTTGCAAACGAATATGACATCATTGTGATCGAGGGCGCGGGAAGCCCCGCTGAGATCAATCTAAAAGAGCAGGACATTGTGAACATGGGCATGGCGAGGCTCGCCCAATCGCCGGTGCTGATCGCAGGCGACATTGACCGCGGCGGCGTGTTTGCCGCCCTTGCGGGCACGATGCTGCTTTTAACGCCGCAGGAGCGGGAAATGGTGAAGGGGATGCTCATCAACAAGTTCCGCGGAGATGCTTCCATTCTCGCGCCGGGGCTTGCGCAGCTTGAAGACATCACGCACATTCCTGTGATAGGAGTCATCCCCTATTTACAGGTCGACGTGGACGACGAGGACAGCCTCACCGATCGCTTCACCCGCCGCGCGGATGCGGCGCTGGTGGATATTGCGGTGATTCGCCTGCCGCGCATTTCCAACTTCACAGACTTTAACCCGCTTGAATACATCGACGGAGTGGGCGTGCGTTACGTGGGCAGCGCGTCCCAGCTAAAGCATCCGGATCTCATTATCCTGCCCGGAACCAAAAACACCATGGCAGACCTTGAGTGGCTGCGTCAAAGCGGACTCGAGGCCGCCATTCTAAAGCACGCGGACGCGGGAAAGCCCGTGCTGGGCATTTGCGGCGGATACCAGATGCTTGGAATGAGCTTATCCGACCCGCACGGGGTGGAGCACGGCGGGCAGATGGCAGGGCTTGGCCTGCTTGCGGGGCAAACCGTTTTTGCGCCGCAAAAGACGCGCACACGCGTCAAGGGACATTTGCCTGAGGTGGGCGGCATGTTCAGCGGGCTTTCCGGCAGGGAGTACGACGCGTACGAAATCCATATGGGGCTTACCGAGGGAGACCAGCCTCTGGTCCATGAGAAAAACGTTTACGGCACCTATTTGCATGGTATCTTTGACAGAGACACAATTTCCAAAACAGTGGTACAGGCGCTGCTTAAGGAGAAAGGGCTTGACGCATCGGACGTGCAGGCGTTTGACATGGACTCCTACAAAAACAAACAATACGATATTCTTGCGGACGGGCTGAGAACGTCTGTTGATATGGACGCCATATACCGCATTCTTAAGGAGGGGCTTAGGCATGGATAGCATGGGGCTTACGCACATTTATTGCGGCGACGGCAAAGGCAAGACCACCGCGGCAATGGGGCTTGCGCTGCGCGCCGCCGGCTGCGGGGCAAAGGTTGTGATCGTGCAGTTTTTAAAGGACGGGGACAGCAGCGAGCTTAACGCCCTGCGCACATTACCCAATGTTACCGTGATTTCCGGCAAGGAGGTGCGCGGGTTTTCCTTCACATTTACAGAAGAGGAAAAGGCGCGGGTGCGCGAGGGCAACAACAGCCGTTTGCGCGAAGGGATAGAGCTTTGCACGAGTGGCAAATGCGATATGCTGATTCTGGATGAGGCGATGGGCGCGCTCTTTACGCAGCTTCTTGACAGGAAGATGCTCGTCGGATTTTTAAAAAACCGTCCGAAGCACATTGAAATCGTAATGACCGGACGCAATCCGGACGCAGAGCTTTTGGAGCTCGCCGATTATGTTTCCAAAATTGAAAAGGTAAAGCACCCTTATGACAAAGGCATTCCCGCGCGCGCTGGCGTGGAAAAATGAAAGGACGTCACATGGCAATCGAAATCATGAAACCGGAAGAGATTGAAAAACGCAGTTTTGAGATCATTACCGAACTGTTGGGCGACAAAAAACTCGATCCCCGTCACGAAAAAATCATCAAGCGTGCAATTCACACCTCCGCGGATTTTGATTACGCGGATTCCCTGTATTTTTCCGAAGATGTGGTGGATATCATCAAGGACGCTCTTAAAAACGGCGCAAACGTTGTGACGGACACCCAGATGGCGATGGCGGGCATCAACAAAGAAAGGCTTGCGCAGCTTGGCGCGCAGGTTCACTGCTTTATGTCCGATGAAGATGTGGCAGGCATGGCAAAACAGCGCGGCGTGACCCGCGCGGCAATTTCCATGGAAAAGGCGGGCGGCCTCGAGGAGCCGGTGATTTTTGTCATTGGTAACGCGCCCACAGCCCTCATCCGCTTAAAGGAGCTTTATGAGGAGGGGCGGATGTTCCCTGCGGCTGTGATTGGCGTTCCTGTGGGATTTGTGAATGTCGAGGAATCCAAGGAAATGATGATCGGCACCGGCATTCCCTGCATTGTATCGCGTGGGAGAAAAGGCGGCAGCAACATCGCCGCAGCCATTTGCAACGCCATTTTATATGATATTTGACACTCCCTTGTTGTTGGCTATATATATGGACTGATCAAGAAAGACAGGAGATTTTTAGTTTATGGTAGCCTCAAGCGCCGTCAAAAAAGAAGACCGCCGCATTAGGATTACATATGCCCTTTGCTTTGTTGCGCTTGCGGTGTATGCTTTGCTTGTCTGCGGAAGGCTAATGAATTTCATAAAATTAGCCGGTATGACAGGATATTTGGAAGGCGCTGCTCTTGACTATACTCTGGAGCTTTCCAATAGCATTTTCGTTTTTGCCATGTATTTTTCTATCATGCTTTTTTATGTCTGGATTTGCGTATTCCATAAAAACCGCTCGAAATTGATTCCTTTTTCTTTTTTATGCTTTGCCATTCTCCGCTTTGCTTTCTATTTTGTTACTTTTATTCTTTACGGCTTTTTATTTTCTTCGAAATCTTCGGATCCTTCCCTTGTTTTTGTTCTCGATATTCCAAGGATGTTGACCTCACTTTGCCTGATGGCGTTTGGACTGGCATTTTGCAAACACAAAAAAAGCACGCCATCTAACGTTTATAAAATTTTGTTTCTCGTCTTCATTTTGTTATATACTATTGAAATGATAAGTTTATTGATCGGTCTTAGCAGCATTCGAGACTTTGATTTTCGAACTATTTTAACGATTTTGGAACCCTTTGTTCTTTACCTGCCGGCGTATATTGCCTACAAAGCGCTGACAGACAGGGAATTCTATCAGCGCTTTGTGGTTCATTATCCTACCGATGTGCTGCACCCAAAGTATTCCAGCATTTATAAGGATGATTGATTTTCTTCATCGACTATTATTTATTACGCGCAGACCGTCTGGTTTTTTCAAACAGGGATAGCTCTACTGTGCGAATCAAGAAAGACAGGAGATTTTAGTTTATGGTAGCATCAAGCACC
>CAZQDA010000029.1:27173-28106 GCA_964592155.1 uncultured Christensenella sp.
GATGCGCAAAATGTCTTGTTTTTTCAAGCTTATATAGCTTATACTTGACTTATTTTGAATCACAGGAGACTGCATATGGCGCACCTAAGCTCCGTCAAAAAAGAAGATCGCCGAGTCAGGATTACGTATATCCTTTGCTTTGCCGCGCTTGCGGTGTATGCGCTTTGCATCTATTTTGAGGTGCGAAATATGTATTTGGTTTTGCAGGAATCCAGTTATGCGGAAGATGGCTATTACTATTATTTAGATCTTTTTTCCTTTATTTTTAGTCTATGCGCCTACTCCGCTGCCGTCATATTTTATGTTTTACTGATTTGCAAAAAGAATATTGATCGCAAAAAATCTTTGCGTGTGTCTTACGTCATTGCTGCGGCAGCGCTGTTGAGTGTTACGATTTTCCCTTTTTGCTTCAACTTATTTTATTCGCCTGAATTGTTTTCTTTTTACGACATTGCCTTTAATGTCCTGCGCATTTTGTGCTTCTTGTTTGTACTGATCCTTGGAATTGCATTCTATCGATCAACTCAGCGACCTTGCTCGAGCCGATTTTGTTTTTTTCTATTCGCAGGTTCTACGATCACAACATTCATAGCAATTCTAGTCTTATTAATCTACTTTCCTGAAATTTATACATTCTGGGAAATACTGTTTTTATTTAGATATATTGTTATCATTTTTTTGCCTTTGCAAGCCTATATTTCCTACAAAGCGCTGACAGACGGGGAATTCTATCAGCGCTTTGTGGTGTGCCATCCCGCCGATACTACGCACCTAAAACATTCTAACCTTTACAAGGACGATTCATTTTCTTCATACTCATTATAGATTTTTTCTCTATTGCCAAAAAAAAAGACCCGCGCTTTGCAGGCCTTGTTTTGTGTGTGTCTTATGAATTGAGCAACTGCCCGACCGCGCCGCCCGGATGGATGAGCG
>CAZQDA010000030.1:0-5426 GCA_964592155.1 uncultured Christensenella sp.
TTTTTATGAAAATAATGGTTAAAGCAATTTTTGATTTGTATTTTGCAATGGACGCGTATAAAATGGATACAACAACGAAAAAGGGGAAAGAAGAATGGAATACGTGATAGCGCATGATTTGGGGACATCGGGAAATAAGGCGGCGTTGGTTGGCATTGATGGGAAAGTTGTGATGGATGAAACCTATCCCTATAACGCCGTTTATTTTGGGAACGGATGTGCGGAAGAATCCCCTGCCGATTGGCTGGAGGCGGTAATAACAACAACGCGCAAAATAGTTCAGAAGGTTGGAAACCAGAATATTCTGGCAATTACTTTCAGCGGCCAGATGCAGGCGTGCGTGTGTGTGGACAAGAATGGCAAGGCGTTGCGCAATGCGATTATCTGGAGTGATCAACGCGCGGTAGAGCAAACGGAAAAAATAGCGAAGCGTGTGGGGGAAGAAAATGTGTATCGCATTACAGGGCATAGAGCCAGTCCTGTTTATACGATAGAAAAGGCGATGTGGCTGAAAGAAAATGAGCCGGAGCTTTTCCAAAAAACATACCGGATTATGGGGGCGAAAGATTATATCATCCATGAGATGACAGGACGTTATTTGACGGACTATTCAGATGCCTCAGGTATGGGTGTTTACGATATTAACCGCATGGAGTGGTCGGAGGAAATATGCCGTGCAGCAGGAATGGAAAAGGATTTATTTCCTGAGGTCGTGCCCTCAACTGAAATTGCGGGCGAGATTAGTGATGAAATGGCGCAAACTATGGGCCTGAGAAAGGGGACAAAGGTTGTTGTTGGCGGCGGGGACGGTTCGTGTGCCGCTGTGGGAGCCGGAAGCGTAAGCGAGGGGAACGCATATTTGTGTATGGGAACCTCTGCGTGGATTGGAGCGACAACGAAAAAGCCTTTTCTTGACGGCAAAATGAGAATTATTAACTTTTTGCACTTGAAGGAAGGGCTGTATATGCCGTGCGGGCCGACCTCCTCATGCGGAAGCGTTTACAATTGGGTAATCGGCCAACTGTATCATGGTGAAAAGGATGTGTTTGGGAAGGCGGAGCAGGAGATGAAAAATGTCAGGCCCGGTGCGGAAGGGCTGCTTTTTCTGCCCTATCTTTCGGGTGAGCGCGCGCCTATCTGGAATCCAGACGCGAGAGGCGCATTTGTCGGGCTTTCGATGAATCATGACAGGGGCGTGATGATGCGTGCCGCGACAGAGGGGATCAGTATGAATCTGGGGCTGATTTTGGAGGCGTTTCGCGATTTTATGGAGATCAGTGAATTGAACCTGATCGGCGGAAGTGAAAACGATACGTGGAGACAAATTTTGAGCAGCATTATGTCTGCCGGAATTTCAAAGGTGAAGAATAACAGGCATGCGACTTCCCTTGGCGCTGCGATGGCCGCGGTGGTGGGCTTGGGGGTTTACCGAGATTTTGATGAGATTCAGGGATTTGTACATACGGAGAATGCGGTAATGCCAAACGAAAAAGATAGGAAAACCTATGAGGGGCTGAACCGGATTTTTGTCAAAAGTTATGATCATCTGGAAGAGATTTATCCTCAGCTCGCGGCCTATAGGGAAAATGCGTAAAGGGACGTAAAGATAACGCGATTCATAGAATACGCCCATAGACGAATATGCTAATTAGGGATATAATAAAAAGAAAAGTGTTTATGCAGAAACGGCGGGGAAACGGGACGAACGCCGCCGTTTTGGTCATGGCAATTGCCATAGTCTGAAAACCCGCATAAAACAAGTGAAACCAATATGAGAAAAGATAACTGCGCGATAACAATACGGGACTTGTCAGATATGATGGCGGAACTTCCTGTAGGAGTGTGCAAAATTTTACTGGATCAGGACTTCAGCGTTCTTTACGGGAATGAGTGTTTTTATGCTCTTTATAAGTGTACACGGGAGCAGTTTGAAAAAGAGTTTAACAACAAAGTTTGCAGAACATTTTTGCCGGAAGACGCGCCGCGCATTGCCGATGAGGTATTAAGGGCAAAGGCTGCCGGAAAAAAAGGGTTCGAGATAGAGCACCGTCTTTTGTGTGGAAACGGAGAAGTGATATGGGTTCTCGTAAACGGAAATTTTTCTCTGGAAGACGGATTTGATGCCGCGGTTTGCGTTGTGGTGGACATCACGGAACGCAGAAAAATAGAAGATGAGCTTCGAATCAATCAGGAACGCTTCAGGCTCGCTCTTGCGCAGACCGATAGCACTATTTTTGATTACAATATTGAGACGCGTGTTATGATTCATGCCTATAAATCGGCGGAAATGTATGGTTTTGCCAATGAATTGGAAAATGTGCCGGATTCACTTGTTGAAAATGGAACAATCCACCCTGAATCAGTTGATATGTTTCTTGAAATGTATCAGAAAATAAGAAGCGGCGCGCCCAAAGCGTCCTGTGTAATCCGCACGCGGCTGGCGGACGGGCACTTTTTATGGCGCAGGATTACGCTTACCAATATATTCGATCATGAGGGAAAAGCGGTGCATGCCGTGGGTATTTTGGAAGATATCGATGAACAGAAGCGACGCGAGCAAAGCCTGCGTGACCAATCTGAGCGGGATGCGCTGACAGGGCTCTATAACAGAGGCGGAATCGAAAAGCGGATTCAGCGCTTTTTGGCGGAAGCCACGGAAAAAATGGAAAATGGACTTTTAATTGTGGATGTCGACCTTTTTAAAGGAGTAAACGATCACTATGGTCATTTGTTTGGAGATAGAGTGCTTGCGGAAGCCGCGCGCCGGATTGCGAAGCTGTTCCGCGACGAGGATGTAATCGGGCGGATCGGAGGCGATGAATTTATTGTCTTCGTGAAGGATATGCGCAGTAAGCATGTAATTCAAAAAAGAGCCCAGGAAATCTGCGATTCTTTTAACAGTGAGTTTGAAAATGATGGGATTGTCGCAAAAGTGACGTGCAGCGTGGGCGCTGCAATTTCACCGCAGGATGGAAAAACCTTTGAAGCGTTATACCAAAAAGCGGACATCGCACTTTATGAAGCGAAAAAACGCGGCAAAAACCAATCCTGTTTGTATAAGCAAGGAATGGGAAGCGGTATGGAATGGACGCCTTACAGCAACACAAAAATAGATGCGGAAGAAGCATAAGGAATATGAAAAAAGCCGTTTCAGCATAAAACTCAGGACGGCTTTTTTATTATTTAAGCCGGAAATTTTATGAGTCTGCGGCGACGGAAGACAGTCTTCGACCGTTTGTTAGCTTGCCAACGCAACAGAGCAGCGCTGCCGAAGCAAGCCCAAGTGCCGCGGAATGTGCGATCCATTGAAGACCGGAAAAGAAGAGGATCAGGATAGCGACAGCTTCAATCACACAAATCATACGTCCCGTACGTTTGAAACGTTGCATTCGTTCGGCGGAAACGGGATGGTTGGGATGCATAACGGGCGCGACCAAAAAAGAGACCAGCAATCCAAAGCCGATTTCAAACCAAATAATCCCGGGAACCAGAACGACATAAGGAATTAATAAAACACAGCCAACCGCAAGCGCAGTTGAAAGGAAAATGCACATAAAATGGCTTTTGGCATGATGACCGCCCAAATTGACGCGCAAGGGAAGCCAAAATATCTGCCATATCAGCATTTCAAGCGGTCGGCCGATCAAAAAAGCGATGGCAAACACAATGATATCTGCAATGATTTCGTTTAGAAAGCACTCGGCTCCATAAATATAAACCTCGTAGTTTTCCTCATCCGCTCCATTGGAGACAAGCCAGTCGGCCCATTTGCGAGATAGTTTTGACAGCATTGTTTTCTCCTCTTTATGTATATTTTTTAAAAGAGCTGAACACACTGGATAAATAATTCTTGCCGATTTTCAGCTCCGTACCGTTTTTGAGATACAAGTGCTTTTCTTTAATTCTGCTGATTTGCATCACATTTACAATAAAAGAACGGTGGCACTGAACAAAGGTTTTTGGGAGCTGGTCTGCCGCTTCGCCCAGAGTGCCCTTGTATTTTATTTCAGTTCCGTTTGTTTTGTGAATAAAGATATAGTGATCGAGGCTTTCCAAATAAATAATTTCTTCGCAGGGTATGGTTCCATGCTCCCGCTTGTAATAGTAATGGAAAGCGGAGATATCGTCAATCGTAGAAAAGCACTCTTCAATATCCGAATAACGCACAGGTTTTTCAAGATATCGAAGGGCGTTCACGAGGTAACCTTTTGAAGCATAATGATAGTCGCGATAATTGGTTGTAAAGGCAAGGGATTTTTCATATCCCATATCCCGCAACTTCTGCGCGATGGCAAGCCCGTCGTCTCCGCCCGCGAGTTTGATATCCAAAAAGACGATATCAGGGCTGGGCGATGTTTTTTGATACCAGGTCAGCATTTTTTCGCCGGATGAAAAAGAATAAACAGACATAGGAATATTTTGCGCCGCCCATTGATCCAACACTTCCTTTAGCTGCCGAACATAATAAATTTCGTCCTCTACAATCACTGCAATCATAAAACCGTCCCGCTATTTTGCTGAAAAGGAATCAGAATCGAAACCGTAAAATCTTGATGATTAGCAGAGATTTCGACGACCCCATCCATATTTTTAACAATTTTTTTGACGTGTCTGAGACCTATTCCGTGCCCGGGGCCTTTATCTGACAGAAATTTGTCGCCAAGCCTGTGGTATGATCCGGAGAAGCTGTTTTTTATCTCGATCAAAAGCATATCGTTTTTCGTTTGTATTCTCAAATCAATATATTGATTTTCCTTGCCGGAAACTTTCAGGCAGGCTTCCGTTGCGTTATCCAGCAAGTTGCCAAGCAGGGAACAAACATCGATGCTCTGCAAAGGGAATTCGCCTACAGGATCGATCGAAAAGCTGACTGCGATATCTTTTTTGCGCGCGGCCATAATTTTGCTGGTCAGCAAGGCGTTGACCGTGGGATTGCCAGTTAAGACAATATCATCGCTGATATTGAGTTCACCGGCGATTTCAGCGAAATACCGGTTGAGCGCGGCATAATCCTGCGCCCTGAGCAGTCCGTGCAAAACCTCAACGTGATGCTTCATATCATGCCGGACATCATGCAGAATTTCGACAGCCTGCTCGATATCGCTAAAATAGGCTGCCTCCAGCTTGGACCTTTGGATTTCAAGTGCATAATCCATATTTTTTTGCGCCATTTGTCCCATCAGCTCAAACAGGACAAAAACAATGCCCAAAATTGCAAGCAGGGCAAAGTTTACAAAGGAAACTTTGTATCCCAATATGGCCTGGCTGTCTGCGGCAAAGGCGAAAGAAACGTCAATGAGCTGATCTACGGCCACCACGCCAAGAAGCAGAACCACAAACAAAACAATTTTCAGGCCCAATGACAAATAAGTGTTTGGAGAACGGCGGGGACGAATGTTGGCGATGACGAGATAAATGATGGCACA
>CAZQDA010000030.1:5526-27683 GCA_964592155.1 uncultured Christensenella sp.
AAAAGAAATTTTAGTTTTTTCGCTTTTATAATATCATTAAAACAGTGTTATGACAATCGAAATGATTTTAACGAACGCAAACAAGCATTATGCGAACGATTTATTTACATTGTTTTTTTTGTGTGATACCTTGAAAAAAAACAGGAGGTATCTCTTATGAAAAAATCTACCAATGACAAAATCAAAAAGACGATCGCAAAAGCGGCGGGAAAATCGCTCTACACAGTTGCTGATGTTTTTTCGGGCATGTTGTGTGGCGGAAGATGGTATGAGCCTAAAATGCCGGAAAAGCTGAAAAAGTAAGGTAGCGAAAAAATGCAGTGCTGCCAAGGCTAAACTTCCCGGACCCGAAGCTTTGGCTTTGGCGGCTTCTTGCATTTGTGCGTGCAAAAGAGTTGGTTTAAAAAGAGTTTTAAAGAAATGCAATAGATCATGGCAAACTGTCATGATCCTGTTTTTTGAAAGGAGATTGTATTGCTTGAAGATCGATTTTTTCAATACGGTGCGTCATGGTCACACCGATAAAAAACGCTGGAAATGGTTTCAAGATAAACAGATGTTGAAAGAATGGTTTGTAAAGCGGAACGATTTGGTAAAAATAGTATCCGGAGCATTGCTTATTGTAGTCTTAAATATAGTGTGCGGCAGCTTTGGTTGGGCAATGAAGGATAGCTGGATGGCGATCGCCAGTTTTTCGGTTTATATTATTTTGATTGGGCCTGTGCTGATCCGCCGGGCAGAAAACCTGAAAGTAAATCATAAAATAATGGGAACCATTTTGAATTTTGTTTTCTATGGTATCTCCATCGCTTTGATTGTAATTACGATTGTTTTGATTATCCGGTTGGGTATATTTTCGATCAGTGCAGTGATGGTAGGACGTTGACAGCCTGCTGATATAGAATTCATTTTGCCGCGCTGGGATTGTGGGGCAATAAAAGAAAGGCAATGGCATGTGGAAACAAATAAGTTCGCAAAAAGAAATTGACGATTTAATGGAGAAATTAAACTTTTTCCACGATAGCTGCATCAAGGAATTGCGCTATGTGGGCGGCGGACATGTCAAGGACAATTTGCAGATGTATCCCACAAACGATAAAAGGGAAGTATATGTTTATTTTCAGCAACAGTGCCTGGATCATGCGGCAATCGAGTTATGCTTTGAACGGGTACAGCACCTCAACCTGATTCCAATCAGTGAGGAGTACGATTGTATTATTTTTGAAGCATCGTTTTTAAAAGTGGAAAATAAATTTTATTGGGCCGAATTCGCGGATTTGGATATTTCCAATTTGGAAAAAAAGCACGGCACCTGGATTGTTGCCGAATCGGTCAGATACAGAGGCGTTGAGGGCGGATTGGGTAAAGGAGAAAAATATCGCACGGTGGTCAACGCTGATGAAAGAAACTTGCATTTTTAGCCCTGTTAGGCTTGCTCAAACCTTTTTATAACCCATTGTGCATCAATAAAGACAAAGCCCTCGGGCTGCGGAACATTCAGCCTGTCTAGCTCGGCGAGCATTTGCCCATAAAGCCCCGCAGGCGTTTTGAGAATAAAATCATTTCCGTCGCTTGCAAGAGCAAAGAAGCTTAGGGCATCCTCATCTGCGTCGGCAAGCAGCAAAACGTCAGGGTTTCGCACGTCAAAACGTTCCGGATTTTGCTGGATTGTCAAAATTTTCAGAAGTTCAATTGCGCGGTCGTCAAGGCCGAGGTTAAAAAGAATTACTTTTTCGCGCAGCACGTGAACGGAACCAACGTCGCGCAGCCGGTAAGAAGCATCGATCACGGGAATATCCTTTGGTAAATCGAGCATTGTGAACGGGGACGGGATAAACCGCAGCATGATCTTTTTTGCCGGATCATAATAAACGCAAGGATAAGGAAACATGAGCTTTGCTCCGCAGGCCGGACAGGTTTTACGGAATAAAGAAAGATCAAGAATATCCTGCATAAGCGCAGGGCTTTTGCAGACATCCAGAATAGGGGTTGTCTCGAACGTAAACTCATGGCTGCATTTGGGGCATTGAACCGTTTCTCCCATAGCAATCTCCTCTCTTATAACTCGACATACATAATTGTGTTCCCGTTTTCTTCAATCAGCGTTTTCAAATCTGAAAAATTCAGAAATACGGTTGCGGTGTTTTCACATGGATGAATCCCCAGTCTTGTTTCATGCACAAGGTCTTTGTCGATGATGACTTCAACTTGCGCGCCCGTGTCATAAAGAACGCCGAGCGGCGTGACAGAACCTTTTGTGAGGTTTAAATATTTGAGAAGCCTTTCCTCGGAAGCAAAGCTTAAACGCGCTCCAATTTTTTCACCCAATTTTTTGAGGTCTGCGTTTTTGTCTTTTTGGATGCAAACCAGAAAATGCCTTTTTCCCTTTCCGTCACGCAAAAAGAGATTTTTGCAGATGTTTCCATGTCCGCAAATTCCATTCCGCTCCATGTCCTCAATCGTGAAGACGGGATCGTGATCCAGTCTTTCGTAGGGGATTTTTTTTTGATCCAAATGTGCAAAAACTTCTTCTTTTTTATTCATAAACGTCTCCCAAAAGATCAAAAGTCGATTTCAATATACCATGTTTCAAGCAGAAAATCCAGCAGGGCAGGGACAAAACCATTGCGATATCCCTTCCAAAAAACTTTATGCAAAAAAGGAGGGAATTGTTCATATAATGTTCATGTGAAAGGCGTAGTATTTTCGCAAAGGATATTGACAATAACCGCTTCCGGTGGTATCTTTATATCATGGGATTAGCACTCGACAAAGAGGAGTGCTAACAAATCGGTTTCAAACCGGTTTTTTGTGTATATATTGATAAGAGAGTGAAGCGAACGCAGGGCAGCAGTTAAGACAGGAAATGTGATGCCTTGATGGTATCGTCAGGAAGAAATCGGATTTGTGAGGCGTAAGCCGAAGCAAATCAACAGCTAGCAGGGAAAGGTCGGGAAAGGGGCGCAGCCTCGTTCCCGAAGAGAGCAGAGCGAACGCTATAAGAAGGGAGGCGCGAGGAATGGAACTTTCAGACAGAAAATTAAAGATATTGAAAGCGATTATTGACGATTATATTGATACCGGCGTTCCGGTTGGCTCGCGTACTCTTTCGAAAAAACCTGAGATGGATTACAGTTCGGCCACCATCAGAAATGAAATGGCAGATTTGGAAGAGCTTGGATTCCTTGACCAGCCGCACACCTCTGCGGGCAGGACGCCGAGCGATAAGGCCTACAGGCTATATGTAGACAGGCTGATGCACATCGGCAGGATCACAAAAGACGAGGCCATGTTTATCCGCAATTATTTTGATACGCGGGTGGATGAAATTGGCGAAGTCCTGACTTCGGCGGCAAAAGCGCTCTCAGATGCAACACAGCATATTTCGATGATTACGGCTCCGCAGCTTGGTGGCGTCAAGCTAAAGCGCATTCAGATTGTAAAGATTACGGAGACAAAAGCGTTGCTCATCTTTGTGACGGATAACGGGTTGGTGCAGGATAGAATGATCAGTATCCCAATCTCGATGGACGCGCATGGGCTTGAAATTCTTTCGAACATGCTTACGGATAGCGTGCAGAACGCGTCTTTGCAGGAGGCGGAAGAGATTATCAAAGAATCGTGCATGGACGCGCTTCGCGAACAAAAGCTGATTATGGGCGAGGTACTCGGCGCAATCAGCATTAACAGGGAGAAAAAAGACCTTGTGTTTGGCGGTGCGCAGAATATATTCAATTATCCGGAGTATAAGGACATCAGCAAGGCAAAGCATTTTTTGCAGCTTCTGGAAACGAAGGATATGCTATATCAGGTGCTCTCTCATGCGACGGATCTGGAGTTTTCCATTCGGATCGGCAAAGAAAATTCTTATGAGGATTTTAAAGATATGAGCATCGTGACCGCTACTTATAAAATTGGCGGAGAGAAGATTGGTTCTTTTGGGGTAATCGGACCGACGCGCATGGATTATGGACGCGTGCTATCCGTGCTGAATTATGTGGGGATGAGCCTCAGCGATATTCTCTCGTGTTTGTTGGAAACAGATAAAAAGGAATAAGGCAGGTATTTGAAATTGACGGAAAAGATGAGTGAAGAAACAGAGAAGCAGGTAACGCAAGAGCAGGCAGAGCAGACGGTTTGTGAGGAAAGTACGCAGCCTGAGCAAGAGGAGCAGCAGCCCCCGCAGGAAGCGCCAAAGAAAGAAGCAAAGCATAAAGCGTCCGCCAAAAAAGACAAAGCGCAGGAGAAGCTGAAGCTTTTGGAGGAGGAAAAAGAGGAATATGTGAATGCCTTAAAGCGGGAGCGCGCTGATTTTGAGAACTACAAAAAGCGTAATTCGGCTTTGGCGGCAACCTCTTTCCAAAACGGTGTGGCAGATACGGTGATGGTCATTCTGCCGATTCTGGATAACTTTGAACGGGCGCTGTGCACAGAGTGCGCCGATCAGGCGTTTCTTGATGGAATCAGCATGATCATGCGGCAGTTGCAGGATGCTCTCAAAAATCTGGGAGTGGAAGAAATCCCGACAGACGGACAGTTTGATCCGGAGCTGCACAACGCGGTGATGCAGGCCGAGGCGGAAGATTGCGAGCCGAACCAAATCGTTGAGGTATTGCAAAAAGGGTACAGCTTAAATGGAAAGGTGCTGCGGCACTCAATGGTCAAAGTGGCAAAATGAGGCGAAACGCTTCATTGATCAATATTGTGAAAAGATTACATATTTTATAGGAGGTCTTTATAAATGGGTAAAGTAATAGGTATTGACTTAGGAACAACAAATTCATGCGTGGCGGTGATGGAGGGCGGCGAGGCCGTCGTTATCCCCAACGCGGAAGGCGGAAGAACCACTGCTTCTGTGGTGGCGTTTTCAAATAATGGTGAAAGACTGGTTGGCCAGGTGGCAAAACGCCAGGCTGTTACAAATCCGGATCATACGGTTATGTCGATCAAGCGCGACATGGGTACGGATAGAAAAGTTTCCATTGACGGGAAATCTTATTCGCCGCAGGAGCTTTCTGCGATGATTCTGCAAAAGCTGAAATCGGACGCGGAAGCGTATCTGGGCGAAACTGTAACGCAGGCTGTTATCACGGTTCCGGCATATTTTTCGGATTCGCAAAGGCAGGCGACAAAGGACGCGGGCAGGATTGCAGGGCTTGAGGTTCTTAGAATCGTGAACGAGCCGACGGCAGCGGCGCTTGCGTACGGTCTGGAAAAAGACCACAACCAGAAAATCCTGGTATACGATCTGGGCGGCGGAACATTTGACGTATCGCTGCTGGAAATCGGCGACGGCGTAATCGAAGTGCTTGCGACAAGCGGAAACAACCGCCTCGGAGGCGATGATTTTGACGATAAGGTCGTTACCTGGATGATCAGTGAATTTAAAAAGAGCGACGGCATTGATCTGGGCGCGGATAAGATTGCCCTTCAGCGTTTGAAGGAAGCGGCGGAAAAAGCGAAAATCGAGCTTTCCGGCGTAATGCAGACCAACATCAATCTGCCGTTTATTACGGCGGATGCAACAGGCCCCAAGCATCTTGACCTGAACCTGACAAGAGCGAAATTTGACGAGCTTACTTCCGATCTTGTCGCGGCGACGGAAGGCCCCACCTCCAATGCAATCAAGGATGCGGGCATCAGCAGCAGCGAAATCGATAAAATTTTGCTGGTCGGCGGTTCCTCGCGTATTCCGGCGGTTCAGGATATGGTAAAGAGAATTACAGGCAAAGAGCCGTTTAAGGGAATCAATCCTGACGAGTGCGTTGCAATGGGCGCTGCCATTCAGGCGGGTGTTTTGGGCGGCGAAGTCAAAGACGTGCTGCTCCTTGACGTAACCCCGCTTTCCCTCGGAATCGAAACGATGGGCGGCATTTGCACAAGGCTCATCGACAGGAATACGACCATTCCGGCAAAGAAGAGTCAGGTATTCTCGACCGCAGCCGATGGACAGACGAGTGTGGAAATCCACGTGCTGCAGGGTGAACGCGAGATGGCGGCGGCAAATAAAACGCTGGGACGCTTCACGCTGACGGGAATTGCGCCTGCGCCAAGAGGCGTTCCGCAGATCGAAGTCACGTTCGACATCGACGCAAACGGCATTGTCAATGTTTCCGCAAAGGATATGGGAACAGGCAAGGAGCAGAAGATCACAATCACAGCGTCCACAAATCTGTCGGATGACGAGATTGATAAAGCGGTCAAAGACGCTGAAAAATTCGCGGCAGAGGACGAGAAGCGCAAGGAAGAAGTAGAAGCGCGCAACAATGCGGATTCTTTGATCTATCAGACCGAGAAGACGTTAAAAGACCTCGGCGACAAAGTGCCGAAGGAAGATCAGAAGAAGATAGAAGACGAGGTTGCGGCAACCAAGGAAGCGCTTAAAACAAACGATCCTGATTCTATCAAATCCGCAACGGAAAAATTGCAGAAGGTTTCGTTTGACACCTTTGGCAAGATTTACCAGCAGGCGGGCGGAGATCCGAATGCGGCAGGCGGCGCTGCGGGCGGCGCGGGTTTTGATCCCAACTATGACCCGAGCGGCGATGCAAAGAAGGATGACAACGTGGTTGATGCGGATTATGAAGTCGTGGACGAAGACAAGGATAAGGACAGCGGCAAAGACGATAAGAAAGACTGAACGGATCAGCGATAAGAAAGAGAAAATCCTGCAAAGAGCCAGAGCGTGCAACAGGCATGCTTTGGCTTTTGGGGATTATTGCGTAAGCATCCGGCCACCCGCATGCGCGATGTGCAGGCGGGGGTGGCCGATTTGATTTGACGGAAGAGGGATAGAAGACTTGGCTAAGGATTTTTACGAAACGCTGGGCGTGGAAAAAAGCGCGACAGCGGACGAAATCAAAAGTGCATATAGAAAACTCGCAAAGAAATATCATCCTGATATGAATAAAGGCGACGATGATGCGGCGCATAAGTTCAAAGAGATTAATGAGGCATATCAGGTGCTTGGCGATGAGCAGAAACGTCAGCAATACGATACGTTCGGCAGCGCGGATTTTAATGGCGCGGGCGGGCAGGGCGGTTTTGGCGGCTTCGAAGGCTTCGGCGGCTTTGGGGATATTTTTGACAACCTGTTTGGCGGCGGAATGCGCAGTAGACCGCAAAACGGCCCGCAGCGCGGCAATGATATCCGTGTGAGCCTGCGGATTGAATTTGAGCAGGCGGCGCACGGCGTCAAACAGGAAATTACGGTGAATCGTCTTGAAAAATGCGATGAGTGCGATGGAACAGGCGCGAAAAAGGGAACGGAGCGCAGAACATGCCCAACCTGCAACGGCACGGGTCAGGAGCGCGTACAGCAGCAGACGATGTTTGGCAGCTTTGTGAATGTGCAGCCCTGCCGCACCTGCGGCGGCGAAGGCACGATCGTAGATTCTCCGTGCGAAAAATGCAAGGGGAAGGGAACGGTTCAAAAGCAGCGCACGCTGTCTGTGAACATTCCGGCCGGCATCGATAACGGTCAGATTCTTACCATGCGCGGTGAAGGGCATGCGGGCAAACGCGGAGGCTCTGCGGGCGATCTTCAGATCGTGATTTCAGTTAAGCCGCATAAGCTCTTTGAGCGTCTCGGGTACGACCTGTATCTTGACATGGATATCAGCATGATTCAGGCAGCGCTCGGCGACGAGGTGGAGGTGCCTACGCTCGATGGAAAGGTGCGTTATAAAGTGGAGCCCGGAACGCAGCCCGGAACGGTATTTCGTTTGAAGAACAAAGGGGTTGCGCATCTGAACAGCACGCGCATGGGCGATCTTTATGTGCGCGCAAACGTACAAATTCCCAAAAAGCTCAATGAACGGCAGAAAAAGGTATTGCGCGATTTTGAGGAGAAGCTGAAAAACAAAGAGAAAAGCACGGTGTTTAATAAGCCTAACGATGCTTTTTAAAAAACAAAAAAAGACGGAAATTTGTAATGACCGTCTTTTTTGTTGCACAGAGAATCGTTTTTTGGGTATAATAAGAGCAGTAAGTTTGAAAGGGCGCTGCAAATGGATTGGTTAAAAATAGGAATCCGCACACAAAAAGAAGCGGAAGAAATCATATCGGAACTGCTGATGCAGGCGGGGGCTCACGGCGTTAGTATCGAGGGAGACAGCGAATCATGCGCAAAAGACGGATTGCCGTGGGATTATCTGGACGAAAAAGTTCTGGAAAAGGTGCCGTTTTGTGTCGCGGCGTTTTTTCCGTGCGACGGCAGCCAGCAGGAAGTTCTGGCGCTGGTGCGTCAAAAACTGCAAAAGCTGCGGCATATGGAGCTTGGCGTGCCGGTTGGCAGTCTGGAAATCATCACGCAAACGCTGCATGAGGAAGACTGGGAAAATGCCTGGAAGGCCTATTTTAAGCCGGTCAGAATATCGGATTATGTGGTGATCAAGCCCACATGGGAGGAATATTCCGCCGGAAAAGACGAAATTGTGATTGAACTGGACCCGGGGATGGCGTTTGGGACAGGAAATCATGAAACCACGAAAATGTGTGTGCATCTTCTGGAGGAATATATCGAGCCGGGGATGCATGTGATCGACGCGGGATGTGGCAGCGGTATTCTTGCCATTTCGTCTGCCAAAATGGGCGCGGAAAAGATATATGCGCTGGACCTTGATCCGGTGGCGGTGGAAGTGACGCAAAAAAATGCGCAGTGCAATGCGTGTGAAGATAAGATCGATGTGAGAAAATCCGATCTGCTGGCTGAATTAAGCGAGGATGTGCGTGCGGATATTGTGGTCGCGAACATTATTGCGGATGTGGTGATCATGCTGAACAGCGAGGCGAAAAAACATATGAAAGTCAATGGAATGTACCTTTGCTCGGGCATCATTGACTCGAGGCTGGAGGATGTGCGCAAATCGCTCGAGCAGGAGGGATACAAAGTAATCCAAATACTGGAAGATGGAGAGTGGCGGGCAATCGCGTGTAAATACAGAGGATGAGGCGTTTTTTTAAACAGGATATTTCAGGAGATACAATCCTTGTGACAGGTCAGGAAGCAAAGCATATTTCCCGCGTACTGCGCATGCAGGAGGGAGATATGCTTATTCTGTTTGACGGAAGCGGAATGGAGTATCTCTGCCGGATCAGCGGAATGGAAGAGGAGGGGGTCACGGTTTGCGTGGAGGAAAAAAAGCAATCGGACCGCGAACTGCCTGTCAATATCACGCTTTGCCAGGCGGTCATTAAGAGCGACCATCTGGATTATGTGGTGCAAAAATGTACGGAGGCGGGCGTGTTTGCATTCCTTCCTTTTTTAAGCGAACGGTGCGTTAAAAGGCCGGACGAAAAATCGGCGCACAAGCTTTGGGAAAAGGAAAAACGGGTGGCGCTTGAAGCGGCGAAGCAATGCGGCCGAGCGCGTGTGCCGGAGGTGAGCCGCATTCTTTCTTTTGAGGAGTTAAAGGCTGAAGTTTTGCAGGCGAAAGGACTGAAGCTCCTTGCATACGAAAATGAAAAAAACACAACGATCAAGGAAGTCTTAAAGCAAAATCCGGCGCAGGATATTTTGCTGATCATAGGGCCGGAGGGCGGCTTTTCCGAGCGGGAGGTGCGTGGGCTTTGCGAAGCGGGCGCGGTGGCGTGTACGCTCGGAAAACTGATCCTGCGCGCGGAAACGGCAGGGCTTGTGGCGGCGGCAATGATCAGCTATGAAGCTATGGGGAATTGAAATGAGAGTTGCGGCATATACGCTGGGGTGTAAAGTGAACCAATATGACACGAATGCGATGGTCGAACTGCTTGTGCGGGACGGCTTTGTTTTTGTGCCTTTTCAGCAAGCAGCGGACGTATATTTGATCAATACCTGCACTGTGACCAATATGGCGGATAAAAAATCGCGCAACATGATCCGGCGGCTCCATAAGCAGCACCCGGAAGCGGTGATTTGCGTATGCGGCTGCCTTGCGCAGCGCGAAAGCGAAGAAATTCTTGCGATAGAGGGCGTTGGCGCGGTGGTGGGTACGGAAGACCGCGCGAATATCGTAAGCATTGTACGCGAAGCAATGGATGGAAAATGCGTGAATCAGGTGAAAGAGATCACGGGGGATGAGGCTTTTGAAGAGCTTTCTGTGAGCACCGGCGGCGAGCTGACGCGCGGATATATCAAAATACAGGAGGGCTGCAACAATTTTTGCAGCTACTGCATCATTCCTTATGTGCGCGGCAGGGTGCGTTCGCGCCCCAAGCAAAGCATACTGGACGAAGCGTGCGTTCTTGCGGAAAATGGAGTTAAGGAAGTTGTACTCACGGGCATCCACATTTCTTCTTATGGGCAGGACAGCGGGGAGAGCCTGATCCGGCTGCTGGAAGGTCTAAACGCGATTCCAGACCTTATGCGGATTCGGCTGGGGTCGCTGGAGCCGCATATTCTGGAGCCGGATTTTTTGAAAGAATTAAAAACGCTCGAAAAGGTCTGCCCGCATTTTCACGTATCGCTGCAAAGCGGGAGCGATGCTGTGCTTGAGCGCATGAACAGAAAATATACTGTGGAAAAGTTTGCGAAGTATATCCAAAATATTCGCGAAATATTCGAAGATCCTGCAATTACCACGGACATGATCACCGGATTTCCAGGCGAAACGGAAGAGGAATTTTTGGAGTCGTGTGAGTTTGCCCGCAAGCAGAAGTTTTCACGGATCCATGTGTTCCCTTATTCGGAACGAGAGGGTACGCCCGCCGCAAAAATGGAAAGAAGCGTAACAGTGAAGACACGCCGGGAGCGCGCAAACCGACTGATTGAGATCGCACAGGAGCTGGAGCGGGAATACGCGTTAAAATTCATGGGCACACAGCAGGCTGTTTTATTTGAGCAGGAAACGGACGGGGGTCTGTGTGAAGGGCATACGGACCGTTATCTGACAGTGCGTGCACAGGCGCGCAAGGGTTCTTTTGAAAATGTTTTGTTAACCGCATATAAAGATGGTATACTATTTGGAGAATCGGCGGCGCGCGGGCATGTGCCGCAACAGGAGGCATGACATGGAAGATTGTTTGTTTTGCAAAATGATTGCGGGGGAAATTCCCAGCAACAAAGTTTATGAAGACGACATGGTGTATGCGTTTTATGACATTGATCCCAAAGCGCCGGAGCACATCCTGATTATCCCAAAAAAACATTTGAAAAGCATTATGGAAGTATCTGAGGGTGATTTTTGTTATGTGCAGGCGATGATCAGCGCGGCGCAGCATATTGCGCAGGAAAAAGGGATTGCGCAGGACGGGTTCCGGCTTGTGTTTAATACGGGCAGCAATGGCGGGCAGACGGTGCATCATTTGCATCTGCACCTGCTTGGCGGACGCGAATTTGGATGGCCTCCTGGCTGAGCCTGAAAAAATTGGCTGTAATCCAAAGATATTGCGTGCTGTGAAATGAAATAGAGGTTGACAGAACGCAAGGATTTTACTATAATACAGTGGTATGAAATAGCTCCCAGTTTTCACAAGTGTGAAAGCAGAGTACGGGAGGAGGGGAAATCAATGTCTGAAATACGCGTAGGCGAAAACGAAACACTGGAAAGTGCTCTTCGGAGATTTAAGCGCAAATGTGCGAGAGCAGGGGTTTTGGCTGAGATCCGGAAACGTGAGCATTATGAAAAACCCAGCGTTAAAAGAAAGAAAAAAGCGGAAGCGGCCAGAAAAAGAAAGCATTAATTTGGCGGCTTAAGAAGACTCGTTATGAGTTTGTTCGTTCATACGAATTAAGATCAAGGTTTTGCGCACTTGTGTGACAAAACCTTGTTTTTTATCGGATATTTTGTATAAAATATCACAAAATAGAGGTAAGAAAGTAGTGACATTGTCAAAAGAAAAGATGCGGGATATTTACACGAAGATGTGTCTGGCCCGCGAGTTTGAATGGTGTGTCGCACGAATGTTTCGCGAGGGGCAGATGCATGGTACGACGCATCTTGGCGTCGGGCAGGAAGGAAGCGCCGTAGGCGTAGTGAGCGCCCTTTGCGAAGAAGATATCGTGTTTGGCAGCCACAGGGGCCATAATTTGTGCATTGCAAAAGGCATGGACGTGAAAGCGATGATGGCGGAAATGCTTGGGAAAGAGACGGGCTGCTGCAAAGGGCTGGGCGGCTCGATGCACATGGCGGATATCAAAAGAGGAAATTATGGGACAAATGGCGTGGTAGCAGGCTCTGTGCCGATTGCGGCAGGCGTTGCGCTTGCGTTTCAGAAGGAGCGGAAACCATATATCGCCGTCAGCTTTTTTGGCGACGGCGCAACCAATGAAGGGGTTTTTCACGAGACGCTTAATATGGCGGCGCTGTGGAAACTGCCTGTCCTTTTTGTATGCGAAAATAATTTTTACGGTATGTCTACGCCCGTGGAAAAAAGCACGGCGGTGCCGGAAATCGCAAAACGCGCAGCGGCGTATGGCATGCCCGCCGTAACGGTGGATGGGAACGATGTTCTTGAAGTAATGACGGCAACCCAAAAAGCGGCAAAGCGTGCGCGGCAGGGCGGCGGACCGACGCTGATCGAGGTGGTGACTTACCGGTGGCTGGGGCATTCCAAGAGCGATAACAGTGAAAAACGCAGATATCGTTCGAGGCAGGAAGAAGATGCGTGGAAGCAGCGCTGCCCCATCAAGAAGTTTCAGGAGTACCTGTGTCAAAACGGCTTTGGCGAAGATGATTTTTTAGAAATGGAAAAGGCGGTAAAACGTGAAGTGCAGCAGGCTGTGAAGTTCGCGCAGGAATCGAAGGAATATTCCCTGAGCGGCGCAGAGAAGCTTGTATGTGCGGATTAAGGTGAGACTATGGCGTTAATAACAGTGAAGCAGGCAGTCGCGGACGCGCTGCGTGAAGAACTGAGCAGAGATGAAAAAGTTTTTTTGATCGGTGAAGATATTGGAATTTACGGCGGGGGCTTTGGTGTCACGCGCGGCCTTTATGAAGAATTTGGCGCGTCGCGCGTGATGGATGCTCCCATCTCGGAGGAGGGCTATACCGGAATCGCGGTTGGCGCGGCGATGATGGGCTATCGTCCGGTTGTCGAGTATATCTTTTCCGACTTTATTATGCAGGCGATGGATCCGATCGTCAATCAGGCGGCTAAGATGCGGTATATGCTCGGCGGGCAGGTGAATGTCCCTATCGTGTTCCGTATGCCTGCCGGCGCGGGAACAGGCGCGGCAGCACAGCACTCCCAGAGCATCGAGGCGTGGTTTTGCCACATCCCGGGACTCAAAGTGGTTGCGCCGGGCTCACCCTATGATGCGAAAGGCCTTTTGAAATCAGCGATACGCAGCGATACGCCCGTTTTGTTTTTCGAGCATAAGCTTGGCTATCAGGTGATGGGGGAAGTGCCGGAGGAAGAGTATACGGTTCCCCTTGGAAAAGCGGATGTGAAGCGCGAGGGGGAAGATCTCACGATCATCAGTTATTCCTATACGCTGCAAAAGGCGCTTGAAGCGGCAAAGCTGTTGGAGCAGGATGGAATCAGCGCACAGGTGCTGGATTTGCGTTCCTTAAGCCCGCTTGATGAGCAGGCAATCATTGCGTGCGCAAAAAAAACAGGCAGAGTTTTGATCTCGCATGAGGCGGTGCAGGAATGCGGGATTGGCGCGGAGGTGCTTTCCGCGATCAGCGAAAGTGATGCGTTCTTTTCGCTGAAAAAGCCGGTGAAGCGTTTTGGAGGCAGGGCAATGCCGGTTTCTTTCACGCAAACGATTGAAAATGCTGTGATCCCTCAGCCCGAAGGAATTTATCAGGCGGCAAAGGATTTGTTAAAATAGGAACGCAAAGCGGTGGGAATTTTTGCTGAAATGTGGTATGATGCCGTTAGTAGCGTTAGTGCGCGGTGAAATACAGGAGGAAGCTTATACTTTGACAGACACGCAGCTTAAGACGGATGTTTCGTTTGACAGCATGGAACAGATGGCAGGCGTATTCGGAAGCTTTGACGAAAACATCAATATTATATCCGCGGAGACCGATACGGCGATCCGCGCAACAGAAGATGGAATCAGCATTACGGGCGAGGGCGCAAAGGTAAAAACAGCCGTCGACGTGATTGAAGTCCTGAAAAAGATGTATGCAAAAAATGAAACGATCAATCAGGATTCGGTGAACTATGCGCTTGACCTCGTACACGACGGGCATCAGCACATGGTCAGCGAGATGATGTCCGACGTTGTTGCAATCACGGCCAAAGGCAAACAAATCAAATGTAAATCCTATGGGCAAAAAGGATATATTCAGGCCATTAAAGACAACACGGTTACCATCTGCATTGGCCCTGCCGGTACAGGGAAGACATATCTTGCAATGGCAATGGCAGTGGTTGCGCTCAAAAACAAACAGGTTTCGAGGATTATCCTGACGCGTCCGGCAGTGGAGGCGGGGGAAAATCTCGGTTTTTTGCCCGGCGACCTGCAAAATAAGGTTGACCCCTATTTGCGTCCGCTTTATGATGCGCTTTATGATTTTATGGGGTCTGACGCTTACGCGAGGCTTTCCGAAAAAGGCGTCATTGAGGTGGCTCCGCTTGCCTATATGCGCGGCAGGACTCTAAACGACGCGTTTATCATTCTGGATGAAGCGCAAAACTGCACCACAGAACAGATGAAAATGTTTTTGACGCGGTTTGGGGAAAATGCGAAAGTGGTTGTGACGGGCGACGTTACGCAAATCGATCTTCCGAAAGAAAAAATGTCAGGCCTGAAACGGGCTGTTGAGATATTGAAGAATATCAAAAATATTGCGATTATCAATCTGGATCATAAGGATGTGGTTCGCCACCCGCTCGTGCGCAGCATTATCAAAGCGTTCGAAAAATATGAGAACAGGAGAAAGAATACAATCGTGTAACGAGGTATCCTGACTATGTCTTTCAAAGAAAAACTGCCCAAACAAACGGCGCTGAATTTGCTGATGGCGATTGGATCGCTCATCATCTGCATTGTCATAGCGCTTTTTTCCATTATGCCGGAGACGTTTAATATCCAGAGTGGAGAGATTTCCACACAAACGATTACTGCGCCCACAAATGTGGTGGATAAAGTCTCCACACAGCGTAAAGTAGAAGAAGAGCAGGCGAAAATCAGGCCGATCTATAAAAAAGATTCGACGATTACGCAGCAAACGGTAAAAAAGATTACGGAAGATTTTGCGGGGTTTGAAAAAGCGCGCGCAGCGGCCGAGGAAATTTATAACGCGGATCAGCAAAACAAGCAAAAACAAACGAATGAACAAATTGCGAAGGCAGAGCAGGAAAATATTGGGCTATTGCAGCCCAATCCGGTTCCCACGCCATATGCGCCTGTGGCATTTAACCCTGCAAATACCGCATGGGATAAGCTGCTCACGGATGAGAATATGACGCAGCTTAAGGAACTGGTGCCGGATTATGTAACGACGTCTCAGCTTTACGATATGATCAGCATGAGCGCGCAACAGATTACAGAGCTTCGGGATTCCATTCTAAAGCAGGCGCAGGCGGCTCTTTATGAGGGAATTTCAGAAGAGGACCTCGATAGCGCCAAAAGCAGTGTCATCAGGGAGATTGCCAACAAGACCGCTATGTCCGAGCCGCTGCAGGTTCTGGTTGCGTCGGTTATTTCAAACGATCTTTATTCCAACCTGCTGTTTGACGATGAAGCCTATCAGGCGGAACGCAATAAGGCAGCAATTGAAGTTACCCCTGTGGAATACCAGAAAGGGCAGAATATTGTCGTCAAGGGCGAGGTTGTCACCGAAGAGCAGTACGAAGTCCTGAAAAGCCTTGGTCTTCTTGCGACCGAGTCAACCTCCATCAAACCATATATCGGCGTTGTGGCGTATATCATGACTGTGTTTATCCTGTACGCGGTCTTTTTGGCGGTGTTTAACAGGAAGCTTTTGAAGGACGTCAAAAAGATTGCGATCCTGTCTATCCTGAC
This sequence comes from uncultured Christensenella sp., assembly GCA_964592155.1. Classification (GTDB taxonomy): domain Bacteria; phylum Bacillota; class Clostridia; order Christensenellales; family Christensenellaceae; genus Christensenella. The sequence continues at coordinate 21,428 of CAZQDA010000030.1, forward strand.
CGCGGTTGCGTATGGAACCACAACGCTGACGCAGCTTATCGCGCTTCATTTGCTGCCGTTTTTCCTGTTTGTCATTTTGGGAGCGGTCTTGCTGTCGCCCAAGAATGCGATTGTATATAGCGTATTTCTCTCCATGCTGCTGATGAGCGTGACAACAGGCGGACAGGATATGTTTGGAACTGTCTCGCTGATGCTCTTGCTGATCATGCTGACAGGCGGTTTTTTCGCTATTTACAGTTTGAAAGACATGCGCTACCGTTCGCGGCTGGTGCTCGCGGGGCTCACGGGAGCGGTGCCGGGCATTGTGATGGCGCTCGTGGTCTGGCTGTTGCAGGTGCCGCTGATGCAGGATCAGCCCGCCGGTCTTGAGCAGACGCTTTACAGCATGCTTATGATTGTGGGGAGCGGGATTATGTGCGGCATAATCAGCATCGGCGTACTGCCCATTATGGAAAATGCGTTCAAGCTGACCACGCCCACTAAATTGCTGGAGCTTTCCGATCCGACCCACCCGCTTACCAAGCGGCTGATGCTTGAAGCGCCGGGGACTTATCATCATTGCATTCTGGTTGCCAACCTTGCGGAAGCGGGGTGCAATGCGGTGGGAGGGTTCTCCCTGCTTGCGCGCGTGGGCGCTTATTTCCACGATGTGGGAAAAGTGGAAAATCCCATGTATTTTAAAGAAAACCAGAGGAATAATATCAATCCGCATGATTTTATAACGCCAAAAGAGAGCGCGGCAATCATCCGGCAGCATGTGCCGGCCGGGGTGGAAATGCTGCGCAAGCATGGCATGCCCAAAGAAATTGTCGATATCGTGCGGAATCATCATGGAAACGGCACGGTTGGATATTTCTATTATGAGGCGCTCAAAGAAAATCCGGAAGTGAATGTGGAGGATTTCAGCTACAGCGGCAACCCGCCGGAAACAAAAGAGCAGGCGATTGTGATGTTGGCGGACATCGTGGAGGCAGCGGTGCGCAGCCTGGATAACCCCTCGCGTGAAGAAATTTCGGACATGGTATATAAACTGATCAAGGCGCGTTACGATGAAGGCTTGCTGGATCATGCGCCGCTCAACCGGCGTGAGCTAAAACTGATTGCGGAGGCATTTATCAATATTTTTGACGGAGTTTATCATCAGAGGATTAAATATCCTGAGATCAAAATACATGGAGAAGAAGATGGAGATAACGTTCTTTGACGAACAGGAAAAAATAAAGCTGACCCCGCAGATCAAGGAGGCGGTCAGGGCAGCGCTTGCGGCGGCGCAGAAGGATGCGGACATCAGTGCGTGCGTAAATCTTCTTTTTACGGACGATGAAGGGATACGCGCAATGAACGGGGAGTTCCGGCAGATTGACAGCGCGACAGATGTGTTGTCTTTTCCGGCTTATGAACTTCCGACCCTGCTTGTGGATTGTCTGGAAGAGCTCGACGGAGAATATATTGACGGAAACCTGTTTTTGGGTGACATCGCGATCTCGTTGCAGCGGGCACAGGAGCAGGCGGAAGAGTATGGGCACACGCTTTTGCGGGAGGTTGCTTTTTTGGCGCTTCACGGCACGCTCCACTTGCTTGGCTATGACCATATGACACCGCAGGATGAGCTGCAAATGACAGAAAAGCAAAAAGAACTTCTTGATGCTGTGAATATTGGCAGGTAATTGGATGGAAGAAAAAGATAATGTAAAAAAATACAGGCCGAAAAAAACGCTGATGAGCAGCTTTAACCATGCGATCAACGGTTTTTTGCAATCCTTTAAGCTGGAGCGCAACATGAAGATCCATGTGGCGCTTGCGGTGATCGTTATTGTAACGGCGCTTATTTCGCAGGTAACGCGTTTTGAGATGATTGCGCTCGTGCTCGTGATTGCGTTTGTCTTTTTTGCGGAGCTGATGAACACGGCAGTGGAGGCCGTGGTGGATATCGCGACGCGTCACGAATACAACGAGTTGGCGCGCCTTGCAAAGGATGTTTCGGCGGGCGCGGTGCTGGTGGCCGCGGCAAGCGCGCTTGTCGTGGGCTATCTCGTGTTTTTCAGAAAACTGTACACACTGTCTTATGCGTCGGTGAGCTTTATTAACAACCTTCCGGCCTACATTACATTCGCGGCGTTGATGCTCGTCTTTATTGCTGTGATCGTGATGAAATCGCGCTTCATGAAGCGGGGCGGAAATTATGTGCAGGGCGGTATGCCAAGCGGGCATACGGCGTTTGCGTTCGCGCTTTTTACTGCAATCGCGTTTGTTTCAGGCGATCCTGTGGCATCCACCTTTGCGGCAGTTCTGGCCATGATTGTTGCCGAAAGCAGGATGGAAACCAAGGTTCATACGTTTGCGGAGGTGCTGATTGGGGCACTTTTGGGTGTGGTGATTACCGTGCTTGTATTTGAGATGAGTGAGATGTTTGTTTTCTGAGCAGGATGAGCGCTGGAAAAGAAACAGGAGAATAGCGAAGGAGAACAAACAATGAAATTTAAATCAGGATTTATCGCGCTGATCGGAAGCCCGAATGTGGGGAAGTCCACGCTTCTAAATGCGCTCATCGGAACGAAAATTGCAATCGTTTCCAAAAAGCCCCAGACCACGCGAAACCGCATCACAGGCGTTTTGACGCGCAAGGATTATCAGATGATTTTTATGGATACGCCGGGGATGCAGACTCCCAAAAACAAGTTGGGAGAATTTATGCTCAAAACGGCGGAGCAGGCGGCAAGGGATGTGGACGCGGTTCTTTTTATTGCGGACGCAAAGGTTGGCGTGCGCGAGCGGGATGCGGAGGTGCTGGAACGACTGTCAAAGCGGGAAATTCCGCTTGTCATTGCGCTTAATAAAATTGACGCGGTAGATGAGGAGCGTCTTTGCGAGGTGTTGGAATCCTTGCGGCCTTATGGAAAGGAAATTTTCAAGATTTCCGCGACGCAGGCACTGGGACTAAAGGAGCTTGTGGAGCATCTAAAGCAATATCTGGTGGAGGGACCAATGTATTATCCTGCGGATATGATTTCTGATCAGCCCGAGCAGGTAATTGCGGCGGAGCTCATCCGCGAAAAAGCGCTGAAAAGCCTGGGAAAGGAAATTCCGCATGGCATCGGCGTGGAAGTGGAAAAGCTGGAGCACGAAGAGGGCAGGGAGCTGACCAATATCGACGCTGTCATTTATTGTGAGAAAGAATCCCACAAAGGGATTATCATCGGCGCGGGAGGCAGGATGCTCAAAAAGATTGCCTCAGCCGCACGCGAGGATATGCAGATGCTGTTTGGCGAACAGGTGTTTTTGCAGGTCTGGGTAAAGGTGAAGCCGGACTGGCGCAACAAAACCTCAATCTTACGAACGCTGGGTTATCAGGAAGACTGAATAAAGGCATTTCCTATATTCTGCTTTATGTGGATTGCAATCCTGCAAGCGGATTTGGTCATCGTATTGACAGGGATATTAGGTTTTGCATATAATTAATTGGAATGAAAAAGCAAAAAAATTTTATGATAAAGTAGGGGGCAGTTTAATGGAGGCAAAAGCAAGGAAGCCGGCATTTTCATTAAAAGGCAGTGTGTTTGCTAATCTGCGGTGGTATGATTATGCAATTGTGATTGCTATATATGTTGTTTTATCATTGCTTGCAGTACATGGTGACATTTATCATACGGCAAGAAGTTCCTTTGCATTGCTGGAGGGGCATGTTGCTGACTTTTATGAATATAATAAAGGCGTTGTGGGGGGGAACGATTACGATATCTTTATTTATTTGATCTTTGCTCTGTGGAATTTGCCGATGTTTTTATCTGGACGCACTGTTCCGTGGGGGCCGGCACCGGCTTATATTATGCTATATGAGAAGCTGCTGCTGATTGTTTTTTTAATTTTGTCAGCTTGGATGATATATAAAATTTGTGTCATGCTTGGAACGAAGCATAAAATTGCGTTTTATGCTTCGTTTCTGTTTATGACGATTCCCTATATGTTGACGACGGCTGTGGCATATGGAATGTATGATATCCTTTATGTATTTTTTATGCTATGGGGACTGCGATGGTTCCTTGATGATGCAAAAAAACAAAATGTCTTTATCAGCGCTTTGTTATTTGGATTATCATTTTCGATCAAACCGCTGGCGGTGTTCCTGTTTCTTCCCATTTTATTGTATCGATATAAAAACATATTACGGTGTGCGTTGCTTCTTTTGATTTCCATGATCCCCGTGGTGCTTTTCAAGATGCCCTATATGGGTGCCCCAAGCACGATGAGCAGCCGCTTTATTGATTATCTGTTCGGCACGGCATATGCAAATGGAGTGTGGATAATACCGGTCTTTATATTGAGTTATGCAATTGTTTGTCTGTGGGCATATCATGCCCGGTATGAGGAGCACAATCATATCAAAACGATCTATATAGGACTGCTGGGGATGATGCCGTTTTATGCGTTTATTTCATGGCATCCGCAGTGGTTGTTACTATTTGGATCCTTGTCTGCCATTTTGGTTGCATGCAATAAGAATAAAGGAAAGCTGTTGCTGTTTGACGGCGTTTTATCAGTAGCATTTATTGGTTTTTTATGGCAGGCATTTGGGACAGCCTTTAAAAACGGAACGATTCCGCTTGGCATCATGGCGAAGGTGAACGTATTTCGTATGGAAACTCCATTTTTAGGCGATAACATTTTTCCGCCGGAATATGTTACTGCTTATATTGCAGTTATGATTGCGGTGATCGTATTTTCGGCTTATTGCCTGAATCCGTGGAAATTCGGAGAAGAATATACAGGGCTGCAGGCGGAGCTGACAGTGCGTGATATGTGGTACGCAAGATTACGCTTTTTGATCCCGTTGGCAATTTATTTGGTTCCGATGTTGATATGGATCGTTGCGGCGAGAGGCTGATCAGGGATTGAGTATACAGGGAGCGTAAAATAAGCAGGCAGGGAATCCTATCTGGTTGCGTATGGGAAAATTGGATGAATTTGGAAAAACACTATTGCATTGTGCTGCGCACGACGGATTATAAAGATTATGATAAAATACTGGCTTTGTTTTCCAGAAGCCATGGCAGGATTGATGCGCAGGCGCGCGGGGCGCGCAGGCTGAAAAGCGAGTTTGGCGCGGCGGCGCAGCCGCTTGCGTGCGGGGAGTTTGAATTTTATAAAAAAGGCGATAAATTATTCCTGACAAATGCGCTCATTCGTCAGGAATTTTATCATATTCAAAATGATTTTGACCAATATGCGGCGGCGTGTGTAATGCTCGAGCTGACAGACAAGCTGCTGCAAAACGCGGATGAATACGAAGCACTTTTTCTCGTGCTGATCTATGCGCTGTTTGCAATGGAGCAGCAAAAACTTTCAAAAATGCAGGCGCTGGCATATTTTTTGGCGAGGGTTGTGGAAATGATGGGAATTTTTCCCTCTGTCGGACACTGCGCGGTATGCGGCAATCTGTCGGAAGGCGCGGCGGTGGATTTTTCGCTGGAAGAGGGCGGGGAAATCTGTGCGGAGTGCAGGGAACATGTGAGGACGCTTAAGGTGCCGCGCAGCGTGCTAGGCGCACTATGCATACTTGGCGCGACAGAGCATAAAGAAGCAGAAAAAATTAGCGTTGACGACAAAAATGCGCAGGGCGTTATCAAACTGCTGGAACGCTATCTGGATTCCATGATGGAAATCAAGCTAAAAACAATGAAATGTTTTGCCGGAAATACTTTGCAAAAATGAAATCTCTGGTTGTCTTCCTGCATGGATTCATGTATAATGATACGTGGTATTCTGCAAGAAATTGCGTAAGATTGTAAAACAATTTAAATAATATAAATTCAGGAGGAGTTTTTAGAATGTCAAAAAAGTATGTATACCTTTTTAAAGAAGGCGATGCTTCCATGAAGAACCTTCTCGGGGGCAAGGGCGCAAACCTTGCTGAGATGACAAATCTCGGACTGCCGGTTCCCCAGGGCTTTACTGTTTCCACAGAGGCTTGCACAAAGTATTATGAAGACGGCAAAGTGATCGCGGATGAAGTAATCGAGCAGATTTATGACGCGATGGCAAAAACAGAAGAAATCGCGGGAAAGAAATTTGGCGATCAGGAAAATCCGTTCCTCGTATCTGTGCGTAGCGGCGCGCGCGCTTCCATGCCGGGCATGATGGACACGATTCTGAACCTGGGCCTTAACGACATCGCTGTGGAAGCGATGGCGAAGAAATCCGGAAATGCACGCTGGGCATATGATAGCTACAGAAGATTTATCCAGATGTTCTCTGATGT
>CAZQDA010000031.1:0-27667 GCA_964592155.1 uncultured Christensenella sp.
TCCTTCATGCCAAGCCCTATTATTATAGCACGGCTGCCCGCGCAGGAAAACGGCAATCTTGGTAAATTACAAAATATAGCATCAGATCACGCGGAATGCCGTTGGCAAGAGCAAGGTCGGTATTCATCCGGATTATGAAGCTTGGATATCGTTTGGAATAACAATTTTTTATTATGTTGTTGCCCTTGACACCTTTCTTTATTTAACCTATAATAATTAATACGTAATTCGTAATGTATGAGATTGGAATTAATTATGGATGATATTGGATTCAAGGTTTCAAAGATGTGGCATGAAATTATGATGAACAGCTCTACCAAGGAAGATGTTGGTAACTATTCAGAATTGATGGAATGCTCTCCTGTGGAAATTCAGGTAATTCTTATTACTGGCTCAACGCCCGGACTTCTGTTGAGGGATTATGCGTCAATTCTCCACATTCCCAAAAGCACGTTGACAAGTATAATAAACCGACTGGAAAAGAAACGATTCCTCAGAAGAGTAATCAGTCAAAATGATCGTCGTTCCTATGGCCTTGAATTAGATGAAAATGGTTCGGCTTTTCTCAACAAATATGTCGCCTATCAACATGATATAGGCGCTAGGATCATTAGCGGTTTAGATGAATCGGAACAGCAGCAGCTTGTTGCTTTGTTAGACAAAATTTCATCTTATATGTTAGAGAGGTAAAGGTATGAATCACTTGGAAGGAAAGACGGTGTTGCTCACAGGTGGAGCAGGCGGCATAGGCTTTGAGTCGGCGAAAGCATTTGCACAGATGGGCGCTAAAACGATAATTGCGGATATTGACGGCGCAAAAGGAACAAAAGCAGCGGAATCCATCAACTGCGATTACCCCAACACTACATTTTTTCACCCTGTGGATTTATCCAATGAAACACAAGTGATCCTGCTATGCGAAGATATTATTTCCAAATACGGATGTCCGCACATCGTATTCAACAACGCAACGATTGCCCCTCTGGGAAAGGTAGAACAGATAGATATTGTGATTTGGGACAAAAGCTATGCTGTCAACCTTAAAGCCCCGATTATTTTTGTGAATTACTTTTTACCACATATGAAAAAAATAAATGACGGCTGCTTCGCATTTGTATCATCTTCTGGCGCCGCCCCGTTTATGGGGGCTTATGAAACATTCAAAACTTCGCAAGTAGAGCTTGCAAATACGCTGGCTATGGAATTAGATGGAACAAATATACATGCCTATACGATCGGACCCGGGTTAGTAAAAACCAAAACGGCTCAAAAAAGTATAGAAGTAATTTCCTCACAAATGGGTATTGACATTGATGCGTTTTATGCCATGAATGAAAGCCATATTTTAGATGTTAAAGATGCAGGACTTGGATTTGCTCTCTCTGTTTTAAATGCGGAGAAATATCATGGTCAGGAAATATCATCCATACAAGTGCTAAATGATTTTAACTACTACAATCCGGTTAGCAAAAGCGAAAATACGACAATTGGTTTCGAACGTGAATTGATTATTAAAAGTATAGAAGTTTTTGAGCAGCAATATAGCGGCTGGAAAAAAATGAATGTTTTTGAACGGCAATGGGTATTTCGGGATTTCAAAAAATATATGGGGATTTCCGCAGACAAGGCTCAGAATAATTTTGCGAAAATAAAGCGTGATCTAAAGGAAGCTCAGAGTTTTGAAATAGCACATAAGCAGCTATTTGAAAATTTAAAAATTTACTGGAAACATCAACTGCAGTTACTGCAAGGATATGAGAAAGACCAAACCAAATTAGAAAATCACAGTTCAATGATGGCACAATGGATTGCCGACCTTAACACCATTACCGGTTATTTTTCAGAAACAAAATAAAAAACACCGGATGCTTCGCTATGGCGCATCCGGCGTTTTTTCAATTATCGTTTGATTCCTGCCTATTGTTCCACAATCAGCGTTCCGCTTTTTCCCTCAAGCGCCAGCGCCGCTTTTTCAAGGGAGGCAATGACCGCCTTTCTGCCCTTCTCGCTCTTTGCAAATTCACACGCCGCCTGCACCTTGGGAAGCATACTGCCCGGCGCAAACTGCTGCTGTGCGATGTATTCATTCGCTTCAGAAACAGACATCTCCGCGATTTCACGCTGATCCGGCTTTCCAAAGTTAATACATACACGGTCAACAGCCGTTAAGATAAACAGGTATTCCGCATGCACAAGCTCTGCGAGCTTTTCCGCCGCAAAATCCTTGTCAACAACTGCCGCAACGCCATGATAGCCGCTGTCCGTCTTGATCACCGGAATCCCGCCGCCCCCGCACGCAATAATCACTTCTCTGTCGCTGATCAGCGTATTGAGCGTGATATGCTCATAAATGCTGACCGGCTTTGGTGAAGCAACCACCCTGCGCCAGCCGCGTCCGGAATCTTCGATATACTTGCACCCGGTCTGTTCCATCAGTTTTTTTGCGGTTTCTTCGTCGTAAAATCCGCCGATCGGTTTGGTCGGATTTTGAAACGCCGGATCATCTTTGTCCACAATGACCTGCGTAAGCATGGTGATCACAGGCGTGTCGTCGTCGCCCGCGGCCACCAGCTCCGCGTCAATCGCCTGCTGCAAGTGATAGCCGATATATCCCTGACTCATCGCCGTGCATTCCGCCAGCGGCATCATGGGCGTATATCCGCCTTCAAATCCTTTTTCAAAGGCAAGGTTAATCATCCCCACCTGCGGCCCGTTTCCGTGGCACACAATAATATCGTGTCCCGCTAAAATCATGGGCGCAATCGCCTTCGCCGCATATTTCACTTTTTCGAGCTGCTCTTCGGGCGTGTTTCCCAGTGCGTTCCCTCCAAGCGCAATGACCATTCTACTCATAATTTTTCCCGCCTTTATAGAATTTGGGGCGGGAAAACCCGCCCGCTGTGCCGTTGATTATTTGAAAACCAGTGTATTTCACAAACGTATCCGGCGTGGATAAGATTTGGATTTTATCGGAGCTGCGGCGGGCGAAAGCGTACACAGAAGTACGTTAAGGCCGCCACAGAAACCGAAAAATAATCGCCGCGCCGGACGCTTTTTACTTGCCGGAAGGCTGCTGCTGCGTAATGCAGTGTACATTTCCGCCGCCCAGAAGGATTTCCCGTGCGGGAATCTGCACGATCTCCCTGTCTGGGAAACATTCCTTTAAGGTCTGCACCGCTTTTGCGTCGTTCGGATCACCAAACCCCGGAACAACGATGCCGCCGTTCGCAATGTAGAAATTGACATAAGACGCCGCAAGCCTGTCGCCTTCCAGCCTAGGAAGCGTGCCGTCAACCGCGTCCACGCCATCTTCCTCTGCCTTTGTGATCGTGATAGGCGATGGAACATACATCTTCACGATTTCAAACTTCCTGCCCTTTGCGTCTGTCTCCGCCTCGAGGATGTCCATGTTTTCCTTGGAGATCGCATACTGCGGGTCGTTTTCATCATCCGTCCACGCAAGCAGTACCTTTCCGGGCTTCACAAAGCAGCAGATGTTATCCACATGCCCGTTTGTTTCATCCAGATAGATTCCGTTTTTAAGCCAGATCACCTTGTCCGCTCCAAGGTAATCGCACAGCATCTGCGTGATTTCCTCCTTGGAAAGATGCGGGTTTCTGCCCTCGGAAAGCAGGCATTCCTCTGTGACCATCACCGTGCCGTCGCCATCCGAATGAATACTGCCGCCCTCCAGTACAAAGTCATCGAGGCGGTATCTCCCTTTATACTCAATGTCACACATTTTGCGCGCCACTTCGTCGTCTAAGTTCCACGGGAAGTAAAGTCCGTCCACAAGGCCGCCCCACGCGTTAAACGTCCAGTCCACACCGCGTACTTCGCCCTCGCCGTTTACCACAAATGTGGCCCCGCAATCCCTGATCCATGCGTCGTTATTGGACATCTCCACCACGCGGATATCCTCCGGCAGCATGCCGCGTGCGTTTTCATACTGGTCTTCGTTCACGCCCACTGTCACAGGCTCAAATTTGTTAATCGCCTTCGCAACCTCAACAAACACCTTTTGCGCAGGTTTTCCGCCCATGCGCCAGTTGTCCGGCCTCTGCGGCCACAAAATCCAGCATCCGTCGTGATGCTCAAATTCTCCGGGCATCCGAAACCCGTCCGCTTTTGGTTTTGAAGTATAATTTTTCATTTTAAACACACCTTTCTTTCAGTCTAATATCCTCTTTTGCGGCCCACGCCGCATGCTTCACTCTTTGGTAACGGCTTCTTCCGGCGGCGCTTTTTTGGTCACCACCGCAGCGATGATCTCGCCCAGCACCACAGAAATTCCCACGCCGATAATCAGTGTCCAGTCGGGCACAAGCGTATTGAGCTCCGCGTCATAATAAAACAGGCAGAATACGATTGCCAGAATCAGCAGAATAAACGGCACCCATGTCATAATGCCGATCAGTCCCTTTTTGCCCGGGACCTTATACGGACGCTCCCTGTCCTTATCAATCTTCCGAAGCTTCTGGAAAGCGGGGAACATGAATAGATAAGATGCCAGCAGCGTTACGATATTAAGCGCGAACAGCGTCCAGAAGGAATCAACCGCATCCGGATTCACCTGCCCCAAAATCGCCGCAATCACCACAATCACGGTGGCAACCACGCCATTAATAATGTTTGCGCTGGACGGAACCTCGTCCTTATTTTCCTTCTCAAATACTTTGGGCATCGCATGGTCACGCGCCGCATACATTGCCACATAGTTGACGCCGAACGACCAGGAACACAGATTGGCTATGAGAGAAAACATAAACAGGAATCCAATGATCGAAAGGATGATCCCCGGCGCTCCTGCCAGCAAGATGCCTGCCGCGTCCATCAGCCCGCTATCCACGGAAAGCTCGTTGTAAGGAATCGCCGCGGATACGCCAAACGCGCCAAACAGGTAAAAGATTGCAATGAAAATACCGCCCACAACAATCGCCTTTGGTATCTCCTTTTTCGGATTCTGCATGTCGCCCGCAAACGTGGTGACAACCTCGAACCCCATAAAGTTAAACAGGATAATCGAGATAAACGAAATGCCCATCAAAGGGGAAATATCCATCAACGATCCGGTGTTTGCAAAACCGTTGACAACCGCTCCATAGATTCCAAGTCCGCCCATCGCCACAATCAGGATCACTTTGACGATTGTGCCCAGGTTTATCATCCATTTGCTCTGGCTGACGCGATAATTACTAATCAAAATAACGACCCAGATAAATACGAGTTGTATGATAAGCGTCAGAATCCAGTTGATCTCAGCACCCGTCGCCGCAATCAGAATATCTGTAAACAGAACTGCGAGGGAAGCCATCCACAACGGAAAATTCACCCAATAATACCACGCGACGCGCGAGCCGTTTTTCCGTCCGAACGCACGTTTCACCCAGTCATAAAGCCCTCCCTCGTCGTCATACGTGGTGCCGAGCTCCGCGCTGATCATGCCATACGGCAGGAAAAACGCAACCAGCATAATTGCCCACCATATGTATTGCCATGGCCCGATTGCCGCCGCCGGCGCAACCGCTTCCACAACGAGTACAATACATACTGCAGCAAGAACCGCATCAAATAGTTTAAACTTTTTCTTTGTTGCCATCATCGTACCAATTACCTCCTCTTTCTCTATTTTGTGATTTGCATCCACAAAAAGGCGTTTTTGTGCGCCTCCATTTTTTTGATCAGGAGGGCGAACCCGCCCTCCCGGAAATCGGATCAGGTTAATTTGATTTCTTTCATGTAGGCTTCAAGACCAGCCTTGGAAGCGTCGCGCGCCACCATGTCAACGGGCTTTTCCGGATACATGAAATAAACCAGCAACGCACGCATTGCGGTCAGGCGGTTCTCCGCCTCATCGATCACAATGGAAGCCTTGGAATCAATCACTTCGTTCGTTACTTCCTCGCCGCGCGTCGCGGGCAGGCAGTGCATAAATTTTACGTCGGGCGAAGCCTTGGAGAGCATTTCATCATCCACCTGATATTTCGGATAGAAAACGCGCATTCTTTCCTCTTCGGAAAGCTCCGCCTCATAAAGACCATACCAAACGTCGGTATAAATGAAGTCCGCGCCCTTCATTGCTTCGTCCTCATCCTCTGTGATCAGGAACGAGCCGCCCGAAACCTTGCAGTTTTCCGCAGCGATTTTCTGGAAGTTTTCTTTGAGCTGAAATCCCTTGGGTCCAAATTGCACAAAGTTCATTCCAAGCTTTGTGGTGAGCATCATCAGGGATGCGCAAACCTGCGTTGCGTCTCCTACAAATACCACCTTGCAGTCCTCCATTTTCTTGCCTGCCGGAAGATGCTCTTTCATGGTGATCGCATCGCCCATTTCCTGCGTAGGATGGTTGTAGTCGCTCATCCCGTTGATCACGGGTATGGATGCGCCCTGCGCCATTTCCACGACGGTTTTATGGCGTTCCACACGCGCCATCAGGATGTCCACAAGTCTTGAGAGCACCCTTACCGTGTCGCTCACAGACTCGTGCTTGCCCATCTGAATCTGCCCCGGCGCAAGATACTGCGCGTGTCCGCCCATCTGTGCCATTGCCGTCTCAAACGACACTCTTGTGCGCGTGGAAGACTGCTCAAAGATCATCCCCAGCACCTTATTTTTCATCAGCTGTGGATAATACCCTAATTTGATGCACTTTTTGATTGCAATTCCCAAATCGATAATTTCAACGAGTTCCTTTTTTGTAAAATCAGTGGTGTCAATAAAATCTTTAATACGAGCCATATTGGCATCCTCCTTAGAAATGAATTAATTATAAACCGAACTTCATTCGGCAAAAAACGATATTTTGTTTCACAACCACATGGAAATGTTTCTTTGATAATTCAATATTAATGAAAATGCTATCATAAGTCCATATATCAAAGCCTTTTTGTAATAAACATACCGTTCTTGGCATATTGTTTCAATCATGTGAACAAAATTCCAAAAACGCCTGTCCCCTTTATTCCTCCGCGCTGTCGCGCCTGCGGATCCTGTCTTCCCTCCTGCAAAGAGCGCGCTGATATTCCCGCTTTTCCACTTCTGTCTCAGGGATAAATTCCGGCACTTCATGCGGCTTGCCATCATAGCCCAGCGCAACAAATACCAGATATGCCGTGTTGGTGCGCAGCGTCTCCTCCGAGCGGGTTTTTTCGCGGTACACATCCACACGCACCTCCAGCGATGTGCGCCCCGCCCACGTCACAACCGCGCGCAGCGTCACAATGCCGCCCAGCGGCACCGGATGCTTAAAATCCATGCTGTCAAGAGCAGCAGTGGTTACCATGCAACGCGTATAGCGCGTCGCGGCGACAGCTCCTACAATATCCACCCACTGCATCAACGTTCCGCCGTGCAGGTTTCCAAGCTGGTTGGTGTCCTCCGACATCACAATGTGCGTCGTCTCCGCACATCCTCTTCTCTTTTCTTTCATATAAATACCCCCATATCGTATTAACAGTCTATTAATACCCACACTGTTTTGCGTTTATTCAATCAGTTTTTTATTTTCTTTTGCGACCGCAACATCAGGAATACAAAAAAGAGCACGCCGCAGGCTGTGCTCCATTTCTGTCCGCTCGTCTGTTTCTCATCCCCTCGTCCGGTCAGGATTCCTTTCACGGATTGCCGCAATCTCATTTTCAAGCAAATGAAACGATTCCGTCAAAACGGGAGAAAACGAATGATATACCCCATCCATAATCTTGCGCACCGCTTTTTCATGGGAGTAATGCTTGGTCATGGTCAGATAATCATACTTATGGGCAATTCCTACGGCTTGCGCGCAAATCGGAATCTGATCGCCGGACAGCCTGTCCGGAAAACCGGAGCCGTCCCATTTTTCATGGTGGTGCCTGCAAATATCATAACAGTCATTCACATAGGCTTTATTCTCGATGCTGCTCAGCGGTTCGATCAGCTTGCAGCCCTTGACCGTATGCTGCTGCCAGATTTTTTTATCCGTTTCCGAAAGCCTGCCTTCTCTGTTCACAATCGATTCGGGAATCAGCAGCTCGCCGATGTCATGGAGAATCGACGCAATGCAAATCGTTTCGATCGATTGCGGCGTAAGCCCGTACTTTTCATCATTATTTTCGTAAACAAATTTCAATATTTCTTTGGTATAAAGCCTGACGCGCTGCATATGTTCTTTTGTCTCAGGCGTTTTGGTTTCGAGAACGGATGTCAGCACCGCCACAATAATTTCATTGATATTGGAAAGCGTTTCCGATTTTTCTACCAGAACGTTTTCAAGGTCATTCTGGTAGCGAAACAAATCAATCATATTTTTCACACGGCGGCGGGCCACCTCCGGCGTAAAAGGCTTGCGGATAAAATCAACCGCGCCCATAGAAAGCCCTTTTTCTTCCGCCTCCACAGAATTTTCCGCCGTGATCAGAATCACCGGAACATTTTGCAAAAGATTATTAAACTGCATGTATTGGAGCACGTCATACCCGTCCATCTCAGGCATCACAATGTCAAGAAGCACAAGCGCAAACGACTGCTCCTCCAAAAGTTCCACCGCCTCTTTTCCACCTGCCGCGCATACCGTATCATATTCAGGCTCGAGCAGCGCTTTCAAAAGCTCGCGGTTTATTTCAACGTCATCAACGATCAATAATTTTTCTTTCATCACAGACCTCGCTTACCATCTATTCCACTTCTTCTTCAATGGCCCGCGCCACTTCGCCATGCAGCCGCTCCGCCTGTTCAATGTCGCGCGCGGTGATCTCTTCTTCTGCGCGAAACTTCCTGCATATTCCCTCGCACGCGTCTGCCAGCCTGTTGATTCCGAGGTTGAGGCAAACGCCTTTGAGCGTATGCGCCGCACGAAAAACCTCCTCGTCCTGTCCGTTTTGGAACGCATCCTTCAAAAGCTCCATATTATGATCCTGCAAAAATTTCTTTAAAAATTTCTGATATAATGCCTCATTTCCACAAAAACGCCTTAGCGCCTCTTCGTACGCAATCCCTGCTTCGCGCATTTTTTCAGCTTCCATTTTCCCGCATCCCCTTTTCCGTCAAATCGTGGCTGGTCTTTCTACTCTTTATCATACAAAACTTTCTTTAAAGCTGCAAATATAACATCCGGCTCAATGGGCTTGGACATATGCAGATCCATCCCGCTTTTCAGCGCTTCCATCTCGTCCTCATAAAATGCATTTGCCGTCATCGCAACAATAACAACGCTGCCCCCGTCCGGATGGCTGCTCTGCCGGATGAGCCTTGCCGCCTCATATCCGCCCATCACAGGCATGTGAACATCCATCAGGATCGCGTCATAATAGCCCTTCGGTGACCGGACAAACTTTTCCACCGCTATTTTACCATTTTCCGCGGTTTCTACCTTAAAACCAACATGCTTGCAAAGCTCCTCTGCAATTTCAAGATTCAGCTCATTATCCTCCGCGATGAGGATTCGTTTTCCCGTGAAATCAAACGGCTCGATTTTGTGTTCCTGCGCCTGCATATCCGCATCGCCTGACGCTCTGCGCAGAATCTTTGAAACATCCGAAATCATAACCGGCTTCAAAATGAAATCGTCCACTCCGGCCGCCAGCGCTTCGTGCTCCACATTCTTATAATCATATGCCGACATCAGCACAATATAAATCCCTGCGCCGGCCTCCTTGCGAATCCACTCCGCGGTGTGAATCCCGTCCACATCAGGCATATAAAGATCGACAAGGCATACGTCAAAGTTTGCGGCGCCGGCCTTATAGAGCCTTACCGCCTCAATGCCGGATTCCACCGCCTGCGCGCGGCAAACGCCCATTTGCCTGCACAGCACCTCAAGATGCTCCCTCATTTCCGCGTCATCGTCAATAATCAGCACGCTCATCTCTTTGAGGCTTTCCAGCAGTCGATGGCCCTGCTGCACGTCCGGCAGGCCAAGCCATACATAAAAAGAAAAGGAGCTGCCCTGACCATATACGCTCTGCACCTCGATGTTTCCGCCCATTGACTCCACCAGCGTTTTACAAAGGGCCATGCCAAGTCCCGTCCCGCCAAAATTGCGATAGGTGGAGGCCTCCTCCTGCTCAAACGCATCAAACACATGCGGCAGAAATTCCTCTTTCATGCCGATTCCATTGTCCTTCACTTTAAATTTGAGGTACACCTGATTGGAGCGCTGCTCAAGCTGGCGCACCGTAATGCGGATCATGCCGCTCTCAGCCGTAAATTTTACAGAGTTGGAGAGAAAATTTAAAAGCACCTGCTTAATCCTCATTTCGTCTCCCACAACCATATCCTGCGTAATGTTCTTGAGTACCACGTCAAAACGCTGCTGCTTTTCTTCCGCCTTGGGCTGAATGAGCGCCGCAATTTCTCCCAGCATTTCATTCAGGCTAAATTCCTTTTTCTCAATCTCCAGCTTCCCGCTCTCGATCTTTGACATATCAAGCACATTATTGATCAGTTCCAGCAAATGTACGGACGCCATATTGATTTTTTTTATACATCCTTCCGCTTTCTGCCTGTCTTGAAGCGAATATTCCAGTACGCGCGTCATGCCAATAATCGCATTCATCGGCGTGCGTATCTCGTGACTCATGCGCGACAAAAATTCTCGCTGGGCAACATTCGCGCTTTCCGCACGCTTAAGCGCTGATTTTAACATGCGCTGCGCGGTCTTATATTCCGTAAGGTCGTTTGTCATCAGAACATATTTTGCAACCCGCCCGTTCTCAAAAATAGGATAACGCTTGCTTACCATTTCTTTTTTGAATCCCGTAACCGGATCAATCATCTGATAACCGCGCTCCAATATTTCAGAAGAATCTTTCTCCAGCAGCAAACTGGCCCGCCTGAAATTTTCTTCATCAAAATAAGCGCGTGATATTTCCATATTCTTTTTGTATTCTTCCGGATCGAGTCCCAAAATCCGTTGAGAATTATCACTCAAATATTCCAGTTTTTGGTTGACGCAGTCATAGACCATAAATACCGCGTCCACATTTTCGGAAATAATGCTAAACAGCATATTATTGTGATAGATGTCCGCGTTCCGCCTGCTGATCGTGCGCACGCTTAAGATGGAAATGAGCAGCGCAAGCCCGACCAAAATCCCGCCCCATATGATTGCCGTTCGGTTGGTTTGTTCATTGAGCAAATAGGATTCCTGCACATAGTCACCCATCGTCTGCTGGGAATGATCGATGATTGTTTCCGCAAGCTCCGCTGCCTTGCGATAGAGCGGAAACACTTCGCCGTACAATAAGTCTTCCGCCTGCCCAGCCTGCCCTCTTTCAATCAGCCCGATGGCCTGGTCATGCACCTGCTGAATCTGTCCGGAATACTGATAAAGCTCTTCTATCGTTTGCTTATCGCCCTGATATCCGTTTAAAAGTATATCCTTAAGCGCCGAGCGTTCCTCACGACACGCATACATCTGTTCCAAAAACTCCCGCTTGCTCTGCTCACTCCCTTCATCATTCAAAAGGCTTAACAAAACATTACGCTCAAACACAATGTTAAAACGCATTTTCCACGCGGCATCATTCACCGCGTAAGGCTTTTTATAAATCTCACTCGTATAGTTTGCCAGATGATCCGTATTTGCGATCATCATGCCCGTAAAGGAGGCGACCCCCACCGATATCACAACAACCGCCGCAATCAAAAGTGCATTGATATTCCTAAGACTCCACCGTTTTTTGCGCCTCATAACATACCCTTGCCCCTATCGTAAATATATATGCCTAAAATCTCAAAAATATTCCTAAAATCCCATATAAAGCAAATAAAGTCCCAGCGCGAGGATCACCGCGCCAAGAACCACCTTGATTACCTTACTGGCCTTCTCGAATTTTCCGGAGGAACTGATTTGATTGACAGCGCCAATCCCCGCTCCCACGGCAATAATCAAAATACTGTTTCCAATCGAATATGTGGTCAGCATCAGCACGCCCACGCCGATTCCGACTCCGCTCGAAATCACGGCAAGGATGGCTGCCAAAACGGGCGTAACGCACGGCGATGCAAATGCTCCGCCCAAAAGGCCCAGCAAAAATGCGCCCAGTCCGCCTTTTTTGGTCGTTGTCTGACGAACGCCGCAGGATGGGAATATCTTAATCACATCCCACATCACAAGCGCCATAAAAACCATCAACGCCCCCAGAATCAGATACCACCATCCGCCCATGACGTTCATATACTGTCCCAGCGCAGCCAAAACGCTGCCGATCACAGTAAACGTAACCGTCATTCCAAGGCAAAACAGCAGCGAATAGAAGACCGCTGTTTTGCGTCCGGTTCCGATGCCTCCCACATAGCTGATCACAAGCGGAAACGTGGACAGCGAACACGGCGTGAGCGAAGTCAATATTCCCGCAAGCAATGCAATCAACGGGCCGATCCATATGTTTTGCGAAATCATCTCACCAAATTGCGTCAAAATTTCAGTCATGAAACTTTCTCCAGTGATTGATCAATGAACTCTTTCATAACTTCTTTTGTAGTCGCCCCATTCAAATACAAAAGCGGATTGCCATCGCTGTCCATAGTCAGATAAAAGGGTACGCTGGCCGCGCCAAAATACGCCGCAATTTCCGGCTGATCGTCAACATCGACCGTCACAAAGTTAATCTTTCCCGTATACTCCTGCCTAAACTGCTCAATCGCCGGTTCCATTTCCTTGCAGTAAGGGCACCAGTCCGCGGTAAAATCAATAAAAACAGGCAGGCCCTCCTGCCTCCACTGCTCGATTGCCTGCTGTGGTTGCTGAATTCGATCCGCCTTATTTTCTTCTGTTGTTTTTAAGACAAAGATACAAAAAATAAGTAACGCAACTGCCGTTACGATGATTACTTTTCCTGTCGTTTTTGCAAAAAACTGTTTCATGCACCCCTCTTTAATCAAAATGAAATAATAATCCGGATTATTCATAAACCCGCCGGGCCAACCGCTAACATTTTTTTCAAAAAAAGAAGACACAGAAAACCTGTGTCTTCGGGTCAGATAGCTGCTCTTTTACGCAAAACGCGCTCCGCTCGGCGGATGTTTGCCCGGGGCAGGCCATGCAGGCAGGCCCCCGTGCAACGACGCGGCAGCAAAATGCGCCGTATAAACTAAGTTACATCAATCACGGCAATCTCTTTGCGCACATCCTTTACGCGCAAAAACCGTTTTTGGAAACTGATCTTTTTTGCATCTTTTTTCTCCATGGGAAGAACGCCTTGCCGTAAGTCCGCCGCCATTTTTTCGATCATCTCATAAAAATCCGCAATCCCCTGCTGGGTCGCCTGCGCGCGGTATCTGATTCCCAATATTTTGTTTTCGATCAAAATTTCGCCAGCCTCCTGCCTTGCATAAAAAAGCAAAGCCGCGCTGCCGTACTGGATCAGCCTGCGCGCCGCGTTGCGGGGGCCAATATGCTCGAGCGTATCCGAAAATCCGCACCGCAGGCACATCATCCTCGCCCCTGAAAACCTGTTGCGAAAGGAATTTCTTCCACAGCGCGGACACGTATAAAAAATACCGCGCGGGCTTACCAAAACAGGCTTTCCCAGCCCTGCCGCCTCTGTCTTATACAGCACGACGGATATCAATTTGTTAAATTCTCCAGAGGTCAGCTGCGCCCGCTCTTCGCCGTTTGACAGCCTGTCCCCGATTCCCCCAAGCTTATAGGTAATCACCGTGCTTTGATACTGCTGCGCAATTCCTACCAGACCATTTGCAAGGGCGTGCATGCCATTCTTGCTGTGAAAGCTGCTTGCCTTTGGTATCCTTCCCTTGGCTACAGGAGTTCCGTCGCGGTCGCATACCGCATAGCATACCGCGCCCGAAATGCCGCGCGTAATGCCCATATAAGTTTCGCTCTTGACCATCTGCGGGCAGTCACACGCCACATTGATCGAAAGATAGTATTTCCCTTCCTTGCATAAAAGCCGCGCCGTTTTAAAAATAGATGGATTTTCGAGGCCCTCCATAAGGATCTTTTGCTGCCGCTTTCCAAACGACAGCGGAACCACAAGGTATCGCTCGCGCCGGTTATCCTCCGCCAGCAATTCCCTGTCCTTTGTCACGTACCTCAGCGTTGTATTTTTTCGTTCAATCCCACCGCGACGCCGTTCATCCTTTACGCCCAAAAGATACAGCTTTGCATAAAACCGATTTGTGCGCTCGTCATAAAGCAGACAATAATCACGATTTTTGGCGTACCTGCCAAAGAAAACCGGCTTCTTAAGACGCAGGGACGCATAAAGCCTTGCAAGTCCGCTCTCCAAATCCTTTTTGCTTATCTTGTTTTCTTCAAACTGCTCCAGTAGTTCTCTGAATTTTTCCTGAAACGCTTCGTCTTCCAGCATTCCATGCGGGTAACGCGCTGTTTTTTGCGCTTTTCGCAGGGAAAGCCACGCAATCATAGACATCGCATAATCCAGCTTGAGCGCGTCCTTAAACGGCTGCACGCCAAACTGGTTTAACTCTTCCATCAGTTCCTTTTGCAGCAGCGCGGTAATGCGGCGTGTTAAAAATCCGCCGCCCGATTTCATTTTTTCCAGAATTGGCTCGACATTTTGCCTTGTATGCTCAAATAAATAAGAGAGCGCTTTATTATAGCGATAAATCGCATCGTCGATCAATGCCTTTTTCTCCGCAGTCGGCTTGTGAAGCTGCAAAACGATTGTTTTGATCACCATTTAGCAATACTCTACTTCCACATCTTTTCCCATCCGCTGCAGCAATCTGGAAATATCCTTCACCATCCGCAGCTTCAGGCTCAGGTCAATGGGCAGATCCGGATTTTGATGAGCCGGATTTGCCGCGCGTCCCACAATGAAGTGCGCCTTGGTGCAGTCCTCCAGCAAAAGCTTTGCAAGCTTCGATGCGCCGTCCTGCCCAAATAGCTGAAATAAATCCTCCATCCGGCTCTCTTCGGATAGATAGGTCGTCATGATCTCATAGGTTTTGGCAAGCGTCACAACGCCCTCTGTCACAAGATCGATTCCCTCAATCGTGCCCACAGGCGGAACGCCCGGATCTCTGTAGTCAAGCTTTACGCGCAGCTCACGCCCGGAAATACGGCTTACAATCTGCGAGGTTGTGCCGCCGCACACCACCTTCATGCCGTCCACACCGAGAAGCCTCCCGACAATCTCTTCATCGCGGGCAGAATCCACCGGCGGCCCTACCATAATATGCGCGGGCCGCGCGTGCCTGACCCGCGTGGTCACAAACGTCGTATCGTCGCCGGGCTTGTTGTCATAAAGCGAATTGCACGCCGACAGCATCAGCTTTGTCATCGCGCGCGCAGGCATTTCCTTTTGATAGGCGCGGCAGGCATATTCCACAATATTATCCCGCTGCCAGCCAAAGTTCAGGGTTTGCCCAACGCCAGCGTGAATCGCGCCGTCCGAAAAAGCGACGCACATATCGCCTTCCTTCATCACAAAACGGCTTTCAAGTATCTTTTTATCGCCGATCTCTATTTCCGTCTTTTCGATGGGCAGTTCTTTTCCATTGCGCAGGATAATGACCTGCGGGTTGTCAAACTCCATCAGGTGCGCCTCCCCGTTTACATTCACCCGCAGGATGGTGAACGTGCAGTACGCAAGCCCGCGCACCGCGCACACCGGAAGCGTGGAAGCCATCGTTTCTACCGTCTCATAGATATCCGCCCCCTCTGAGATCATGGTGGCCGCAATTTTGCTGGAAAGCGTGGAGAGGATATTCGCTTTCACGCCGCTCCCAAGACCGTCCGCAAGCACAATCGTCGTAAAGTCGCCCTTGCGCACAATCTCCACCTTATCTCCACACAGCTCTTCGCCGTATTTAAACAGGCTTTCGTTGCTGGTTTCAATAAATACGCTCATCTTCACTCTCCTGAATATACTTCTTAAGGCTTGTCAGCGCCAGCTTTGTCTCCGCTGTCGTTTCTCCCAGAAGGCTCGCAATTTCCTGCGCAACGCGCATCTGCTTGTTGATCACCGCCTGCGTGACCTCCATGGTTTCCGCGCGCATTTCGTTCATCTTTTTCTGTTGGTTTTCGTCTTCCGTAATGTCCTTAATGAGCAGAAGATACATGGAATTTTCCCTGACAAAAATCGTGGACTGCTCCACCGTGATTCCAAGATCCTTGTAATAAACCTTCCGGTCAAAAATGTTCTCTCCCGATGCCCTTACCTCATCTACGTCGTCACAGTCAATGATCATGGAAACCGGCCTGCCCACATAATTCCTTTCATTCAGCTTAAAGAGCTCCGCCGCCATGTTGTTGTATTCCATCAGATTAAAATCACCGTCCAGAATCACAATGGCATTGGGTGTGTTGTCCATCACCACATTGGAAATGCTCTCCGCCTTTTCCCGCATAAAAGGAAGACACATCTTGATGTCAGCCTTTCCGTGCAGCACGGCAATCGCCTTGTCGCGGCAGGTGGGATATCCGCATCCGCCGCAGTTGAGCATCTTATCTTCGCTCGTTTTTCCCATTTTCACAAAAATTTGCTGGATTTCCTCTTCCGACGGTTGGCGTTTATGCGGACTGCGTTCCTTATATTTGTGGGAAAGATCGAGCCGCGTGTCCTCCGTAACAGGCGCGTGCTGTGTGCTGCGCGTTTTGGCGTAGCGCAGCGTTCTGTCCTTGATCTGTAAAAACGGATGGCTGATCTCCTTAAGGCCAGGCCCTCCAAGGCAGCTTCCCGGACAGGCGTTCATTTCCAGGAAAAAATCCTGCATCTCCTCTTCCTTTAGGGAATCCAGTATTTCCATGCACCGGTCAATCCCGTCCACCGCCACACATTTATAATTCTGGCGCGTTTGCTTGTCAATCGTCTTGATGATGCCGCCGGGTACGGGATACAGCCTGTTGATCGTCGCTTTCATCTCGCGCACATCCGGGTCTTCCGCCTCAATGTCAATCCCCTCCGCCTCCAGCCAGTTCATCAGCTCATCAAACAGAAGCACCGCGTCAATCGCGCCGCCGCCCGCCTCATCGCCCGCTTCATGCATTTTGGAGATGCACGGGCCCACGAAAACAGTTTTAATGCGATTGCCATACACTTCCTTCATCATCTTTCCATGCGCTGTCATGGGCGCGTCTATAGGTGCGAGAAAGGGAATCAACTCAGGATAGTATTTTTCCACAAGCAAAACGACTGTCGGGCAGCACGTTGTGATGATATTTTTCATCTTGTGCGCTTTCATCAGCTCGCCAAAATTGCGCGATACCTGCGCTGCGCCAATCGACGTTTCCTCCACTCCCGCAAATCCCAGCTTTTTGAGCGCGGACGAAATCTTTGGAAAGGTCGCTTCTTTATAACAGCTCGCAAAGGAAGGAGCAACCGAAACATATACCTTGTCGCCGTTTTTAAGAAATCCTTTCACCTTATCAATGCTGCTGTTGATATATTTCGCATTTTGCGGGCACACCAAAAAACAGTGTCCGCAAAGGATGCATTCCTTTTCCGTAATTTCTGCCTGCTCGTTTTTAAAGGCGATGGATTTCACCTGACAGCTCCTGATGCATTTGTAACAGTTCTTACAGTTTGCCTCTTTAAATTGTATAATACTGCTCATACCTTATAGCGCTCCCTTCGGTCGCTTCGGGAAAGAAGTTGCACTTCTCTCCCGACCTCTCTTTGCTTAAAGTTGTTTTGCTTCGGCTTACGCCTCTCAAAACGAATTGATTCCTGACGACAGCGGCAAGGTCGCACATGCTTTGCTCCCTTCGGTCGCTTCGGGAAAGAAGTTGCGCTTCTCTCCCGACTTCTCTTTGCTTAAAGTTGTTTTGCTTCGGCTTACGCCTCTCAAAACGGATTGATTCCTGACGACAGCCGCAAGGTCACACATACGTTGCTCCCTTCGTCGTCGCAAAGTCCGCTTGGTGTCGTTTCAAATTCACTTCGCACCTCTGTGCTCGCTCACTTGAAAACTCCACTGCGCTTCCTTGCTCCTCCTCTTCCCCTTCCGAACTCACTTCGTTCGAGTTCGGAAGGGGGCCCCAATAACGCTTGCCTTACATGTTCCTGCTCTACGCTGCGGACACATGAAAAAACACAACGCCTCTAAATACCCTCACACAAAGCACATACCGAAACCGCAGCAAATATTTCATCCACTGCGGCCGGTTTTCCATTATTTATATGGCTTTTTTATGGTGCGGCAGTGCCGCTTAAACCTTTTGCAGCACCTGTTTCTCAAAAAAGTCGCCCACATTGTCCGTATTCACAGAGAACACTTCCTCCCCAACTTGTACGGATACCGCGTCCGTGCAGTGCCCCAGACAAAAAACGCCCGTAAGCTCCACCTTGTCGCCCAGCTTGTTTTCTTCGATCAATTCCTGCAATTCACTGACGATGTTGTAACTCCCCTTTAAGTGGCATGCACTTCCGATACATACATTGATCACCATCATTTTATCGTTTCCTCCCCTTTTATGTAATCCACGTGCAACAGCTCATGAATTTTGTTCTTCAAAATACCGCCATAAAGGGCCATCATCACAGGATTCTCCTCAGAACGTTTCACCTGTGACAGCTTGTCCGCGTCATAAAGCCCCTTTGCCCTGTCCTCTTTTCCCTGCTTACGCGCAAACGGCTGACCCGCGCCGGCGATACATCCGCCCGGACACGCCATTACTTCCACGAAATCGTAGTCCGCTTCACCGCTTTCGATCTTTTCGATCAGCTTTTCCGCATTTGCAAGCCCGTTCACTACGCCAATTCTAAGCCGCGTATCCCCATAAGGAATGCTCGCCTCTTTCATGCCATCCATACCGCGCACACCTGTGTAAGCGATGTTGTGAAGCATATTGTTGCTCTTGTCATCCATCA
Source organism: uncultured Christensenella sp. (assembly GCA_964592155.1). GTDB lineage: Bacteria > Bacillota > Clostridia > Christensenellales > Christensenellaceae > Christensenella. Next base: position 18,777 of record CAZQDA010000031.1, read on the forward strand.
CGCGGCGAATCACCGCCTCTGTCACGCCGCCCGTCACGCCAAAAATCACGCCCGCGCCGGAGGTAATGCCAAACGGCATATCAGCCGCTTCCGGATCGATGTCATCAAACACAATGCCCGCCTGCTTCAATATGCTCGCAAACTCCTGTGTGGTGATCACGCCGTCCGTGTCGCGCGAACCGTCCTCATAAATAAACTCAGGGCGAACCTGCTCGTCCTTCTTTGCTGTGCAGGGCATGATCGCAAACACAACCGTCTCTTTTCCATCCACTTCCTGCACCTGCTTAAAGTGTTCCTTTATGACCGCCGAAAAAATCTGCATCGGCGATTTGCAGGAGGACACCTGTGCCATCAGCTCAGGATGCTTGTTTTCCGCATATTTTACCCATGCCGGACAGCAGGAGGTGAAGAGCGGCATTTTCTTTCCCTCTTTATATTTCTTCAAGAACTCCTTGGATTCCTCCATTACGGTCAAATCCGCACCCATTGTCGTATCATAAACCTCATCTACGCCCATCTTGCGCAGCGCGCCCACGATCTTCCCTGCGACATTGGTGCCCGGCTCGAGGCCGAACTCGTCCCCCAGCGCCACGCGCACAGCCGGCGCATACTGCACCACCACGCGCTTGGAATCGTCGTAAATCGCATCCCAGAATTTCTGTGTGCAGTTCCTGATCACAATCGCGCCCGTCGGGCATACCGACGCGCACTGTCCACAGTTCACGCAGTTCGTCTCGGCAAGCGGCTTGCCCCACGCGGTAGAAACCGTCATATCAGAGCCGCGGTGCGCAAAATCAATCGCGCCCACGTTCTGTATCTCCGTACACATACGCACACAGTCACCGCAGAGAATACATTTTGAGGTATCCCTGATGATGGACAGCGCGGAATCATCCACTTCCGCCTGTTTTTTCGTATTCTCAAACCGCACGTTATCGATCCCAAACCGCAGCGCCAGCTCCTGCAAACGGCATTTTCCGTTTTTGGGGCAGGTTGTGCAGTCGCGGCAGTGGCTTGACAGCAGCAGCTCCAGAATCATTTTCCTGTGACGGAATAACTGCGGCGTATTGGTCTTGATTTTCATTTTGTCACGCGGAGGCGTGGAGCAGGATGCAATCACGCCGCCCCATTCGTCTTCCACCACGCACATACGGCATGCGCCATAAATGGAAAGCTCTGAATAATAACAGAAAGTGGGCAGGTCGATTCCCCCTTTTCTGATCACCGCAAGAATATTTTGTTCGTTGTCAAATTCCACAATTTGACCATCTATTATCATGTGCTTTTTATCAGTCATCACACTCGTTCCTTTCGCTTAACCGGTTTGTTAAAACTGCTCTATGATCGCGTCAAAGCTGCACGCCTCTTCGCATGCCCCACATTTGATGCACTTTTCCGCATCGATCGTATACGGGCTCTTTACAACGCCGCTGATCGCATCCACAGGGCACTGGCGCGCGCACTTGCTACATCCCTTGCACTTTTCCGCGATAATCACATATTGCTTCATCGCCTGGCAGTTTTTTGCCGGACACTTCTTATCCACAACATGCGCCAAATATTCGTCCTCAAAATACTGCATCGTGCTGATCACAGGCGAAGGAGCTGTTTTCCCCAGCCCGCACAGCGCAGTCTTGGAGATCGTATCCGCAAGCTCATGCAGCATATCAAGGTCTTCCTTTTCACCCTTGCCCGCAACAATTCGCTCGAGGATTTCCAGCATGCGCAGCGTACCCTCACGGCACGGAACACATTTTCCACACGACTCGTTCTGCGTAAAGTTCATAAAGAACCGCGCGACCTCCACCATGCAGGTATCCTCGTCCATTACCACAAGTCCGCCGGAGCCGATCATGGCCCCTACCTTTTTGAGCGAATCAAAATCAAGCGGCAAATCGAGATGCTCTTCTGTCAGGCAACCGCCCGATGGCCCGCCAATCTGCACAGCCTTGAATTTTTTGTCATTTTTGATGCCGCCGCCAATATCGAAAATAATCTCGCGCAGCGTCGTTCCCATCGGCACTTCGATAAGGCCGGTGTTGTTCACATTTCCGGTGAGCGCAAACGCCTTTGTCCCCGGGCTGTTTTCTGTACCCATGCCGCGATACCACTCGTTTCCATTTAAAACGATCATGGGCATATTGGCATACGTCTCCACATTGGAAAGTACTGTCGGTTTGTTAAAAAGGCCATGCTCCACCGTGCGAGGTGGTTTTACGCGCGGCATACCGCGGTTTCCTTCGATTGATGCAGTCAGCGCGCTGCCCTCGCCGCACACAAACGCGCCCGCGCCCTGATTGATTTTCAGGTCAAACGCAAAGCCGCTGCCCAAAATATTGTCGCCCAGCAGCCCATACTTTCTTGCCGCCTCGATGGCAACCTGCAAACGCTTTACCGCCAGCGGATATTCCGCACGCACGTAAATATATCCTTCGTGAGCGCCCGCCGCAATTCCGGCAATCATCATGCCTTCCATCATCCGGTGGGAGTCACCCTCCATAATGCTCCTGTCCATAAACGCGCCGGGGTCGCCCTCGTCGCCGTTGCACACCACATATTTCACAGGCTCTGCCTGCCGCGCCACCTGCTGCAGCTTTCTTCCCGTGGGAAATCCGCCGCCGCCGCGTCCACGAAGTCCGCTGTCCAGTATCTCCTGCACGATCTCCTCCGGCTGCATCTCAAACAAAGCTTTCGCAACCGCCTGATATCCGCCGCGCGCAATATATTCCTCGATGGATTCCGTATCCGTGTGCCCGCAGTTGGAAAGCACCACGCGCGTCTGCTTGCTGTAGAACGGAATATCGTCCTGCGCCGCGTATGCCTTTCCATCGCGTGTAAACAGCAATCTTTCCACCGCCTCGTCACCCACGAGGCTCTTCTCCAGAATTTCCTCGCAGTCCTCCGGCTTCACTTTCAAATAGAGCCATCCGTGCGGCTCGATACGCAATAGCGGTCCCATCTCGCAAAAGCCGTGGCATCCACTCTTCTTAAAAGCGATTTCCTCATGCGGCTCCTCTTTCAATTCTATGGAAACCGGAAGCCCGCGTTCCTCTGAAAGCTGCTTTAGCCGGTCATAAATTTCCAGCGACCCGCCTGCCACGCAGCCCGTTCCTGCGCACACCAATACCTTTTTATATTGCGCGCCCAGGGATTTTTCATATTTATCTTTTAACTCATTTAATTCTTTGACATTTTGTATCATCTCTATTTTGCTCCCCTATCTTCAGCTTATTGCAACGTATCCAGCAGTTCGCACGCCGATTCGGGCGTCATCGCCGGATAAACCTTATCATTCACGGTCAGCACAGGCGCCAGCCCGCACGCACCGAGGCAGGATACGGTTTCCACTGTAAACAGCATATCGTCTGTTGTTTTCTTTTTATCCGTCAGCTTAAGCTTTTTGCGGAGCGCATCCAAAATCGGAATTGATTTCCTGACATGGCATGCGGTTCCGTCGCAAATCTTGATTACATATTTCCCCTTGGGTTCCAACGAAAAATTCTCATAAAATGTCGCAATCGAATAAACCTTGGCTTCCCCTACGCCCAGCTTTTCCGCCACATAACAAAGCGCGTCCACAGGCAAATAACGATATTCCTTCTGAATCTCCTGCAAAATAGGAATAATCTCTGACTTTTTGTTGTGCTCCGACAATATCTTGTCAACTGTCTGTTTTACTTCCGCATTTTCCACGTTCCCAATCCTCCCGTTGATCCTTCTTTTAAATCAAACTATTTACTTTGTTAAATAATTAACAGATACCTTTCTATTGTATCTTTTTTTGTGTCATTATTCCAGTATCTTTTTGTGAACTTTTTTTATTCGCGATTAAATTGTATTATTAATATGGTTTTTTATTGCAATGCAACGACCAATATGCAAAAAAAGAAGGCTTCTTTCGAAACCTTCTCTTTGCTTGTAACAAAATTTAGATAAACCTGATCGGATTGCATTTCACGCCCGGACCCATCGTTGCGGAAAGTACCACGCTTTTCAGGTATGTACCCTTCGCTGCGGACGGCTTCGCCTTCACAACCGCATCCATGATTGCTTTCAGGTTGTCTTTGAGCTGCTCTTCGCTAAAGCTCTTTTTGCCGATCGGCACGTGAATGATCGCGGTCTTGTCAACCCTGTATTCCACTTTACCGGCCTTTATGTCGGCAATCGCCTTTGCGATATCCATCGTAACCGTGCCGGATTTCGGGTTTGGCATGAGGCCTTTGGGGCCAAGCACCTTACCAATGCGTCCGATCTGCCCCATCATGTCGGGAGTCGCAACGATTACGTCATAATCAAACCAGTTTTCTTTCTGGATTTTCTCGACCATTTCTTCAGCGCCCACAAAATCAGCACCCGCATCCTCCGCTTCTTTTGCCTTGTCGCCCTTGGCGATCACCAGCACACGAACGGTTTTACCTGTTCCGTGCGGAAGCACAACCGCGCCTCTCACCTGCTGATCTGCGTGACGCGGGTCGACGCCGAGCTTTACGGAAAGCTCGATTGTCTCATCAAATTTCGCTTTCGCGGTATCTTTGCAGATTTTGATTGCTTCTTCCGGATCAAACAAAGTCATTTTGTCAAAAGACTTTACACTATCCTGATAATTCTTTCCTCTTTTCATCGCTTAGCCCTCCACTTCTACGCCCATGCTTCTCGCCGTACCGGCAATCATGCTGACTGCCGCATCCAAAGAAGACGCGTTGAGATCGGGCATTTTGAGTGTTGCAATTTCTTCGAGCTGTGCGCGTGTGATCTTTGCAACCTTCTGCTTGTTGGGCACACCGGACCCTTTTTCGACCTTGCATGCTTTTTTGATCAGCACTGCCGCCGGAGGCGTCTTGGTGATAAAACTGAACGAACGGTCCGCGTATACTGTGATTACGACCGGAATGATCAGTCCTGCCTGTTGCGCTGTTTTTTCGTTGAACGCCTTTGTGAAGTCCATGATGTTAACACCATGCTGACCAAGCGCCGGACCAACCGGCGGTGCGGGCGTTGCTTTTCCTGCGGGTATCTGCAATTTGATATACCCTGCAATTTTCTTTGCCATTTGCTTTATCCTTCTTTCTTATAAATATGTGGTAAAACGAACTAGGATAGCGTTCTCCCACTTTCTTATAACGTTTGCTTCGCTCTCTTCGCGGGCGGCAACTGCGTTTCTTGCAGAACGCGCTCGCTTCGGGCTTGCTTCAGCTTTCGCCTTGCTCGCCTCGCAGCATCACTGACCTTCGCGTTCGCTTGCTCCGCTACAGGCGGCACTCCGCTTTGTCCCCCCGCGTACCCCCTTTGCTAGCAGTCGTTTTGTTTCGCTTTCCAGCTCACAAAACCAATTAATTCCTGACGACTAACACAAGTATGAGCTTATCTTTTTCTTTCAAGGATTAAATCCTTTTTACCTGTACAAAATCAAGCTCCACAGAGGTGTCGCGGCCAAACATGGACACCATAACGCGTACCTTTTGCCGCTCTGCGTTCACTTCTTCCACCACACCGACAAAGCTTTCCAGCGGGCCGGACGTCACAATAACGTTGTTGCCCACCTCCACGTCGAGGTTAATGCGTACATTCTCAATTCCCATGGAACGGACTTCCGCGTCAGACAGCGGAATCGGTTTGCTCGATGGCCCTACAAACCCCGTTACGCCGCGCGTATTACGCACAACATACCATGATTCGTCCGTCAAAAACATCTTCACCATCACATAACCCGGAAACAATTTCCTTGTCACATGACGCTTCTTGCCGTTTTTCACTTCCACGGATTCTTCCATTGGAACCTTCACATCGATAATCGTATCGTGCAGATTGTGGTTTTCCACAGTCTTCAGAAGGTTGTCCATCACTTTATTTTCATAACCGGAATACGTATAGACAACATACCAATAAGGTTTATCTGTTTTTTCCTGCTTGATAAACTTCGGTTTTTCTTCCGCTTCCGGCTTTGTCGTATCCGTATTTACCTGTTCTTGCGTCTCTTCGGACGGATTCAAAACATCCTCAGAGCCGATTTTTTCATTACTCATAAACACTAAGCTCCTAGCTTAACAGGAAGTTCTGGAACAATGCGCCAAAGCCCCAGTCCATCAATCCCACGATCACAGCAAAAATCACAATGAACACGATTACCGCAAACGTCGTTTTGAAAAGGTCTTTGCGGGTCGGCCATGTTACTTTCTTCACTTCGCCCCAGACGTCTTTAAAGAATCTGGCAGGACTGCGCCGTTGCTTTTTATTTTTCTTTTTGGCGAGCTTCTTCTGTTCCTTTAAATGCTTTTCTCTTTCCTCGCCCAATAATTTGGTCTTAGCCATCGTATTGCCACCTCAAAATTATTTGGTTTCTTTATGCGCTGTATGCTTTTTACAGAATTTGCAGTACTTGGACATTTCGATTCTGTCAGGATCGTTCTTTTTGTTTTTCGTCGTATCGTAGTTCCTTTGTTTGCATTCTGTGCAAGCCAGTGTGATTTTTGTACGCATGTATCCTTACCTCCGGTACATCATTTTTTAGGCAATCTAAAAAAAGGCACTCTCTGCCTTTTATCAAAGATGCTTTAATATAATATCATTTCAGCCGCCGCTTGTCAATGATTTTCCCGCATTTTCAAAGCTTTTTTTCAGGTTTGGATTTATAGGGCGGGCCAAACGGCCCGCCCTGTTTTCACTCAATCTTTCAAAACTGTTTCTATGATGTATTTTGGCCGTTTTTTTGTCTCCATATAGGCTTTTCCCACATACTCGCCAATCACGCCGATCGCAAGCAGCTGAAGCCCGCCCAAAAGCCAAATAGACATAATCATGCTCGGCCAGCCGGACTGCGTCATCCCCGCAAAATAAACCACCAGCGAATAAATGAGCATCACAAGGCTCACCACGAAAATAATCAACCCCACCGCCGTAATCATGCGGATCGGTTTAATCGAAAAGGACGTAATCCCGTCGAACGCAAAGCTGATCATCTTTTTCAGCGGGTATTTCGATTCCCCCGCAAAACGCTCTCCGCGGGAATATTCCACAATCGCCGTCTGATAGCCAATCTGCGGAACAATGCCGCGCAGAAAAAGATTGACCTCACCAAACTCCGCAAGCCCTTCCAGCGCGCGTCTTGACATCAGGCGGTAATCCGCATGGTTGTAGACCGAATCCACACCAAAAAACCTCAAAATTTTGTAAAACGCCTGCGCGCTGCCGCGTTTGAATCCCGTATCCGTGTCGCGGCTGCTGCGCACACCGTAAACAATGTCGCACCCATCCTTGTATTTGCGGATAAACTCATCCAGCACCTCAATGTCGTCCTGCAAGTCGGCATCCATGGAAATGGTCACGTCGCATAAATCCTTTGCGGTCATCAGTCCCGCCAAAAGCGCGTTCTGGTGTCCGCGGTTGCGCGAAAGCTTTACGCCCAGCACCTGCGGATGCTCCGCATGCAGCTGCTCAATCAATGACCACGTCTTATCTTTCGAGCCGTCGTTTACATACATAATACGGCTCTGTTCCGAAATAAGCCCCTCAGAAACCATCCTGTCAAGCTTATCGAGCAATCTTTTTGTTGTCTCGTGCAGCACCTCTTCCTCATTATAACACGGCACCACAATATAAAGTGAATCCATTCTCGTTCCCCGCTTCATTTACAGCGATTTAACTTAAGGCAGGTTATATAAAACGCTTACGATAAATCGCCTGCATATGCAATTGATACCAAAAGTTTGTAACCATCCTTTTGACAAATTGCTATAATCTGTATTGTTATGGTACTATATTCCGCTTCAAGCGTCAACAAACAAGCACACTTTTTCTTTTCCTCCACTCCGATGTAAAGCACGACAAAATCACCATGCCGCTCGTTATTAGCAGCCGAATGATGATCTGCAGGTAAGAACTCACGCCCAAAAGGGCTGTCACATTGCCAATTGCGCACCAGACAAACGCCAAAAGCAGCGCATACAGCACCGGAAACATCCGGTTATCAAATAACTTGCTTGCGTAAAGCGCAGCCGCCACAAACAGCAAAAATAAAATATTTTCAAAAGAAAACGCCGTGGGCGGCATCACCACCCTGAGCCGCAGGCACCAAGCACAGCCCGCCAACGCCGCAAGCGCGCCGGATACCAAATACGCAAAGAAATAAGCTTTCGGCTTTTCCTCCCGTTTTCGCTGCGTAAAGGGTACCCCCAGCGGGGTGAAAAGCACGAACAGGAACACCAATACAAGTGCGGCAACAAGCGCAACTGCGATGACCACCGGCATTCTTCCCAGCAAAGGCGGCGGGAGATTCTGAATCAACTGATACTGCAAAAAAGTGCAAATAACACCGATTACAATTCCCACAATCAGCGTGACCGCCCATGCGGGTAGCCTAATATGCTTGATCGCCACGGCATTTAACGCGCCAATTCCTGTGCCTACCAGTATGGCGGCAATCATTCCCGCCTCAATTCCATACTCCTGCATAAGCATTCCTGCGATCCACATACAAAGCCCCATCACAGGTAAAATAGAAAGGTCCGGCCCTTGCGCGCGCACAGAAATAGCAATCGCGCAGGCAACCATAGCCATCATCACAGTCTGTGACCATACCACCTGTGCGTTTGCCACGCTGAAAAACTGATTGGCAAAAACTCCGAGCGCGAGCATTGCGAGCAGCAGCGCCGCCACAGGCAATATGCCCGCCACCGTATTAAAAAATGTCATTTCCCGCTTCATTGCTGCCCCCCTTTTTTCATTATTATATCATAATCCCCGCAAAAAAGGAGCCATATGCAATGCATATGGCTCCTTTTGTCTGCTTCTCTTTGCGGTTTATTCGATGACCCCGGATACCACTCCAGCGCCTACCGTTCTGCCGCCTTCACGGATTGCGAATCTCAGTCCTTCTTCGATCGCGATCGGCGTGA
>CAZQDA010000032.1:0-27469 GCA_964592155.1 uncultured Christensenella sp.
CCGCTGACCTGCGCATTACGAATGCGCTGCTCTACCAACTGAGCCACATTGGCACTTTTGTTTGTGCTGACTTATAATATTTTATCAGATTTGTAATAAAAATCAACTGTTTTTTTGAAATTAGCACTACTATTTTATAAAATCAGGCAAAACCATGTTGCACATGATTTTGCCCGCTCCATTACTTTTTCCTGAAATATTGATAATAAGTACACTTAATGCTTCCATTATATAGCTTGCGCTTTTTGTCCGCCTTTTGACCGTATTTGGCCTCGAACTGCTCGTCCGCGGTAATGATAAAAACAAGCGTGTCGTCAAGCGGCATAAACGCGCTTCCCATATCCGCATACAGGGCCGAAACCTCTTTTTCATCTCCCATACGCACAGCGTATGGCGGATTTGTGATGATCGAGGCCGGTCTTTGCGGCTGTTCAAATTTCCGGACGTCCCTTTGCGCAAAGCGGATATATTGCGCCACATCCATATTATTCGCGTGCTCCCTTGCCAGATCGAGCGTCTTTCGATTGATGTCGCTTGCAAAAATCTCCATTTCAGGTTGTTTTACCAGTGTCTTTGCATATTCCTTCATCTGCGCAAATTCCTTACGGAATGCGTTACTGTAGCCTTGTGCGTCAAACCTGCGTTTTAAGCCCGGCGCCATTCCCGCAGCCATCATCGCTGCCTCGATGGCAATTGTCCCGCTTCCGCACAACGGATCATAAAAGTCCCTTGTGTGCCATCTGGATATCATAATCATCGCTGCCGCAAGCGTCTCTTTGAGCGGCGCCTGTGCGTTTTTCAGCCGGTATCCCCGCCTGTTCAGTCCCGCACCGCTCGTATTCAGCCCAACCGTCACCAAATCTTTAAAAATGTTGACATACAGATTGAACATGCTGCCCGTCTCTTCAAAGCGCTCCTGCTGATACACCTTTTGCATAGCGCGTACTACTGCTTTTTTAGCAATTGACTGTACATCCGAAACACTTCCCAGTGCCGATTTCACAGCGTTCCCATCAACGGGAAACCGCGCGTCCGACGGCATAAACTCCCCAAACGGAATGGTGACAATTCCTTCGAACAATTCTTCGAAAGTGATTGCCCTGAATTCCTTTAAAACGATATACACACGGTCCGCAGTCCGCAAAAAAATATTTGCTTTCGCAATACCCGCTTCGTCCGCCTCAAAATAAACACGGGCATCCTGCGCCACAACATTTTCAAACTGCATATCCCTAAGCTCGTTTGCCAAAATCCCTTCAATTCCAAATGCGCACGATGCATAACACTGATAATTCAAGCTCATAATCCTCCCAGCTTATTCATAACAAGTCCATTGATCACAAGCTTAAATGTACAATTCAAAAATTCCGCGCTTTTCTCGCACATCTTCATCCTGCCCAGATAAATCTCCAAAAACTCCATAGGGGTCGCATAGTCCTTCATTTTGAGTTCAAATGTAACCTGATTCTTTGACTGCGACACCCGCACATCCGTCTCATAAATCGAAAGATTCACCCTGTCGTGGATATCGCCCATATCTCTGCGCTTCACGCGCTTTTTGTAGGCGTCAACCTTGTCGGCAATGATCAGCGCCGCAGAAATATCCGAAAGCGGAGTTCCAGTTTCCTCGTCATGCGCGCCCACCGCCGAGCAAATGTCGCATACATCCTGCAAATCCATTCCCACGCGCTGGAGCTCTTCAAATAAAATAGTCGCGCCTGTCAGCGGATGCATCTTCCTGTTAATCATGTTGCCCACATCATGCGTCCACCCTGCAATTCGCGCCAGATCAACCCTCTCCTGCGGATAGCCAAGCTTAAATAAAATCTCTCCCGCAATCCTGCTGACATAGCCTACATGGCGCGGCCCGTGGTCAGTATATCCAAGCGTTTCCAGACACTTATTTGCCTGCTCCACCAAAATCCGGATTCTCGGGCTGTTTATAATTTCCTCTACCAGTATTTTTCCCATGTCGTTATTCGTCCCCCTCAACCACATTCATGATTTCCATAACCATTACGGAAAGCCTGTTTACGTCCGCGTCAAACAAAGCAGCCACTTTTTTGGGCTCACGCGGCGTTTCATTCAAATACAATGCTGTAAAAGCGATGGCTGCGGCAAATTCCTTGATTTCTTCCAAAAAGTTTTTTGCACTTCCCTTTTCAGCAAACTCCTGCAATAAGGAGACCGCCTTGCCCGCCATTTGCTCGGAAAACTCTTTGCTCACAACCGTCACAATCAAATCAAACAGTTGATCAAACTTTTCCGTCTCGTTTCCTTCCACCCCGTCTAAGATTCCCACCTTCACTTCGACAATGCTGCCATTGAAATATGCCACATAAGGCTCTTGCGCCTGCATACGCTTGAGCATGACGAAAATTTCATTCTTAATCTCGTCCGGCTGGTTCCTGCGCAGAATATACCGGCGGAAAATCTTTTCCGCTTTTTCATCTTCAAAGCTTCCGATGATCTTGACCACCGCTCTTTTGATAAAGTCGTCTCCATATTCAATTCCCCACAAAAGAACGTCCTTTAATTTCTTGTCTTTTGCCCACAATTCATTAAATTCTTCATCCGGCAGCTTCATGCTGTCGTTAAGATACTGTATGCGCTCCCTCGCTTCCGCCGGCGGCACCTGAAACACATACCCCAGCTCTTTAAACTCCTGCTGTCCTTCCATCGTCGCTTTCACGTGCCCAATATAGTAGGCCGCGACGCTATCCTCAGGGTCAAGCTTTACAATATCCGACAAGTACTGAATCGCCTCCTGCCAGCGTTTCAGATTGTAGCTTGCCATCGCCGCGCAAAATAAAACTTTATCATCATAGGGCGATGTCGAGAGGATATTGTTCAAATACTTAAGCGCGTTTTCATGCTCACCAAGCTCACAAAAAGTAATCGCAATCTTATAAAGATCGTCATAGCTCCCATTTTGCAGCCTGACGGCTTTCCCTGCATATTCCTTCGCACGTTTTTCATCCTTTTTTTCGTGCAAAAACATCGCCATATTACAATTGGCGTGAATATTGTTTGGATCAAGCGCAAGCACCTGCTTTGTAATGTCTACCGCCTCGTCAAATCTTTTCAGGCAATAATAGGAAAGCGCCAGATTGTTTTTGGCAAACAGCATTTCAGGATCGCCCGTCTTTATTTTTTCAAGAACCTCCGCCGCCTTTTGATATTCGCAGTTATCAAGGAATGCTTTGCCTTCCTGCGCGAACTGTTGCTGTTGCTTTTCCGTCACATCAATGATCGGAAACTCATCCTCTTCCTCAAAATCGGCAAACAGCATCAAAAATTCTTCTACTTCTTCCTGAAATTCTCCCTCCGGATCAAGCGTAAGATACTTTTCGAAACTCTCCTCCGCCTTATCAATATCGTTAAGTCCAAGAAAATTGCAGCCCATCCCAAAATAACATTCGCTGCACGTTTCTTTTGTCCTCATCAACAGCTCAAAAAGCACGCTGTTCGATTCTTCATATCTTGATAGCTCAGTCAATATTTCTGCAAGCTTAAGCAAATATTCCTGATTGCGATCATCCTTGTCCGCAGCTTTGCGCATCATAGATAACGCGCCCAAGTAGTTCATATTTTCCATCATTTTAAGCGCAGACCTATAATAAAATTCAGCCGGCCGCTCAAAATTAATAATTTTTACCGTTTCTTTTTTCATTCCTATTCCTTTGTTGCATAATCGAGCAGCTTTTTAAGTTCCTCTGCAGAGAAATAATATTTTTTGTTGCAAAACCTGCAAACAATTTCCGCTCCGTCATCCTGCTCTATCATATCCTGTATTTCTTTTTTGCCCAGTGAAATCACTACCTGCTCCAGCCGCTGTTTGGAGCAGTCACATCTCCACTCTGGCATTTCTTGTTCCAAGATTTGCAAATTCATCCCGCCAAATATCTTTTGTAGCGCGCCTTCCACGCCCTCCGAGAGCATATAAATGGCGTAGTTGACAATTTCGCCCGTGCGTTTTTCCACATCGGCAAGCATCTGTTCACTGCATCCGGGCATTGGACGGATAATAATTCCTCCCGCATTCACAATGCTCATATCGGTTTCCAGCCACGTATTGACATATACGATGGAGGGCTGCTGCTCCGATACCAGAAAATAGTTGGCAATATCCTCGCCTATTTCTCCTGAAATCACAGGCGTCTTTCCCACATAAGGCTCCCTTAGTCCCAGGTCCTTGACAACCGTGACAAAACCGTTCTTTCCAACCGCGCCCGCCACGTCGATTGCGCCTCTTTCATTTGCGCCGACATTGACGGACGGATTCGCAACATACCCCTTGACATGCAGCCGCGCGTCACCGGTTGCCATAATCGTCCCTGCCGGTCCCCCGCCGTTGATCATCACAGTCAGTTTGTCATGCTTGTTTTTCAACATAGATGACATCATCGTTCCCGCCGCGAGCATGCGCCCCAGCGCAATCGTCGCAGCCGGCATCGTATCGTGTGTTTTTCTTGCCTCTTCCACCATTTTGCTAATATCACATGCGCAGACAGACATTTCGTCGCCCAGCATCGCTTTTAATAAAACATCACTCATTTTTTCCGTTCCTTTCCTGCCATAAACTGTAACCGCTCAGATTTTTTTACAGGGCAATCCACCGTCATAAAGTCATAAACTTCTATCCACTGAAATCCTGCTTTTTCAAGCAGCCCAATTAGTTGCTCCTGCTCCCATGCACGCTGTTTATGGATTTCATCATACCTTTTATAAACCTCGCCCTGCGCCAAAAACAACGCAAGCTCCATTGTCACGGTTTTTGTTCGATCATCATACGAATTTTGCCAGAAATAGGTCTGCCTGTCGCCATCATCATAATAAAATTCATTGCCAAGGATTTCTTTTATTTTATAAGCCGAGCTGATATCAAAAAGGAAAATGCCATCTTCCTTTAAATTGCCATATACTTTTTGAAAGAATACCAGAGCATCCTCTTCCTTCAATAAATAGTTGACCCCGTCGCATGCGCAAAGCGCCGCATCGGCTGGTTTATTCAGCTTGAAGTCCCGCATATCCGCACAAACATAATCGATTGCAAGCGCCTGTTTCCGCGATTTTTCCTGTGCAAAAAAAAGCATATCCTCGGCAATGTCCACCGCCGTGATCCCAAAGCCCTCTTTTGCAAGCGGAATCGTTAAATTGCCCGTGCCGCACGCGTACTCCAATAGGTACGCATCCGACGGCACGGCTTGCGTGTTGAGCAACCCAACCAGATAATTTTTCCAATCCGCATAAGATACGTCGTACATCAACGCATCATAAATTTCCGCCAGCGCGCCGTATTGCTCACTCAAAATCAGTTACCCTCAAGAAATATTCTACCCCATTTAATAATACTTGTTCGTTAAAGTTGAATTTGCTTGAATGCAGCGGTTCTGCATCCTCCGATTCCGCAATTCCCAGAAAGGTGTATAAGCCCGCAGCATTGTGCTGAAAATGCGAAAAATCCTCTGAGAGCATCACTGGCTCTACCATAACCAGTTCCTCATCGTCAAATTTCTTTTTTGCCTGTTCATATAAACCCGCATGATTCACGACTGCCGGATAGGTCATGGATTCCACAAATTCGCTTCGCACATTATACATGATGTCAAGCCCCCTCAGCAGCTCCTTAAGCCTGCGCTGGATCGTCTCCGTCACTTCCGGCTCAAAGGTGCGGATCGTGCCTTCCAGTTTCACATCCTCACAGATCACATTGCGCGTCTGCCCGCCTTCGATTTTTCCAATCGTGATTACACCCGTGCGGTAAGGATCAATATTTCTTGAAACGATGGTCTGCACTCCCATAATCAACTGTGCGGCGGCAATGAGCGCATCCCTGCCGTTGTGCGGTTTTGCGCCGTGGCTTCCTTTGCCTTTGATCGTGATATTCAGGTCGCACATCCGCGCCATGAGCGACCCTGCCTTGCTTCCTGCAACACCTGCCGGAAGATACGGCCACAGATGGATTCCATAGATTTCATCCACCATCGGATTCTGCAAAACGCCTGCCTCCACCATGGGCAGCGCCCCGCCTGTGGTTTCTTCCGCGGGCTGAAACAAAAACACATAGTTATTGGCAATACGTTCGCGCGCCTGACTAATGATCTTCGCGCAAATAAGCGCAATCGCCATATGACCGTCATGCCCGCACGCATGCATCATGTTTTCACACTGCGAGCGGTAAGGAACCTCATTATATTCCGGCACAGGCAACGCATCAATATCCGCCCTGATTGCAACGGTTTTCTGCGGGTTCCGTGCCAGGAAAACTGCTTTCAGACCTGTTCCGGCAACTGTTTCAAGCCGATCCGGGCACAAGCGTTTTAAATAATTTTTTAAATATTCTGATGTTTTATATTCTTCAAACGAATATTCCGGAACGCGGTGCAGCTCTCTGCGTATTTCCGTAATTTCGCCCAAATATTTTTTGACTTCCTGCCTGACCTTCATTTTCCGGCACTTCCTTTTCTGCTCCGCAAATTTTAATCTAGTATCAATATACCGTTTTTGAGCCTTTTTCGCAAGTATTTCAGGCGGAAAACTATTTACATGTCCAAGCCTTTGCGGTATAATGACTACAGAACAGACAGAGGCGCGTTACAGCATGAGTATCGTGTGATGATCAAGCTCTTCGGCGGGGCGGTTGCATCATATGAAAAAGGGCTTAACGCCGAAGATTATTATGTGCGTCGGGCATAATCTTCTGGGGGTGCGGTCAATAGCCGTATCACTGTCACCATCCTATCGATGGTGTTGCGCTGCTGCGATTATATCTGAGAAGATTTAAGAGACGGCGCGCGTGTGCCGTTCTTTTTTTAGAGAAAAACGGGTTTAACCGTTTCCAATATTTTAATGGCCTATGCCCTAAGGTATGGCAGGAAGAGGAGAATAGAATGAGAAAATACAATGTGGCAGTCGTAGGCGCAACCGGAATGGTTGGCCGGAAATTCCTGCAGGTGCTGGAAGAACGCAACCTCCCTGTGGAAAATTACTATCTTTTTGCAAGCGCAAGAAGTGCGGGCAAAAAGGTTGATTTCATGGGAAAAGAATATACCATCGAAGAGCTTACCGAAACATGCTTCGACGGAAAAAATATTGATATCGCGCTCTTTTCCGCAGGCGGCGGCACAAGCGAAAAATATGCCCCCTGCGCAGTGAAGGCCGGCGTTCTTGTCATCGATAATTCCAGTGCGTGGCGCATGAAAGAAGATGTTCCGCTGGTTGTACCGGAGGTAAATCCGGAGGATATCGAATGGAACAGCGGCATCATCGCCAATCCAAATTGTTCTACCATACAGGCAATGGTCGCTTTGAAGCCGCTCGATGATAGATATGGCATCAAACGCGTCATTTATTCCACCTATCAGGCTGTTTCCGGCGCGGGTATGGGAGGATACAGCGATCTTGAAAACGGAATCAGCGGGGATGCCCCCAAAAAGTTCCCCTACCCCATCTTTGGCAATTGCATTCCGCAGATCGATGTGTTCGACGAGGATGATTACACCAAAGAAGAGCTGAAAATGGTAAATGAAACACGCAAAATTCTTCATAGGGATGATATGCGCATCACGGCCACAACCGTACGTGTACCCGTCTATCACGGTCATAGTGAATCCATCAATGTGGAGTTTGAGAAAGACTATGACCTTGACGACCTGAAAAAAACGCTCGCGGATTTCCCCGGCCTTATCCTGATGGATGACGTCAAAAAGGGCGAAAGCAAAGGCGTATATCCGATGGCGCTTGACATCGCCGGCAAAGACGAGGTCTATGTCGGCCGTATCCGCCGCGATCGTTCCGTTGATTCCGGCGTGAACCTTTGGGTGGTTGCGGATAATATCCGCAAAGGCGCTGCCACAAACGCGGTTCAGATTGCTGAAAAATGGATGGAACTGCAGGAACAGAAGTAGTTTGTTTTGTGAATCTTCACATGGAATAGGAGAAAAATTATGATTTTTAGAGGTTCTGGCGTTGCACTGGTGACACCCTTCACAGAAGATGGCATTGCTTTTGATACGCTTGAAAAACTGGTTGAATTCCAAATCTCAAACGATACGGATGCGCTCATTGTTTGCGGCACCACCGGAGAGCCCTCCACCATGTCGCCTGCAGAGCAACAGGCCGTGATTGAATTCGTCGTCAAACAAACGGACGGACGAATTCCGGTCATTGCCGGCGTGGGCGGCAACAATACCGCCCACGTGGTAGAATTCGCGAAAATAGTGCGGGATCTCGGTGCAAACGGAATCCTCGGGGTCACTCCTTATTACAACAAATGCACGGATGCGGGTCTGCTTGCGCACTTTTACGCGCTTGCAGACGCAACCGAGCTTCCGGTTATTCTGTATAACATTCCGGGGCGCACAGGCGTTAACATCTGTCCTGCGGTCTATGAAGAATTGTGCAGCCACGACCGGATCGACGGCATCAAAGAAGCGAGCGGCAATATTTCGCAAATTCTGGAAACCATGCGCAGAGTGCGCGGCAATGCTTCCCTTTACAGCGGAAACGACGATCAGATCGTTCCCCTGCTTTCTTTGGGCGGCGACGGCGTAATTTCTGTTCTTGCCAATATCATGCCCAAATACACGCACAATCTGGTTATGAACTATTTAAACGGGCAGATCGATGCCGCGCGCGATATGCAGCTTGAAATCAATCCGCTCGTGAACGCTCTTTTCTGCGAGGTAAATCCGATTCCTGCCAAAGCGGCGCTGCGCGCCATGGGCTTTGATATGGGTCCCCTGCGCCTCCCTCTCACGGAGATGAGCCAAGAGCATTATCAGAATCTTCTCACGCAAATGCGTAAATTCGGGCTCTGCGATTAAAGGAAGGCAATGAATATGATTAAAATACTGTTAAGCGGCGCCAACGGAAAAATGGGGCAAATGATTGCCTCCTGCGTCGCAAACGACGAAGATATGGTTGTGGTTGCGGGAATCGACAAAATGCCCAATGTGCGGCAAAATCCGTTTCCTGTTTATGAAAATTTCTCTCAGGTGATCGAATCCGTGGACGTCATCATCGATTTTTCACGTCCGGACGCACTCAGGGATATTTTAAAATTTGCGGAGGAAAAGCAACTGCCCGCGGTGCTGTGTACAACGGGCTATTCCGATCAGGAAAAAACGTTGATCGCAGAAGCGTCTATTCATATTCCTGTATTTTTTTCCGCCAATATGTCCCTTGGGGTTAACCTGCAAATGGAGCTTTGTAAAAAGGCTTCTGAATTTCTGGGTGAAAAATTCGACATTGAAATCGTGGAAAAGCACCACAATCAAAAGGTTGATTCCCCCAGCGGAACGGCCCTTGCAATCGCGGATAAAATCAACGAAGCGTTTTTGGGCGGAAAAGAATACGTATACGGCAGGACGCCCGCCATGCGCGCAAAGCGCGAGCTGAAAGAAATCGGCATCCATGCCGTGCGCGGCGGTACTGTTGTGGGTGAACACGACGTGCTGTTTTTGGGCAACGACGAAATCATTGAAGTCCATCACCGCGCTATGTCCAGGCAAATCTTTGCCGAGGGCGCGATTCGCGCCGCCAGATTTATGAAGGGCAAAGGCGCGGGGCTTTATTCCATGCAGGATATTATTTCCGGCACCAAGATCGTCAGCAGCATCTACGCGGAGGAAGAAAATGACGCAATCATTACTCTGATCAACGTTCCGCATGAGCCGCAGTATATCTCAGATATTTTTGACGCGCTGGCAAAAAACATCAATGACCTTGACACCATCAGTCAGGCCTATCCGCAAAATGGAACAGTGGATATTGCCTTTTCAATCCCCGCTTCGGATGTGGAGATTGCAAAAACAGTTCTGGCGGAATTTGATGGCCTTGAGTATGATTGCCTGACTGAAATAACAAAGCTCACCATTGAGGGCGAAGGAATGCGCCGCCAGTTTGGCGTTGTTGCAAAGCTGTTTTCCGCACTGGCTGCCGACCACATCAAGACTTACATCGTGATCAATTCACAGACCAGAATTTCCTTCTGCATTGACAGCAAACATACGACAAAGGCAATCAAAGCTGTCACACAGGCTTTCGACTTATGATAAAGAGGTAGCCCATTGAAAAACTATGACGTGATTATTATCGGCGGAGGAATCAGCGGCATTATGTGTGCCTACCGCCTGACTGGGAGCAACCCTGCCCTTAAGGTTGCATTGATTGAAAAGGGACATCCCATCACCAAACGCATCTGCCCTATCATCAAAAAAACAGTGGATCATTGCATTAAGTGTAATTCCTGCGCAATCATGGAAGGCATGGCGGGCGCGGGCGCTTTTTCCGACGGTAAATATGTCATTTCCACAGAATACGGCGGCTGGCTGACAGAATTTTTAGAGCCGGAAACCGTGATTGATTATATTGAACAGGCAGATAAACTCCTGATTTCTTTCGGCGCAACCAAAGAGCGGTTTATGCCCAGCGACGAACTAAAAAAGGAATGCCTCAGATACGATCTTCACATGTCTCAGGCGCAGCTTAAGCATCTTGGAACGGATGAAAATTTCGACACCATGCGCCGCATGATCGAACATATCTCTGACAAGTGTGATCTTTATACGGATACGGACGTCACGGATGTTGACGGCAGCTCCCACACGATTTTTGCGCAAAAGAGGGACGAAACCTTTACCTTTCACGCGGAGGATGTCATTTTTGCGGTCGGACGCGCCGGAAGCCAGTTTTTCACGCAGTGGTGCAAGAAAAACAACGTCGGCCTTACCAACAATCAGGTGGACATCGGCGTGCGCGTAGAGCTTCCCTCCAGTGTGTGGGAACACTTTTCAAAGCATATCTACGAACCGAAAATCTGGTACCGCAGCAAAGCCTATGGCGATACGACGCGTATGTTCTGTTTCAATGAAAAAGGCAGTGTGGTCACAGAGAATACAAACGGCGTACTCACGGTAAACGGACATTCCTATCGTGACCAGTCCCGCAAAACAGGCAACTCCAACTTTGCGCTGCTGACCACAATACGCTTTACGGAACCGTTTAAAGAGCCGATTGAATATGCCCGCCATGTCGCGAGTCTTGCAAATCTTATCAGCGGCGACAGCGTTCTCGTGCAGCGCTTTGGCGATCTGCTTGCAGGGCGCAGAACGGATGCAAACCGTCTTTCCCAATCAACGACTCGTCCGACGCTTCACGCGGTTCCGGGCGATCTCAGCCTCTGCCTGCCCAAACGCCAGCTTGATAATATCATTGAGACGCTCTACGCACTGGATAAAATCGCACCCGGCACGGCAAATTATGATACGCTGCTTTACGGAATCGAGTGCAAATATTATTCCGCGCGGCCTGTTGCAAAGGATTTTGAGCTTGATGGATTTTCACGCATTTATGCCACGGGCGACGGAGCGGGCTTCACCCGTTCCCTTTCTCAGGCGGCGGCAAACGGCCTGTATGTGGCAGATAAAATATTGAAACAATAGCAAGTAAAAAAACCACCTGTCAGGTGGTTTTTTACTTGCCTAAACATCATATTCCGCTTCTTCCAGCATCGCCGCGATTTGCTTGATTCCAAACCCCCGCCCTGCCGCGGTTTCTTTTTTTGTGTCCCGCGGATTAAATCCTATTTCCGCATAGAGCTGGTTGACGCCCGCAAGCAACGCCATTTTTTTGGGTTCGTGGATATTCATGGACGTTTTAGGATTCGTCACAAGCCTTGCCACAGCAGCTATTTTGGTCTGTTCAAGTTCACTTAACGCCGCTTCGTTTTCAAATACCGTTCCCTTCACCGGCGTGCGCGCCATCACGGCCATCACGTCCACCTCATAATCACGCGCGCGAATCATTTCGTCCGCAATTTCATCGTAAGTATGTTCCCGCCCGATCGGTTCGACGCAATAATAAAGCTCGAGTCCTGCCTTTTTTACCGCGTCCAGTGTCCTGATCCGCTGCTCGACAGGAAGAGCCGTATCCATTCCCTCCCGCAGCCTGACAATGTGATACACCGCCCCAAATCCCGCTTCTTTTAGGCTAAGCGCATATTCTTCTTCAAAATCTCCTGTATTGGCGACAAGCGTCACATGCGGCGGAAGAATCTTTTTTACAGCGCGCCCGATTTCAAGAAACAGATCCTTGTCATAATCGGCTGTGGTCATCAAAAACAGCGCCGCAATTTTTTTAAAGTCAATCGCCCTCACCTGCTCCAAAATTTCTTCTCTGGTCTTTGATTCCTGCGCTTCCACACAAAAATTATCCTGCGCAATCGAACAGAATTTGCATTTTCCTGAACACGGCTGGGAATTAATCCCAATCTGCACAAAAATATACCCTTTATTTTTGTATTGCTTTCTCGATAATTCATTCGCCTTTGAAATCAACGTATAAAAATCCGCCGACCTGCTATCTATGCTAAGCAGGGCAACCGCATCCTCTTTGGTAAGAGGCGCTTTGCATCCGGCTCTTTCAATAATCGAATCTATCATACCTATCCCGCACTCCTTTTTTATTTATTTGCCGTTATAGGAGTTATTTTAGCGCACTTTTCACAAATCGTCTGTCAACATCCTTTTCTGTTTTGTAAAATAAACCACAAAAAAACGACTTTTGCAAGCCGCCTTTTTGTGGAAAATAGTTTCCCGCTATTTTATTCCAATGTCTTTACGGTAGTGCTTATCGTCAAATTCAATCTTTTTCACATTTGCATACGCCTTTTCGCGCGCCTGTTCAATATCTTCCCCCACCGCCGTTACGCCAAGCACGCGCCCGCCATTGGTATAGATATCTCCTTCCGCGGACTTTGTCCCCGCATGAAATACAACGACGTCGTTGTCTGTAATATCTCCCAGACCTGTGATCAGCTTACCGCTTTCATAGGCCTGCGGATATCCGCCGGAGGCCAACACAACGCATACTGCGCTTCCCTCTCTCCATGTAAGCCTAATTTCATGAAGCGTTCCGTCAATCACCGCGTCAAGAATCGAAAGCAAATCTGTTTCCAGGAGCATAAACACCGACTGAGTCTCCGGATCGCCCAGCCTCGCGTTATACTCGAGTACTTTGATCCCATCCGGTGTAAGCATCAATCCAAAGAAAATAATCCCCTTGAATTCACGCCCTTCCGCGTTCAGCGCCGCCACTGTTTTTTCAAAGATATGCTCCTGCGCCCACGCCTGCATATCAGGCGTGTATTTGGGAGATGGCGCAAACGTGCCCATGCCGCCGGTATTAAGCCCCTCATCATTGTCATACGCGCGTTTGTGATCCTGCGCGGACAACATTGGCAGAATGGTTTTTCCGTCGCAGAACGCAAGCACAGACACCTCAGGGCCGGTCATAAATTCCTCAATCACAATCTGGGCTCCTGCCGCGCCGAACTTTTTGTCCAGCATGATTTCCCTGACTGCCTGCCGCGCTTCCTCAAGCGTCTTGCAGATCAATACGCCTTTCCCCAGCGCCAGGCCATCCGCCTTTACAACAACCGGATATTTGGCATTCTTAAGATAGTCGTTCGCCTTGTTCGCATCGTCAAATACTTCAAAACCGGCTGTGGGAATGTCATATTTTTTCATCAGCCATTTGGAATAAGCCTTGGACCATTCAATCTCCGCTGCTGCCCGCGTCGGCCCGAACGCCCTGATTCCGGCTTTTTGCAGCGCATCCACCATCCCGAGCGCAAGCGGATCATCCGGTGCGACAAACACCAGATCCATATCGTTATCTTTTGCCCAGTTTACAATTCCCTGAACATCATCCGCTTTCAGCGGAACGCAATCCGCAAGCTCCTTCGTGCCGCCGTTACCCGGTGCGCAGTACAATTTCAGCTCTTCCTTGCTTTGAGCCAGCTTCCATAAAATCGCATGTTCCCGTCCGCCGCCGCCGACTACCAGTATTTTTCTCATGTATAATCTCCAGTCTTATTTGATTAATGCCTGAAATGACGGATTCCCGTGAATACCATCGCAATGCCGTTCTCGTCGCACTTCTTGATGGAATCCTCATCGCGGATCGATCCGCCCGGCTGGATGATTGCGGTAATTCCTGCTTTTGCAGCCACCTCCACGCAATCGTCGAACGGGAAGAACGCATCCGAAGCCATCACCGCGCCTTTTGCCTCTTCTCCGCTTCTTTCAAGCGCCATCTGCGCCGCCCAAATTCTGTTTGTCTGCCCCGGGCCGATTCCAAGCGTTCCCATACCCTTTGCAATCGCAATCCCGTTGGATTTTACATATTTCACAACCTTAAAGGCAAACTCCATGTTTTCTATTTCTTCCTCGGTGGGCTTGCGCTTCGTGACTACGTCCCACTCGCCGTCAAACAGCTTGCTGTTCACATCCTGAATCAACATCCCGCCCAATACCTTTTTTGCGTCATATGCGGTGTCAGGCATCTTTGCCGCGATATCAGGCAGTCTCAATACACGAAGATTCTTTTTCTGGCACAGGATGTCAAGCGCCTCTTTTGAGTAGGACGGAGCAATCACAATTTCCAGAAATATTTTGCTCATCTGGCTGGCGGTTTTTTCGTCTATCTCACGGTTCGCCGCAACAATCCCGCCAAAAATAGACACAGGATCACATTCATATGCTTTCACATAAGCATCGTAAATCGTTTCCGCACTGCCTACGCCGCAAGGGTTTGCGTGCTTAACGCCCACAACCGTGGGTTCGTCGAACTCTCTCAGACAGTCGAGCGCTCCCGCCGCGTCATTGATATTGTTAAAGGAAAGCTCTTTGCCATTGAGCTGCTCCGCATTTGCAAGGCTCCCCGCAACCGCAAGCGGCTCTCTGTAAAACGCTGCTTTTTGATGGGGATTCTCCCCATAGCGCATATCCTGCTGCTTTTCAAAGGTAAGCGTCAGTTTGTCCGGAATCGCATCCGGATTGACCTGATGGCGCAGATACGCCGCAATCAAAGCGTCATACGCCGCCGTATTTTCAAACACCTTTGCACCCAGATAAAATTTTGTTTCTCTGGAAACTCCGCCGTCCATCTTAAGCTCATCCAGCACTTTTCCATAATCCGAAGAATCCACAATCACAGCAACATCCTGCCAGTTTTTAGCGGCGGCGCGCAGCATCGTCGGCCCGCCGATATCGATGTTCTCAATCGCGTCTTCCAGCGTTACGCCAGGCTTTGAAATCGTCTGCTTGAAAGGATATAGATTGACCGCGACAACGTCGATCGTCTCCACGCCGAGCTCCTTTAGCTGCTGCATATGCTGCTCATTTGCCCGCATCGCCAAAATCCCCGCATGGATTTTAGGATGTAATGTTTTCACCCGCCCATCCAGACACTCTGGAAATCCGGTGATATCCGAAACATTTGTCACCGGAACGCCTGCATTTTCCAGCTCGCGCTGGGTGCCGCCTGTGGACAGCAGCTCAAACCCCAAATCTACCAGTCCTTTTGCGAAATCTACAATTCCGCTCTTATCAAAAACACTTAAAAAAGCTCTCTTCGCCATCTTAATTCCTCCCTTGCTATTTCAAAATCCGGACGCATCGCCCGTCCACCTGCAATTTCCCATCCGCCATCAGCGCCACCGCTTCCGGCAAAATCCTGTGCTCTGTTTTAAGCACCCTCGCCGCAAGCATGTCCGGCGTATCGTCCTGCTCCACAGGAACCGCCGCCTGCATAATAATCGGTCCCGTATCTGCCTGCTCATCGACAAAGTGTACCGTCGCCCCCGAAAGCTTTGCTCCATATTCAATCACGGCCTGATGCACCCTTGCCCCATACATTCCCATACCGCAAAAGCTTGGAATGAGCGAAGGATGAATATTGATCATCTTATTTTTGTATGCGCTGATCGTTTGGCTGCCAATGATATTTAAATATCCTGCCAGTACAACAAAATCCGCTCCGTATTGCCTGAGCACCGCAAGAATTTTTTTGTCAAACGCCTGCGCGCTGTCAAAGTCCTTTTTGCAAACCACTTCCACCGGAATCTTTGCCTTCCCTGCGCGCTCTATCGCGTAAATTTCCGGCTTGCTTGCAATCAGGCAGCAAATTTCAGCATTGATCTTCCCTGCCTGCACCGCATCGATCAGCGACTGGAAATCCGTTCCGCCGCCGGAGGCCATGACGGCAAATTTCAGCATAATTGTATGCCTCCGTCACCTGCCACGATTTCGCCGATGAGGAAAGCTTTTTCGCCGGATTCCTTGAGTGCGGCAAGCGTGGCCTTTTCTTCATCCGGCCGCACGACTACAATCATGCCAATTCCCATATTGAAAGTATTATATGCATCCTTTTCAGAAAGCTTCGCGTCTTCCACCAGCCTGTCAAACACATATGGCATATCCCAGCTTCCCAGCGTGATTTTAGCATTCACCGTTTTGGGAAGAATACGCGGGATGTTCTCGTAAAATCCGCCGCCCGTAATGTGCGCGATTCCCTTTACCTGCACTTTTTCAATCAGGCTTAATATCGATTTTACATAAATTCTGGTAGGCTCCAGAAGAAGCTCGCCCAAGGTCTTGCCCACTTCTTCAAATTTTATGGAATTGAGCGTTTCATCCATTGCATAGAGCTTGCGTACAAGCGAAAAGCCATTGGAATGAATGCCCGTCGAACCAAGCCCGATCACTTTATCACCGGCTGCAATCTCCGAGCCGTTGATAATATCTGCTTTGTTTACCATGCCCACGCAAAATCCCGCGAGGTCGTATTCCCCCTCTGGATAGAATCCGGGCATCTCCGCCGTCTCACCGCCAATCAGCGCACAGCCGGACTCCATACAACCTTGTGCAATTCCCTTGACAATATCTGCCGCAACCCCGGGCACAAGCGCACCCGTCGCAATATAATCGAGGAAAAATAGTGGCTTTGCGCCATGGCAAATCACGTCGTTTGCGCACATTGCCACGCAATCGATGCCCACCGTATCATTTTTGCCCATCGCAAACGCGGCCTTTAGTTTGGTTCCCACGCCGTCAGTGCCTGAAACAAGCACCTGCCCGTTGCCAATATCGTACATCCCGCCGAACGTTCCAAGGTCTGTGATCACATTCTTGTCAAACGTCTTTTTGACGTGCTCTTTCATGAGCTTTACCGCCTCATATCCGCGCTCGACGTCCACGCCCGCATCTTTATATGTTACCGCCATTCCTGTCTCCTTTTTATTCAACCGTCATAAGGTCGAGCGATTCCGTCTCTTTGATTGCCTTCTTCATATCGACAGGATATTGCCCGTTGAAGCAGCCGACGCAAAAGTTGCATCCCGCACCCTCCACCGTTTTGAGCATATCGTCAATTGAAAGATAATGCAGCGAATCCGCACCGATAATTTTCCTGATTTCCTCCACAGAATTTTTGGAACCGATCAATTGATCGTGCGAGGGCGTATCGATGCCAAAAAAGCACGGACAGGTAACCGGCGGTGAACTGATGAGCATATGAACCTCCCGCGCGCCGGCAAGCCGCAGCATCTCCACGATTTTTCTGCTGGTCGTTCCCCGCACAATGGAATCGTCAATCAAAATAAGCCTTTTGCCATGCACATTCCTCTTCATGGCATTGAGCTTCAGCTTCACGCCGCGTTCCCGCAGTGCCTGTGACGGCTGAATAAACGTCCTTCCCACATAACGGTTTTTTGACAACGCTTTTGCATAGGGAATGCCGCTTTCCGCCGCATATCCCGACGCGGCGGGCGTTGCCGAATCCGGCACATCGCTCACAAGGTCCGCGTCAACGGGAAACGCCTGAGCAAGCTTAATCCCCATGTTTTCCCTTGAGCGGTATACGCTGATGCCATCAATATCCGAATCCGGCCGTGCAAAATAAACATATTCGAAAATACACAGGGCCGTATCCATGGAAGACTGCGCCTGATAAGACTTAAGGCCGTCCTTGTTAATCACAATGATCTCTCCCGGCCTTACATCGCGCACAAACTCAGCGTCAATCGCATCAAATGCGCACGATTCGGAAGCCACCACATAACTGTTGTCAAGCTTTCCGAGCGCAAGCGGCCTAATGCCGAGCGGGTCGCGCACTGCGATCAGCTCATTTTGCGTCATGATCACGAGCGCATATGCCCCGCGCACCACCTTCATCATCGCTGTGATCGCTTTGAGCATCCCATGTTTTGAATACCGCGCGATCAAGTTTGCCATAACTTCTGTATCAATCGACGTCTGGAACACCGTGCCTTCTTCTTCCATTCTTTCACGCAGCACAGTGCTGTTAATCAGGTTGCCGTTGTGCGCCAGCGCAAGCTTGCCACCGCGGTAAGACATCACGAGCGGCTGCGCATTATCGCCCTTGCTTTCTCCTGTTGTCGAATAACGCACGTGGCCGATCCCAATATGGCCTCCCAGAAGTTTATCCAGATTATCCTTGAATACTTCCGAGCACAGACCCATGCTCTTATGATGTTTCACACTTTTGCCGTCCGTGACCGCAATTCCGGCGCTCTCCTGCCCTCTATGCTGTAAAGCGAATAATCCCAGATACGTCGCCTCTGCCGGATCATATTGATGATCGTCCGTAAAAATTCCAAACACACCGCATTCTTCCGGCATCACGTCGTCCTGTGGTTTCCACCGTTCATATTGGTTTTGCTCAAAAGGGTTGATCAGCATTTCATTATTCTCCCATCAATCTCTTCAGTATTTCCTGATAAGCATCCTCTACATTTCCGAGATCCTGACGGAAGCGGTCTTTGTCCAGCTTTTCGCCTGTTTTGGAATCCCAGAACCGGCACGTGTCAGGCGAAATTTCGTCCGCTAAAATAACTTCTCCTTTGTATCTGCCGTATTCCAGTTTAAAGTCAATCAATTCAATGCCAAATTGCTTCAAATATTCCGTCATCACTTCATTGACTTTAAAAGAATATTCCGCAATCTTTTCCATTTCTTCCGGCGTTGCAAGCCCCATTGCATAAATATGATAATCGTTGATCATCGGGTCTCCGAGCTCATCGTCTTTATAGCTATATTCAAGCACAGTGGATTTCAGCTTGGTCCCTTCCGGAATTCCCAGCCGTTTGGAAAGGCTGCCCGCCGCAATATTCCTGACAATTACTTCTACCGGAACAATCGAAACGCTTTTCACAACCGTTTCACGATCCGAAAGCTCTTCTACATAATGCGTTGGAATTCCATGCTTTTCCAGCATTTTAAACATGTGGTTCGATACTTTGTTATTTACGACACCCTTGCCCACGATCGTTCCCTTTTTCAGGCCGTTAAACGCGGTTGCGTCGTCTTTGTAATCCACGATCACGCAGTCCGGATCGTCTGTTTTAAAAACTTTTTTTGCCTTGCCTTCATACATCTGTTCTGCTTTTTTCATTTTGATAACTCCTCCTTGAGTTCTGCGTCCGCAGCCACAACTTTGAGCTGCATCTCTTCTTTGAATTGATATAATAAATCGCTTAATGTATCATATTTTAACGCGAGAATCTGCACTGCCAGTAATGCGGCGTTTTTTCCGCCGTTGATTGCCACCGTCGCAACCGGAATCCCCTCCGGCATCTGCACGGTCGAAAGCAGCGAATCCAGCCCGTCCATTGTCGATGATTTGATGGGCAGCCCAATCACAGGCAAAATGCTGTGCCCTGCGATTACGCCCGCCAGATGCGCGGCCTTTCCCGCCGCGGCAATGATTACTTCTACTCCATTGGCCTTTGCGTTTGCTGCAAAATCCGAAGCAAGCTCCGGCGTCCTGTGCGCCGACATAATATGCGCCTCCACCTCAACTCCAAAGTCCCTTAACGTATCGATCGTCGGCTTCAGAACCGGAAGATCGCTCTTTGATCCCATAATCACTGCTACTTTCATTTTTGAGTCTCCTTCATTTCGCTATTTTTGAGTGAATTTGATAAGCCGGCATATGCCGGCTTATCAAAAATCTACTATTTCTTATTAAATAACCGCCAGTACAATGAAGTTCAAAATGAACAGCACTGTCGATACAACCAGAATCGGATGAAGCTCTTTTGCCTTCCCGCGAACAATTTTCACGATGCAGTAGAACAGGAATCCTGCCGCAATACCATAAGAAATGCTGTAGCACAGCGCCATGAACACCCCTGCAAAGAATGCGGGCACCGCCTCTTCAAAGTCGCCCCACTTGATTTCCTTGAATGCGGACATCATCATGATACCAACCGCAATGAGCGCCGGAGCCGTAGCCTGCGCGGGTACAAGCCCCATAATAGGTGAAAGGAGCATGCAGGCCAGCAGCGCAATTGCCGTAACAAGGCTCGTAAGACCCGTGCGTCCGCCCGCGCCAATGCCCGCCGAGCTTTCCACATAAGTAGTCGTGTTGGAAGTACCCACAACCGCGCCAATGGAGGTAGCGATTGCGTCTGCAAACAGCGCCTTATCCATTTTGGATTTGAATCCACGGCTTGTTTCCATTGTTTTCATATCTTCAGAGCTGAAGATACCGCTGCGGCGGCCCGTGCCGATGAAAGTTCCGATTGTGTCAAAGGTATCGGAAATACTGAATGCGAATATGGTCATGATAACAAGTATGATCTTCGATGGATCGGCAAACAGCGTTTGCATCCCCTCCGGCCCAAAGGCTGCGCCAAACGTAGTGCCCAACTCCTGAAAGGAAGCGCCCAGGCTGTCTGCAGAAAGGGTTGCTGTGGTCGGGTCAACGACTCCCATCGGAATACCGATCACCGTTGTCGCAATAATACCGATCAGGATTGCGCCTTTCACTTTTGCAACCAGCAAAATGATGGTCAGCACAAGGCCAATCAGCGCGAGAATCAGCGCCGGAGAGTTAAACGCCGGAAGCGCCGGAACCGCACCGCCGCTCGATATCACATTTGTGATCCCTTCATAGCTTGCGCCAGCGGAAAACGCCGAACCGTTAATCGATAAAATGGTTCCCGGATCAGATGTGAAATTGATCAGATTTGCGTTTTTGATGCCAATGTATGCAACAAAAATACCAATACCTCCGCCAATCGCATGCTGGAGAGATTCCGGAATCGATTTGATGATCGCTTTTCTAAGCTTTGTTACTGTAATCAGAATGTTTACAATACCACAGATGAATACCATGGCCAGAGCCTGCTGCCATGTAAACCCAAGCGCAAAACATACCGTGTATGTAAAAAATGCGTTAAGCCCCATGCCCGGAGCCTGTGCGTAAGGCACGTTTGCAAACAATGCCATAACTAAAGTACCGATCGCTGCCGCAATAATGGTTGCCAAAAACACCGCCTGCGATGGCATTCCCGTTGCCGAGAGGATACTCGGGTTAACAAAAATAATATAGGACATCGCAAAAAATGTGGTCAGTCCTGCAATCACTTCTGTGGAAACCTTTGTACCATGTTCTTTCAACTTGAAAAACTTTTCCATATGATACCTCCTACAATTAAAATAAAAAATAAGTATAAAAACTCATATCACTATCATACTAAAAAGGTATTTTGCGCGCAACACGCATTCGAATTATATGACTGTTTTCGGAATTATATATCGTTCCATTCCGAATTTTATTTCTTTCTTTCTATTTTTTCCCTTTGATAGCAATGCTTTCAGCGCAAATCTTTTCTCAATGCAATCTTTTGCAAGCCGCAAAGACTATCTAATCTATGAAAAATATGATATATTATTTCTAACACTATTAATATGATCAGGTGAAAATTATGGTAGAAGAATATAAACTCAAAAACATGTCGGAAGAGCTGGTCGATCTGTATCTGGATGAGTGCATCGAAAAATCCGGAATGTGCAAATGCCCCACCTGCAGAATTGACGTGATGATCCATGCGCTGAACCATATGCCGCCTCGTTATGTCGCCACCTCTGTTGGCGAAGCAATGGTGCGTCACGCCGCCCAGAATACGCAGGGTGTGGCGGATATCCTTACCGCAATTATCAATGCGATTAATGTTGTGCGCGAGCATCCGCGCCATGATGAAGCTTCTTGTCAAATTGTAACGAACGAGATAGAATCTCAGGATACAAAAACAGCGGAATCGTAAAACGATTCCGCTGTTTTTTCATACCGCATAAAAAATCTTATCATACGTGTCTGATATTGGTATGCTTCGATAATTCAGAGCTTACTGTTTCAATATCGTCAATCGACAATTCATGAATATCACAATGTCCGGTACATCTTGCAAATACGCGCAATTCCTCTGCCGAAGCATTGAGGTAATTTGCCACGCGCTGCGCCCCTTTTTCCACCACGAGGCGCGCTCTTAATTCAGGGTCCTGCGTCGCGATTCCCATTGGGCAATTTCCTTTATGGCACACGCGGTACCGCTGGCATGCCAGCGCGATCAAAGCTGCCGAAGCGACTGCGACAGCGTCCGCGCCCATCGCAATCGCCTTAACAAAGTCGCGGCTGGTGCGCAAGCCTCCGGTGATCACCAGATCAATATCCAGATTATTTTCACGCAGGAATTTCTTCGCGCGGTAAAGCGCGTAGACAGTGGGAACACTGCTTGCGTCTTTCAAAAATTTCGGCGAGGAGCCCGTTGCCCCGCCGCGCCCGTCTATCGTAATAAAATCCGGCACAGCTTTCGCAATAAATGCCATATCCTTCTCGATATGACCCGCGGCAATCTTCACCCCAACCGGACGCCCCTCACTGCGCTGCCTGAGTTCCTCCACCAGATTCTTTAAATCTTCCGGCGTATTGATGTGGCTGAATCTTGACGGGCTGATCACATCCTCTCCAACCGGCTTATTGCGGATCTCGGCAATTTCAGGAACAACCTTTTCGCCCGGCAAATGACCTCCCATTCCCGGCTTGGTTCCCTGACCAATTTTGATCTCGATTGCATCCGCCTCTTTTAAGTTCTGTTCTGTCACACTGTATAAATTAGGCACATACTCAAAGATATACTTGTGGGCCGCTTCTTTTTCCTCCGGCAGGATGCCGCCCTCTCCACTGCAGATTGCGGTATTTGCCATTGCGCTTCCCTTTGCAAGCGCAATTTTAGTCTCCTTGGATAGCGCGCCAAAGCTCATGTGCGATACATAGACAGGGCTGCTTAAAACCATTGGTTTTTTTGCATGCTTTCCAATCACTGTCTCAAGGCTGACCGGCGCGCCGTCGTCAAGCGGCGGTGTTGCCAGCTGGGCCCCCAAAAGAACAATATCATCAAACCCCGGCACCGCCATTTGAGTATTCATCGGTTCTGTAATCGATTTTCCGGTTTCTGCCATTGCGTGAATTTCATCCATCAACCCGCCGTCATGGTGAACCAGTTCTTCCGGCCACGCGAGGGGATTTTCCTGAATTTCCGGCTTTTTCACAGCCACCGCAGGAACCGGCTCAGCCTTTGCCCCTTGATACATTGCCTTAGGGCCCATACATACGGGACACTCCCAATCATCCGGAAGCTCTTGAAAGAGCGTTCCTTCCGCCTCTTCGTCATAGGAGTTTCCACAAAGGGCACAAACATACTTTGCCATCACTATCCCCCCTTATCCAAACCGATTAATAGTTTTCTGCCTTGATCTGGAAATATGCCTGCGGATGCGCGCACACCGGGCACATTTGCGGTGCTTTCTTTCCAATCACAATGTGGCCGCAATTTGCGCACTGCCAGATCATATCTCCGTCACGAGAGAAAACAGCTCCGCCACTTAGATTTTCAGCCAGCCTGCGGTATCTTTCCTCATGCTCCTTTTCAATCTTTGCGACCAGTTCAAACAAAAACGCGATACGGTCAAAGCCTTCTTCCTTTGCTTCTTTTGCAAACGTTGCATACATATCTGTCCATTCGTAGTTTTCACCGTCTGCCGCATCTTTTAAGTTGGTTATCGTGTCCGGCACATCGCCTTCATGCAGCAGTTTAAACCAGATTTTCGCATGCTCTTTTTCATTTCCGGCAGTTTCTTCAAAAATTGCCGCAATCTGGTTATATCCCTCTTTCTTTGCTTTGGAAGCATAGTAAGTGTATTTATTCCGTGCCTGAGATTCCCCTGCAAATGCCGCCTGTAAATTCGCTTCTGTTTTTGTTCCTTTTAAATTTTCCATTCTTTCATACCTCTTTTCTTTATTTTGCAGTCAGGGCAAACCCCAACAAATACAATCTCATGACTATCAATATCAAAGCCGTGCGAATCACGCACTTCCTTTTCGAGGCCATATAAATATGGCATATCCACATCATATACCCTACCGCAGCTACTGCAGCGGATGTGATAATGCTTCTCCACGGTTTTATCAAAACAATCAGCCCCGCCAGCAATTTTCACGCGTGAAATAAGACCCTGATCCGACATATTGTTTAAATTACGATAAACAGTGGCCTTGCTGATCGCCGGATGAATCTTCATCACCGCGTCATATACCTCGTCCGCGGTTGGATGGTGCAGTTTTCTTGTTTCATCTAATATGATACTTTTTTGTAATGTATTGCGTCTTTCCATTATCGTTCCTTATTGATAATTATTCTTTATTAGTATAGTATACTTTTAACTTCTGATTGTCAACAACTATATTAAGGTTTTATCTATGCTCCATTCCTTATTTTCCGCTGTTTCATATTTTCTTATCATTTTAATCAATTTTTATGTCTATTTGAGCAAATATAGGGTATTAATTAAATGACCCGTTTTAGGGTATCATCAAATCACACGATGTAGTAATTGAAAGAGAGGGTATTTTTTATGAGCAAAATTGTTTTGGTTGGAGCAAATCACGCGGGAACCGCCGCGGCAAACACAATTCTGGATCATTATCCGGATAACGAACTGGTTATTATTGACCGCAATTCCAATATCAGCTATCTTGGCTGTGGTACGGCGCTCTGGGTAGGACGTCAGATCGATGGAACTGACGGTCTTTTCTATTGTTCGCAGGATGTTTTTAAACAAAAGCACGCTACCGTTTATATGGAAACGGAAGTCACGAATATCGACTTTAACGAAAAAAAGGTCTATGCTTCCGGTAAGGATGGCAACGAGATCGTGGAGACATACGACAAGCTGATCCTCGCAACAGGATCGCGCCCCATTATCCCAAGGATCGATGGCCTTGACCTTGAAAATGTAGATGTTGTAAAGCTGTTCCAGGACGGTCAAAAAATCAATGAAGCCCTTGACAACGATGCCATCAAAAATGTTGCAGTGGTTGGTGCCGGATATATTGGTGTGGAAATTGCGGAAGCGGTTCGCCGCCGCGGGAAAAAAGCCATGCTGTTTGAGGCGCAGGATACCTCCCTCTCCAGCTACTATGATCCGTGGTTTACGCATGATATGGACAAGGTGCTCTCCGACAATGGAATCGAGCTTCACTTCGGCGAGATTGTAAAGGAACTCAAGGGCGACGGCAAAGTAAGCTCCATCGTCACCGACCGCGGCGAATATGCGGCCGAGCTTGTGATTCTTGCAATTGGATTCGTGCCCAACAGCGGTCTTGCGCAAGAAAATCTGGAGCTGTTCCAAAATGGCGCGATTCAGGTGAATCTGCATCAGGAAACGAGCCTGCCAAACGTATATGCCGTAGGCGACTGCGCAACGGTTTACAGTAACGCGCTACGTGCTCCCTCCTATATTGCTCTTGCGACAAACGCAGTGAGAAGCGGAATCGTGGCGGCGCACAACGCATGCGGCACGCCTCTTGAGTCTGCCGGCGTTCAGGGCTCAAACGGAATCAGCATTTACGGTTATAACATGGTGTCCACAGGGCTTAACCTGAAAGCCGCAGAAAAGGCAGGAATGGAGGTTCTGCATACTGACTATGAAGATTTGCAGAAACCGGCATTTATTCATGACAATAAGCGCGTTAAAATCCGTATCGTCTATGAAAAGAATACCCGCCGCGTTGTTGGAACGCAAATCGCATCCTATGAGGATATTTCAATGGGCATCCACATGTTTTCACTCGCAATTGAGGAAGGCGTCACTATTGATAAGCTAAAACTGCTGGATATCTTCTTCCTTCCCCATTTCAACCAGCCGTATAATTATATTACGATGGCCGCACTGGGCGCTGAATAATCTAATACGCACAAAAAAAAGATCTGCATTTTCGCAGATCTTTTTTTGTGCATCGGTCAAACCTCTCATTGCTTTGCAATTTCTTCAATAGCTCATTGCTTCTTCCATCGCAATCTGGGTCCATTTGATGATGTTCTCTTCTCGTTTGCTCAAGGTCAGAATATCACGCATCAATATTTGAACCTGGCATTTATTTTCTTTCGCATGCTCGAGAGTCTTTCTGATCTCCCTGCGAATCTCTTCTTCATTTATTTCGCTTCCCGCAATATAAGCCGGATTTTGCTTCCAGCTGAAGGTATAATCCCGCCCGAGCTGCTGCGCCATCTTTTGCGTGTCAGACCATGGCGAAACCGTCACCCTGCGCAGCCTCGGGATGCGCTTCACAATCTCAAGCCTGTTTTCCAGCGGCTCACAGCAGCCGTAAATGTTCAGTCCAAATTTCTCAAGGATGGGCAGCTGATACGGAAATACAAACTCTTCAAATTGTGCGGGCGATACATTCACCGTCTCCTGACTTTCCGCGAATCCCCACATATTTTCCGTTTTGATCCACTCCGGATCAAACACGCCGCTCGTAAGCTCATCGCACCATCCATATGCCCCTGTTCCAATGAAATCTCCATTATTGTTCAGCGAGAGCAATTTTTGTTCCTGCAAAAAATCAATCATTTCAAGGCTGTCGTCCCTCAAAAATTCCATAAGCTTGTGCAGCTCATCGGGATGGTCATACATGTCAAACAGCATGTTCTCCATTCCGCGAAGCTTAATCAAATCTCCCGTGAGGCCAAACGACCACCACCACGAGCCTTCCAGCCTTACTTCCATAATTCCATCGAAAACTTCTCTTGCAAGCGCAAATAAGCGGTTTGTTTTTTCGTAGTCCACGACTATTTTTCTTTTTCTGAGCTTTTCAAGATCATGATAGTCCTGCAGCGGAGAAAGGTATCGGAAAGCGCCTTTGCCCTCCCCCTCCATTTTGACCTCCAGCCCAAAATCACTCTGCTCAAAAACATAGTGTACCGCAAAAGATGGGCGTATCACACGATCGTCTTTGATTTTATTCGCCCAAAAAATCTCTTTCCGCAAATAAAATTCCCATACCCTTGCAAGGTCTCCCTCACAGGCAAGCTGCTCCCTTGGGATCAGCTCATACCACGCGTTTTCCGGATCGGCAAAAATCAACGGCCGGGTGTCCCTTCCCTCATTTTGATCGATCCATAATTTTTTCTTTTCCGCCTGAATACTCCATTGCGCAATCTGTGCAACTTCTTGGGCAAGCGTGCGCAGCCGCTGCTTATCCTGTGCCGATAGTTCAGGCTTTAAGCTCCCGACCACCTTGCAATAATTGCACGTCCATGACATCCCGTTTTTATCGCCTACGCCATTCCCCAAAAATTCTTCTTTTTCAAATGCCTCCATACTTTGCAACCCCCTTTGTTTTTATAACAGTTTCACAGCAGTTTAACATAATACAGATAAAATACAATTTGCGATAAGCCGTTTGCATATACACTTGATACCAAAAACTTATAACGAGTCTTTTGACAAATTGTTATAAGCAGATTGTATCA
>CAZQDA010000033.1:0-18141 GCA_964592155.1 uncultured Christensenella sp.
CATCCAAATCCGCAGCCCAGATCGAGCACTCGTTTTCCCTGGAAGTCGGGCAGCATTTTTTGCAGTACGTGCCATTCGCCCGCCCCATCCAGCCCCTTTTGGGAACGATCCATCTGGCTGTATTTTTCAAAAAACGTGTTGTCGTCATACTTGTTTTCTTTCATGCTTCGTCACCTCTCTTACGTTATGCCTGTATTGTAACTGTTTTGGATGCGCTTCTCAATACAAAAAACAATACAGAATCGTTTTTTATATTGCTATCAATTTACCCGCACTTACGCAAAAAAGACGGCGGGTCACCCTGCCGTCTTTTTTATCGCATATTCGACTGCACGCTCCTGATTGCCGCCGTTTATAGCTTTCTGGGAGCAAGCCCAATTTTTTTCTGTACTTTAAGCAGCGTCTTTTTTGCGGCACGTTCTGCTTTTTGCGCGTTTTCCGTCATGACCTGCTCTAAGAAGGCTTTATCTCCGCGCACCTGCGCATACCGCTTTTGCAGCGGCTCAAGCTCCGCAATCACCGCGTCTGTCACCCTCTGCTTCAGCACGCCATAACCCTGCCCCGCAAACTCCGCTTCGCATTCCGCAAGCGCCTTGCCTGTGATCGCGGAATAAATCGTAAGCAAATTGGAAACGCCCGGCTTATCTTCCGCAAAACGAATTTCACCATCGCTATCCGTCACCGCGCGCTTTAGCTTACGCGTGATCACATCCGGCGGATCGAGCAGCGCAATAAACGCATTTTCATTGTCGTCCGACTTGGACATTTTCTTTTCCGGCTCCTGCAGGCTCATGATCTTTGCTCCTGCCTTGGGAATATACGGCTCTGGAATGGTAAACACATCCCCGTAGATATTGTTAAAACGTGTTGCAACGTCTCTCGTCAACTCCAAATGCTGCTTCTGATCCACGCCCACCGGCACAAGATCCGCCTGATACAGAAGGATGTCGGCAGCCATCAGCGCCGGATAGGTAAACAGCCCCGCGTTGATGTTATCTCCCACCTTCGCGCTCTTTTCTTTAAACTGCGTCATGCGGGAAAGCTCGCCCATATAGGTAAAACAATTCAGAATCCACGCAAGCTCCGCGTGCGCGCTCACATGCGACTGCATATATAATATATTCTTCTGCGGATCAAGCCCCGACGCAATCAAAATCGACATTACGTCAAGCGTACGCTTCCTGAGCGTCGCGGGATCCTGACGAACCGTAATTGCGTGCAGATCCACCACGCAGTAATAGCAATGGTATTCCTCCTGCAACGCCGCCCAGTTTTTGACAGCGCCCAGATAATTTCCGAGCGTCAGGTCTCCGGAAGGCTGAATTCCACTGAAAATGATTTTCTTCTCTGCGTCCATGCCTTACTCTCCCATCCGTTCGATAAACTCGCGCACCGCGGAAAGGAGCCCTGTTTTTTCGGCGCATTCGCTATGCATCACAGGCTTTTCGCGCAATTCGCTGATTTGCGCGGGGATTTGTGTGCCCGTCAGCTCTGAGAGCCGCTCCGCCGCTAAAAACGCATCCTCGATCTTCTCGCCGGATACGCCGGCAAGCACGTCCTGCGTAAATTTATAGGGGTTTGCCGTGGAAACGACCACGCTCACCGCATCATCCCCTGTCGCCGCCTTATACTTCTCATAGACGCACTGCGCAACCGCCGTGTGCGTATCGATGAGATAACCATAGGTTTCAAACGTATGCCTGATGGTTTGCGCCGTCTCTGCCTCGCTGCAAAAATCAGCAAAAAACAGCGTGTTCAGGCGTTTGCTCATTTCCTGCGGAATTTCGTATCTGCCATTCGTTTTTAGCGCGTCCATCCACGCGCACACCTGCGCCTCGTCCCTGTCCGCGATTTCGAACAGCAGCCGTTCCAGGTTGCTTGAAATCAAAATATCCATAGAGGGAGACATCGTCTTATGGAAGGTGCGGTTTGTGTCATATACGCTCTTGTGGAAAAAGTCGGTCAGCACATTATTGCAGTTGGAGGCGCACACCAGCTTTTTGATGGGCACACCCATGCGCTGGGCGTAATATCCCGCGAGGATATTTCCGAAATTCCCTGTGGGCACCACAAAATTAATCTGCTGTCCGCTGTTTATTTTTCCGTCCGCGACGAGCTTTGCATAAGCGTAAACGTAATACGCGACCTGCGGGATCAGCCGCCCGAAATTAATGGAATTTGCAGAAGAGAAGGTATAGCCCGCCTCTTTCAAATAGGCTCTCAGTTCCTCGTTTGCAAAGAGCTCCTTCACGCCTGTCTGCGCGTCGTCAAAGTTTCCCTTTACACCACAAACAGCGACATTGCCGCCCTCCTGCGTGACCATTTGCAGCCGCTGCATATCCGCCACGCCGTCCACCGGATAAAACACCTCGATCGCCGTGCGCGGAACGTCCTTAAATCCCTCCAGCGCCGCCTTTCCCGTATCGCCCGAGGTGGCGGTCAAAATGAGTACGCTCTCCTCCTGCTTGTGAATTTCAAGCGCCTTGCGGATGAGCCTCGGAAGCACCTGCAGAGCCATATCTTTAAACGCGAGCGTCGGTCCGTGAGAAAGCTCCATCACATATTCCGTTGCGGAAAGTTCCTTCAATGGAACAACCAGACTGTCGTCAAACGTCCCGTAGGCCTGCTGGGTGATCTCGCGCAGACTTTCTTCCGGAATATCAAAAAAATACTGCAACACCCGCGCCGCTAACAGATCGTATTCATGCGCCGCGTATGCCTCCATTTCGTGTAAATCAATCTGCGGAAACTCCTGCGGAACAAAAAGCCCGCCATCTGCCGCAATCCCCTGCAAAACCGCCTGAGTCGCGGAAACAGGGCTTACCTTTCCACGCGTACTTAAAACCTGCATTGTCCTTATTCTCCTTCATCTAAAACGCGAAAAGCGGACAGCTTAGAAACCCCGCACAAACCATCACCGCCCATGCCCCGCGCAAACCCACGGAAACAGGCAGTCTCGTGCAAACCGGCACTGTCCGCCTTAAGCCGGATTCCTCCGGCTTAACGCAAATTTCTCTATGTTGTTGCCCCGGCCCGCGGGTTTTAGGAATCCGCAAAACTCCGGCAACTTAAACCTTGGGCGCCGAGCGCTCCTCCGCCATTTTATATCTTTACCAAAAAACGCCGCTTTTAGATAATGCGTTCCTTCAGGAAATCCGGAGCTTTCCCGGGATCATCGCTGATGATGATCACTGCTTTAAAGCCGTTTGCTTCGGAAAGCGCGTCGATCTTATCCATCAGTTCCTTGATCTGCGCGACGTCCTGCTTCACAATTTTCAAAAAAGCGTCGATATAAACCGCTTCAATATCATAGTTCTGGGAGACCATTCCGCACAGCATGCCATACAGCGCATCCCCGGATTCAATCCCATAATCTTTCACATCCACAAACCTTGCCTGATGCGCGACATCGTACATATAGCGTTTGTCGTCATCGATGAAAACAACGTCGCCCTTTGTGGTGTTGAGCTCCGCGTTTGCAAGATCAATCAGTCTTTTTGTTTTCCCACTGCCTTTTTTTGCGTAGATTAATTGTATCATGGTAAAGACCCCCTTGTTTTTTGATTTCTTATCTTTAACGTTATTATAATATATCTGTCCCGTTTTATCTACCTTAAAATTATTTTTTATAAAAGAACACAGGGAATTTCACAGAGGATAAAAAAGGTTGAAACCGCATCCGGCGCAATTTTTCAACTCTCAGAATCTCATGCCCGGACGGCTGGATTTCTGCTATGCGCGCCAAAGCAGGGATGCTAACAATTTGCATGACCTGCATTCCTTAAAATCTCTGCAAACCGGATTCAACGGTAAACGGCGGCGTTTTTCCCCGCCCGCTTTGCTTCATAGAGCGCCGCATCTGCGGCACGGTAAATCTCCTTAAACTTACAGCCCGTCATACATGCTGCGCCCACGCTGACCGAACAGTGGATTCCAGGCGTTTCCGGCAGGCTTATGTGCCTCACCCCATCCAGCAGCCCTTCAATTTTTTGCTTCATTGCTTCATCGATTTGCGCGCCGTGCAGGAACATGCAAAACTCGTCTCCGCCCATTCTTCCGATGAGCGCGGGGGGCGCGAAGCCTTCCCGCAACAGCTTTGCAATCCTGATCAGCACCTGATCTCCCGCCGGATGTCCATAATTATCATTTATTCTTTTAAAATCGTCAACATCGATCATCAGAAATACGCCGCCCGCCGATGGACAGGTCTGCTTGAGTAACGAATCCATGCGCTGAATCATCGTCCCTTTGTTAAGAACCTGCGTCATGCTGTCATACTCGGCCTTTTCCCTGATTGCAGCCGCGGTGCGCATTTCTTCATCGATATTTTTGACGTACATAATTCCCTTTTTGTCACCAGTCACGAAGTCCTCAATCAAACGGACGGTTGTTTTCATCCAGACATATCGCCCGTCTGTAACTTTCATGCGATAAGTGCAGGATACCTCTCCCTCACCGGCCTGAAACGCCTGCTCAATGCTGTTTAAAGAAAGGCTGCGCAAAAACAATTCAATATCGTCCTCAAAAATATAATCCGGGGATTTATCCAGAATAAACTGCTGATAGGGAGTCCCCTGATCTGCATAGGCGCAAATATCACCCTGAAGCTGGCATTGCTCAATGCAATCCCGCGTAAAATTCATAATGTAAAAAGCGACCGTATCCGCGAGCACCGCCCTGCGGTATTGCTCTTCTGCCAGATAGGTCTGCTCACCGATCTTTTCTCTTAAACTACGCAGTGTTTTTTCCGCAAATTTCAGAGGATACGCCTCGATATCTTCCTCCGTGATTACCGGCTGCGATGCGTGCAAACCGCAAATTTTCCATTCGCCCTGCTCCAGAATCACAGTGAGCGATTGCTGAAATCTGCTCCTGATCACTTTCTGCTCTTTGCCCCTCTTCTCGGCATTCACCTGCACATCTGCGCAGATGATAGCGAAATTCTCCGCGGGCCTCAAAACTTCCACTCTTGGATATTCCAGCGTATATACTGTGTTATCCCCTGTTTTCACGGTTGATTCCAATACGTTTATAACATCTTCCAGCGAGGTTACGAACCCCTGTTCGCCAAGACCGATTCCAAGGATGGATGACGAAAAGCAGTTCAAAAGCTCTGCCACATTTTTGTCCACAAGCCCCGCAGTCGCAAAACGGTGCAGCAATTGCTTCAGTTCCTTTTCCCCGCCCATATCATTCTCCTTCTTCCTTTGTTTCCATACCGTTCTATCATAGTATTTATTCTATCACAACCACTGTCGAAAGTCGAGTATACAATGGTTTCTTTCGCACCTTGCATCGCCAATATATTGCCACAATTCACAAAGGCTCCCCTAGACGAAATCACATCTTTGGGGAGCCTCTTTGCATTTAATTGCAATCCATTATTTTTCCAGCAATGTTTTGCCTTCCATCTCAGCGGGCTG
Source organism: uncultured Christensenella sp. (assembly GCA_964592155.1). GTDB lineage: Bacteria > Bacillota > Clostridia > Christensenellales > Christensenellaceae > Christensenella. Next base: position 5,424 of record CAZQDA010000033.1, read on the forward strand.
TGGCAAGCCCATCAGGTCAAGCATGGTCGGCGCAAGATCAGCAAGGATTCCGTCTTTACGCAACGTGTCGTTCTTATGCGCCTCGCTTACGAGAATGCACGGCACAGGATTGGTGCTGTGCGCCGTGAACGGGCCGCCCGTATCCGGATCGACCATGATTTCGGCATTTCCATGATCAGCCGTGATGAGCACTTCTCCGCCAATCTTTGTGATGGCGTCCACCACCTGTCCCACACAGTCATCCACTGCCTGCACCGCCTTCACAGCGGCTTCGAAAATTCCGGTATGCCCTACCATATCGCAGTTTGCAAAATTGAGGATCATCACGTCATACTGCTGTGATTCGATCAGCTCCACCGCCTTTTTGCACACCTCCGGCGCGCTCATTTCCGGCTGGAGATCGTAGGTCGCAACCTTGGGTGAGGGAATCAGCACTCTGTCTTCCCCTTCGTTGGGCTGCTCTACGCCGCCGTTGAAGAAGAACGTCACATGCGCGTATTTCTCTGTTTCCGCAATGCGGAACTGCTTTTTCTTGTTCTGCGCGAGGTATTCGCCCAGCGTATTCTTAAGCGTCTGCGGTTTGTAGGCCACATGGATATTCTCAAACGTCTTATCGTACTGCGTCATCGATACGAAATACGTTGGGAAATAGTCGCGGTCAAAGCCTGTGAACGCCTCGTCTATGATGCTGCGGGTCAGCTCTCTCGCCCGATCCGGACGGAAGTTGAAAAAGATCATGGAATCATCTTTTGCGAGCTTTGCGACCGGTTCGCCGTTTTGCGTGATTACTGTGGGCTTCACAAACTCGTCGAACTCTTTTTTGTCGTAAGAATCCTGCATGGCACGTACCGCGTCCGGCGCGGTAAGTCCTTCGCCCCTGACAATCGCATCGTAGGCAAGCTTGACGCGCTCCCAACGGTTATCCCTGTCCATTGCGTAATAACGGCCCATCACCGTCGCGATTCTGCCCGCGCCGATTTCTTTGATCTTCGCCTCAAGCTGCTCGATAAAGCATTTTCCGCTGTCCGGCGGAACATCCCTGCCATCCATCAGGCAATGAATATACGTTCTGTCGCCCAGCCCGTTCTCTTTTGCAAGCTTTAGCAGCGCATAAAGATGCTCCTGATGGCTATGCACGCCCCCATCGGAAATCAGCCCCACAAGATGCAGGGAGGAATTATGATCTTTTACGTTTTTGATTGCGGCAAGAAACTCTTCCTTACTGAAAAAATCTCCGTCCGCAATCGATTTCGTGATGCGTGTCAGCTCCTGATAAACGATGCGGCCCGCGCCGATATTCAGGTGCCCTACCTCGGAATTACCCATCTGTCCGTCCGGCAGCCCGACCGAAAGCCCGCTCGCGCCAAGCTGTGTAGTCGGATATTCCGCCATCAATCTTTTGATGTTTGGCGTGCCCTCCGCATAAATCGCGTTTCCTTCCGTATCCTGCGTGAGGCCAAAGCCGTCCATAATAATTAATGCTGTGAAACTCATTGACTATCCACCTTTTCTAAATTGAGATCAAATACCTATGGCGTTAATAATTCACAACCTTGGAGAAATCCTCCGCCTTTAAAGACGCTCCGCCAATGAGTCCACCGTCGATATCGCTCATTGCCATCAGCTCAGACGCATTTTTAGGATTCATGCTCCCGCCATACTGTATTCTTACCTCATCCGCGACGCTGCCAAACACTTCTTTGATGGCCGCGCGCACTTCTTTGATGGTGTTGTTCGCATCGTCGTTTGTCGCCGTTTTGCCCGTTCCAATCGCCCAGATCGGCTCGTAAGCGACGACGACCTTTTTGACATCCTCAGCCGTAAGCCCTTCAAGCGCCAGCTTTGTCTGCTTGCGCACAACTTCCGCCGTCACGCCGCTCTCGCGTTCCTCGAGCTTTTCGCCCACGCAGATAATCGGGATCAGCCCCTTTTCCAGAGCCTTTTTCGCTTTCAGATTCACAGTCTCGTCTGTCTCCGCGTAATACTCGCGGCGCTCGGAGTGACCGATAATCACATATTCCACACCAAGATTTAAAAGCATATCCGCCGAAATTTCTCCTGTATATGCACCGGAATCGTGGTAATCAAGGTTCTGCGCTCCCAGCGCGATATTTGAGCCCTTAAGCGCTGCTGCCGCCGCCGCGAGGTCTGCCGCCGGCGGGCACACCACAACCTGCGCCTTTGCGTCCGCAACCAAAGGCTTCAGCTCATCAATGAGCGCTGCCGCCTCATCCGGCGTTTTGTTCATCTTCCAGTTTCCTGCAATAATTGGTTTTCTCATGTTTTAAACTCCCCTCAAAATAATAATCTTTTGAAAAGGACGGATTTCTCCGTCCTTTCTTCTTGCAACTTCAATTTATTCCGGCTTTACTTATCGTTGAGCGCCGCCACGCCCGGCAGTTCCTTGCCTTCCATGAATTCCAGGGAAGCGCCGCCACCCGTGGAAATATGGGACATTTTATCTGCAAATCCCAGTTTTTTCACAGCGGCTGCGCTGTCTCCGCCGCCGATGATGGTAATCGCCGAGGATTCTGCCATTGCTTCCGCAATCGCTTTTGTGCCGCCCGCAAATTCAGAAATCTCCGCCACGCCCATGGGGCCGTTCCAGATGACCGTTTTCGCGCGCTTGATTTCCGTTGCGAAAATGATTCTGGAGGAAGGTCCGATGTCAAGCGCCATCGCGTCCGCCGGAATATTGTCCACCGGAACAACATGCGTCTCCACACCCGCCTTCAGCTCTTTTGCGACCACGAAATCAGACGGAAGCATAATTTTGATTCCTTTTTTCTTCGCTTTATCCATCAGGTCGAGCGCGAGCCCGAGCCGCTCGTCGTCCACCAGAGATTTGCCCATTTCAAAGCCCTGTGCTTTTACGAATGTATTCGCCATGCCGCCGCCAATAATCAGGCAGTCGACCTTGGAAAGGAGATTTTCGATTACGCCGATCTTGTCGGAAACCTTTGCGCCGCCAAGGATCGCAATAAACGGTCTTTCCGGATCTTGCAGCGCTTTGCCGATGACGGAAAGCTCTTTGCCGATGAGATATCCCGCAACCGCAGGAAGATAATCCGCAACGCCCGCCGTGGAAGCATGCGCCCTATGGGACGTTCCAAACGCGTCGTTTACAAACACATCCGCAAGGCTCGCAAGCTCTTTTGCGAACGCAGCGTCGTTTGCCGTTTCCTCCTTGTGGAAACGGAGGTTTTCAAGCAGCACAACCTGCCCGTTTTGCATAGAAGCCACCGCGTCCTGCGCTTCTTTTCCCACACAGTCTTTTGCAAAAATGACTTTTGTATTCAGGATTTCACCGAGGCGCTGGGCAACCGGCGCAAGAGAAAACTCCGGCTTCACTTCTCCCTTCGGTCTCCCCAGATGGGAAGCCAGAATGACCTTTGCGTCGTGGTCAAGCAAATACTGAATCGTGGGCAGCGCCGCCTGAATACGGGTTTCGTCCGTGATTTCACCCTTTTCGTTGAGCGGCACATTAAAATCTACGCGTACAAGTACTTTTTGCCCCTGAACGTCGATATCTTCAATCGTTTTTTTCATCATTTGGTATACTCCTTTGATAAGAATTCATTCGCACACTTCCTATTTTAATCAATAACCCCTGAATAAGCAAGCAAAACTTGCCTATTGGAGCTCTCCGCGCAAATACACCGCGGCAATGTTCGCCACATGGTCGGCGACTCTTTCGCACATTGTGATGATATCTGTGAACAGCGTACTCGCCTGCGCGGTGCACTCGCCTTTTTTAAGACGCTTCACGTGGTTTTTCTTGATCTTCGCCTCATAGCGGTCAACCTCGTCTTCGATTTCCATCACGCGCTGCGCGCTTTGCCTGTTGTTATCCTTCAGCGCTTCGCGCAGCAGGGCAAACGCCTCGTTGATTTTATTCGCCATGAATTCCACTTCCAGCGTGCCTTTTTTGGACATTTTGATCTTTTTATCCAGCCGGATCGCCGCAATATCCGCGATGTTTTGCGCGATGTCGGAAATACGCTCGATATCCATAATCACATGCAGCATTCCGGTCACCGTGCGCGAGTCGACCTCCGAAAGCCCCGTCTGGCTTACATGGGCGAGCGCGTCTGTGATTTCATGGTTTAAGTAGTTGACCACCTTTTCATTCTCGCTTACTTCCTCGATCAGCTTTTCATCCCTTTCCAAAAAGCTGCGAATCGCGAGGTTAAAGTTTTCACCGGAAAGGCGCTCCATGCGCGCAACCTCCAAAATGGCCTGCCCAACCGCAACCGGCGGGCTTTCCGCATTTTTATCAATATATTTCAGCTTCTTGCCCTCGAGCTTCTTATCTTCGCCCCTGATGATGAAGTTTGCAATCTTTGCAAGAACCTGCGGACACCAGATAAAGATCATTGCGGTTGCCACATTGAAAAATGTATGGAAGTTCGCAAGCTGGTTGACCGGAGAATTCGGCGTCCACGACTTAATCCAGTCCACAATGGGCAGAAACCGCATCAACAGCATGAAAATAATCGACCCTAAAATATTGAAAAACAACAGCGCAATCGCTGTGCGTTTTGCCGTTTTGGTTCCGGACAGGCTGGCAATGATCGCTGTGACGCACGTGCCGATGTTGAGTCCTAAAATAACATAAACCGCAGAATCAAGCCCCATTACGCCCTGCATGGCAAACGCCTGAATGATACCCATCGTGGCAGAAGAGCTTTGAATGATCGCAGTAACCGCAAGCCCGGCCAGAAGACCGATCCACGGCTGCTGGAAAGAACTGAGCATATCGATGAACGGCTGGAATTCACGCAGCGGCTTTACGGCCTCGGACATGATCTCCATGCCAAACAGCAAAATACCCAGACCGCCGATGATTTCACCGATGCGGCGCACGGAACGCTTTTTGACAAACAGCATAATCACAACGCCCGCAAACAGGACAAGCGGCGCAAACTCCGTCACCTTGAGCGCTACAATCTGCGCGGTGATCGTCGTGCCGATATTGGCGCCGATTCCCACGTTGATCGCCTGTGTGAGCGACATCAGCCCCGCGTTTACAAACCCTACCACCATCACAGTAGTCGCCGAGGAGCTTTGAATGACCGCCGTGACCCCCGCGCCCAGCCCAAGCGCCGCGAAACGGTTTTTGGTCATGAGCTCAAGGCCTGTTCTCAGCTTATCGCCCGCCGCGGCTTCAAGGCCGTCCGACATCAGCTTCATGCCATACAAAAACAAGCCCAATCCGCCGATTAACATTAAAATACTCCATAAATCCATGCATCTTCCCCCAGTAAAAATCTATCGTTTATTTCATGTGAAAATAACCATTTTGCCGTAATGCCTCATACACTCCCACGCAAACCGCGTTGGAAAGATTCAAACACCGCTGCTCCTTTTGCATCGGTATGCGCACAGCGCTCTGCTCATGCGCCAGTAAAAGCTCGCGCGGCAACCCTGCCGTTTCCTTGCCAAACACCAGAAAGCAATCGCCGGAATAGGCCGCCTGATCAAAATTTTGCGTCACCTTAGAAGAAAAATACCAAAAATCGCCTTGCGGGTATTTTTGGTAAAGCTCCTCCAAAGAATCATACATATAAAGTTTTAAATCAGCCCAATAATCGAGTCCGGCACGCCGCACATGCTTTTCATCAAGCGAAAACCCCATTTTGCCTACAATATGAAGCGCGCTCCCCGTCACAACGCAGGTGCGTGCAATATTCCCTGTATTTTGGGGTATTTCTGGCTCGACCAGCACAACGTTTACCGGCATTTCTCTTTGCTAACCTCGTTCATTCCAAAATATTTCCACGTTAATTATAAAATAAAACAAAAGCGTGCGCAATGTAAAATTTGGGTAAACGCGCATTCTGAATTTTGTTTCCGCAATTTTAATTTTTCATGTTGACAAAATCTATTTTTATGATTATAGTTATAATCATAAGCTTGCATTTGCAATCACAACTTTCTATTACAGTTCCAATGCCGCACCCGTGGGAGGATTTTACGATGACCGAAACACTGACTTATTCTGAATGGATGGTAATGAACGCATTGTGGGGCAAAGATCCCCAGCCGCTTTCCGGCGTGATTGATTCGATGGGGGGCAGCATGGACTGGAGCTACCGTACTTACGCATCTTACCTGAAAAAACTGTGCGACAAGGGTTTTGTCGGCTTTGAAGCCAAGGGCAGGGATAAATTCTATTTTCCGCTCGTGCCGCGCGAGGACTGCATCCGCGCGGAAAGCAGGAGCCTGCTCAAAAAAGTAAGCGCAAACAGCAAAAAGGCTCTTCTTTTGTGCCTGATTGAGGAAAGCGGGCTCGAGTCCGGCGACGAAGCGGAATTGAAAGCTTTGATCGACCAGCTCGGTGACTCAAAATGAACGCGGGGCGGATCTTGCTTGAGATTACGGTTTATTCCGCGATCTTGTTCCTGCTGATTCTGCTTTTCAAGCGGGTATTCCGGAAACAGCTTTCCCCCTCCCTGCAATATTTCGTCTGGTTTTTGCTGTTGGCGCGCCTTGCCCTTCCGTTTACGCTGCAGAGCGCGACGAATTTTTTCGTCATTCCTTACGGGCAGCAAAGCACGGCTGCCGCGCAGGAGACGCAGACGCCTTTGCAAGCGCAGCCATCGGGGATCGCAGCGGATGAGTCTAACAAGGAGCAAGCCGCTTCTCCTGCAAGCACCGCATTTTCGGAAGGGCAGACCATGCAGGGCGAGCCTGCCTCCGCAGACAGGACAGTGCCTGACCCGACGCCCAAAGCAACCGTGCCGGGCGAAGAAATTCTTTCTTCCGCGCCGCAGGCTCTGCCCTCTCCGCCGGATTTTGATCTTCTTTTGCTGCTCCTGTGGATCGGCGGGATCACTCTTGTGGGCGGAAGAACCGTGGTCAGCTATGTGCGGCTTGCTCGCAAAATCCGGCGCACCTCGCTGCTGCCCACAACGGAAGTACAATCCATCGTTGAACAAAACAAACAGCTGCTGGGCATCCGCCGCAGCATCAAAGTGCGGCTCATAAGCTCGATTCAAACACCCGCGCTCACCGCGTCCCTGCGTCCTAAGCTTTTGTTGCCCGTTTCCATGCTCAATAGCCCTGAAAAGCTCAATTTCGCAATCCGGCACGAGCTGGTTCATTTCAGGCGGGGCGATTATCTGGTGTGCTGCCTGACGCTGGTTTTGCGCGCGGTTTACTGGTTCAATCCCGTGGTATGGCTGATGCAAAAGCCACTGAAAACAGATATGGAGGCCGCGTGCGACAATATTGCGACAGCATCTTTGGAAATCGAGGAAAAGAAACGGTACGCCGTCACCATACTGGAACTGTTTTCCGGACACAGAAAGCCACAGCCCATGCTTGGCATGTCCCTGCCCGGAAACAAGAAGACCGCCGAACGGAGAATCAGGGGGATTTTTATGAGACACAATACCAAACGAAGCATAAAATTCATTTCTGTCCTTGTCGCCGCCCTGCTGTTTGTGCTATGCTTTACCACGGCTTGCCAGCCGGTGCAGGAAATCGCTCCCGGCGTAAGCCCGAGCGCTGTTTTTCAGGAGAAAACCATCGTGGGCGGCGTTGACGTGAGCGGCATGACCTATGAGCAGGCAAAATCCGCAGTGGAGCCGGAGGCGCAAAAAATGCGAAAGCAGGAGATCGGCTATTCCCTGAAAAACCCCGCGTCTCACGCTTCGGTTGTCAGCGATGAGGTGGAAACAGCCTTTCAGATCAGCGCTTCTTACACGCTGGACGAAATCGGCGCGACGGTCGATTATGAATCCGTGCTCCATGAAGCAATCCAAAACGGCGGCAAACCGTTTGCCCTCGCATACACGCTGGACGACGCAAAGCTTACTACGTTTTTGGAAAACAAGGCTGCGGCATGGGAAACAAAGCCCTCCGCCGCATCACTGATGGTGAAAAAACAGAGCGATGAAGACGCGCTCACCACTTCCGGCGCACTGGATTTTGTGGAGACTGTCCATGCAGTTGAGTATTTCGAAGCAGATCTTCCTGCGCTGAAACAGAAAATCAAGGAACAGGTTGCTTCGCTGGACTTTGTGCCATTTGAAGTGCCCGGAGAGATGAAAAAGATTTCTGCCGACACCAATTACAACGACACGGGTACGCTGATCGGTTCGTATGAAACAGCCTTTGATTCCTCCTCCCACGGGCGGCGCTACAACATCTGGAAGCTGGCAGACCTCATCAACGGCGCGCAGATCGATCCCGGCAAAACGTGGTCGCTCAACGAAATCGCCGGAGACAGGACTTACGCACGCGGCTGGAAAGGCGCGCCCGGAATTTCGCAGGGAGAATATCAGGAATTGGCCGGCGGCGGCATCGATCAGGTGGCCACCACACTGTATAATGCCGCGCTGCGCGCCGAGCTTGACATCGTGGAGAGAGAACGTCATACATGGCCAATCTATTACGCTCCGGGCGGGCTGGACGCGACCATCGCCACGGGCGCGCCCGATCTCAAAATCAGGAATCCTTACGATGTTCCCGTCTATATTGTCGCAACCTGCGACGGAAGCGATTCCCAAACGATTCGGGTGGAGCTCTACGGGCCGAAATTTGCGGACGGTCTGACGCGTGATTTCTCTTCCGAGCTATTGGAAACCTTTGGCGGAGGCGAGGTGGAATACATACAAGACTCGTCCCTGCCTGCGGGAACCGAAGAAATGATGATGGGCGAGCACATTGGAAAAAAATTTCAGGTATACAAACACTGGTATGACGCGGACGGCAACGAAGTGAAGGTGGAAAAATTTGGAGAGGTGCAGGTGTATGACACTATACCCGCGAAAATCAGGGCGGGTGCCGACGCTTCCTGAGAAAGACAGCCGGTTTCCGGCAGACTGTTTGAAAAGAAACGCTGTGCCAAAAAAGGCGCGGCGTTTTTTTGTGCGCGATGCGGTTTTTTCTGGTCGGGATTTTTCCAATATTCATTTAATGAACATGGTTGCTTTATATTATCTGGCTATCTTCTGTCTTTGCACATATTCGTTGATTACATTTGTGCCCCTTTACGTCCATTGCACCTTGAACACAACACTCTTAAATTTGACGGGATACTTTTACCGCCTCTGCTCACCGGAATAATGTGGTCTATCTGTAGCCCCACCTCATCCGGCATATATTTTCCGCATTCTTGACATGTATAGTTATCCCTTTTTTTAATTTTATCTTTTAATTGTTTGGTCAACGCTCTTCTTTGATCGGTTTTTTTATATTGATTATATGTCACATCATAATCATGCTCTTTTAAAAATGATATTCTTTTTGCAACTGCAAGCTCACTAACCGAAAAGTCATTAGAAGTAACTTCAACTTTGTAGGCGAATCGCTGATAGTTGCGTTGCTGATATCTTGTTTGAGTCCTATAACCTATGAACCGAAATGCCTTGTGCCGATTTTTTAGACACCGCTCTTCAAATTTTGCTATTTTGTTCGCATTTCCTTTACAAGATGCAATTTTTTCATTCTTCCAATTTTTAATTTCGTTGATATGGCTTTCAATTTCCTGAGTGCCATAGCGAATAATATAATAGTCCATCAAATCATTATGATCCATTTTTTTCTTGTTTGTCAGCTCTATCTCAATTGTTTTTTGGGGATAATAATTAAGCATTGTGTTTATTGCAATGATAAGGGCAACCAAAGCAACAACCGCTATTATCACAGTGGTTTTTATATATACGAAATTGACCAGTTCCATTTATTTCCTCCTGCTGAGTATATTTAGAAGCACAAAATCAGGTTGCCTTTATTTTCATCAATATGGAAACGATTTCACCAAAGCGGTATAAAATCAAAATCCCATTGATTCGCTTTTGCCTCATCACGTTTTTGTCGTGCATCGGCTGCTTCGTCCTCTGTAATAACTGTTTTTACACCGTCTGCATCAATCCTATAATAACCATAGGGCATATCGAAATCTTGATCGCTATCATAGCTTTCTATGCCAATTTCCTCAATTCGCACGAGAGATGTTCCGTCCTGTGCAATTGTGTAAGTCCCATCAACTGAATCAAAAGCGCCGCCGCTTCCGTGAATGTATAGTATGCCGTCCACGCCAATTTCGCAAGAATAGCGCGTCCAAAAACTGTCTATCAAATGTGGGGAATTATCCACCAGAGAATAGATCGCGCAAATATTGGGAATACTCTTTGACAGCAGGACCAGTTCCGGAATTCCGTTGCCATTCAGGTCTTGCAGGGCATACCCAAAATCCGTCCGGGGGTCCTCCGCATAAATAAGTATCTCTATGTTGTCTCCCCCCAGCATTCCCGCCGCTTCTATATAGTCTTCGGGTTCACTCAAAGAAAAAGCACGATAGCCCTCTAACACCGAAGCGTAATATTGGGCGTAATCCTCTGCGCCCGGGGTGGAACTTTCCTGCTTGGATGGTTCAGATGACTTTTCAGACGGCTTGGACGGCTTTTCAGATGGTTCTGATGGCTCTTCGGACGGCTGTGCCGAAATCTCGGCAGTTGAAGAAATAGGCGGCATATCTGATTCGCTTGGCTGCATTGACAAATTAGCCGCAACAATCCCCACCGTAACGAGTACTCCTGCAACGACGGCAGCGGCGGCTTTCACAGCCAACGGAACGGTGCGCCTCGCCGCCATGCCCGCTACATCCTTTCCCGCTTTCGATCCAAGTTGATTCAAGGTTGCGGTCTTTTGGGATGGCACAGCAATGTTTTCCGCGCGCTTGGTTATCTGTTCCCAGCCCCGAGCTGTCATGCTCTCCGGCATCTGGAAATCCTCGAATGATTTGATCAACACTGGCATAATTGGGACAAGCGCGTGCAGACGAATGCCCTCTTTTTCTTCCTTTTCCAAGATGGCTTCGCGTATCTTTTTACGCGCCAATGCAAGGCGGCTTTTTATGGTATGTTCGTTAGTTTCGGTCATAGCGGCAATTTCCTTAATCGTCAATTGACTGAAATAGCGATACATAACACATATTCTCTGAGCATCGGGAAGCGCATCAATGATATCCATGATAAGCTGCCTCGTTTCTTTTTCATCACACAGCATTTCAGGTGTTTTTATTCCGCCCTCGCCTTTTGAATCCAATGCCTCCAATCCGTCCTGCTTCTCACTGAGAACAAACTTTTTCTTTCGCATAAAGCTTATGCACTTATTGGCTGTTATTTGGTTTAGCCACTTGTAATATGCTGCAGGGCGTTTCAATCCGGGCAGCTTATCGAATACCGTGATAAAAACATCCTGCATGATGTCCTTCGCATCATCAGGATTCTTCAATATTTTCAAAGCGAGAAAATATACGCTTTTACTGCTGTCAAGATATAACTCCTGTCGGGCACTCTGATCGCCGCTCTGTGCCCTCCGGACAATTCCGACAAGGTTTTTTGTTTCCATTCTCATACCACCCTTTTTACTTTTTATAAGACAGACGCTTGAGGAATACGAAAAGGATTAAACTTTTCAAAAAAATTTTTTCAACCATTTATCCAGACATATCCATACATTCAGGTATTATCGCATACATTTTATCACCCGCAAATATATCCGGTCAATTCAACTATATAAAATCAAGAAGTTCAAAAACTGTTCATGAACCATCCATACTTTGTTGAAAGATGATGTGTATCTATAATATGAATCGGTCGGCGGCATAACCAAAACAGGAAAAGCGGCGGCTGCTGCAGGCTTATAGCAAAGGAGATGGATATGAGCGCAGAAAGAAAGACTCATTCATCCGGCACACGCTCTGAAAAAAGCGGTGCGGCAAAAAAGGTGGGTAAAAAAAGGTTCTTACGAATGACAGGAATCATTCTTGTCATCGCTTTATGCGTTGGCCTGATACAAACGGGAGCGTTTGCGATGGAGTGGCCGGAGGATAAGACCGTTTCCCAGACGCAGTCTGGCTTACCAGGGGAACCGGAAGCGGCAGACACGCCGGAGAATGTACAGGAAGAGGTCCCCGGGGAATCAGGGCAGGAAGCATTGCATTCCGGGGCAGAAGAGACACCGTTAGAACCGGTGCAGGAATCGCAGGAAGAAACTACAGAGACTCTGCAAGCGCAGCCGGACGGCGATCAGCCTGCCGCAACGGCGCTTTTAGAAGAGCTTTCTTTGGGTGAAGTGGTGATTACGTTTCAGGATCAGCACGGTCTGGTGATCGATACCAAAACGATTCGTCAGGACGAGGTTGTTCCCAGAACCGACCAGATTCCAGCGCCGCCCGTGGGCAAGACGTTCTTATACTGGACGCTTGACGACGGGATTGAGGCGGAATTTGTATTCGGCACGGCAACAGCGTCAGGAGATATGACGTTTGTGCCAGTGTTCAGCGGAACGCATTATGTACACTTTGAAGCGGAGGGCTCTGAAACGGCGGTTGACCCTGCCTTTGTTGTGGAAGGCGAAGCAGCCTTAAAGCCGGATGAAGAGCCAGTGCGCGCAGGGTACAAATTTTTGTGGTGGTCGCTTGAAAAGAACGGAGCAGCATACGATTTCGCAACGCCCGTTGCGGCGCCTATGACGCTGCACGCGGTATGGGAGGCACAGCCGGTTGATTATTCGGTGGTGTCATGGCTGGAAAAGCCAAACATCCCTGTGGGAACCGAGCTTGCGTGGCCGCGCGACTATACGTCGTACAAGGTGGCGGAGAGTTCCGCGCTTGCGGGAACGACAATCTCGGATTTGCCGCAGATCGACAGCCGGACTCATGGAACTCCAGTGCTCCGCGGATCGGCGCGGCAAACGTCAC
>CAZQDA010000033.1:18241-27116 GCA_964592155.1 uncultured Christensenella sp.
GACAGCCGGACTCATGGAACTCCAGTGCTCCGCGGATCGGCGCGGCAAACGTCACGACCAAAAGAATCAGCCTTACCGCGGACATGATCCCGCTGTTTAGCAATGTGATCACATGGTATCCGACCTACAGCACAGACATGGTGCGGTATGATGTGAATTACTGGATGGAGCCGCTGCCCGGGCAGTCGCTCGCGGACGCGCCTGCAGGAAGCGTGCAAAACTATGGGGGAAGAACTTATCTGAAAAATGAGATGCTTTCGCAGACGCTTTATACCAAACAGTCAACATTCTCAGGGAAAAACATTGATGGCATGGAGCTGCGCGCAAGCACGAACGCAGAACAGGAAAACGGTTTTGTCTATGATTTTTATTATGGCAGGAAACCTGTGAAGATTCAGTATCAGACAAATGGAGGCAGTACGATTGCGGCAAGAAGCAATGTGCTGCATGGAGAAAAAATCGAGAGCTACCTCCCCTCAGATCCGCAAAGAACCAACGCAATCTTTGAGGGATGGTATTATGACGACGCGTTTCAGAATCCGGTGGACTGGCAAAACGATACCGTTTCGGCAAGCGCGTACAGAGGCCTTACCCCCACCGTGGTGGAGACTGTGACCTTATACGCAAAATGGCATGCGACAGACTATACGATCTCGTTCTACGAAAGAAAGAGCGGCATCGGCCAAGCGCCTCTTGACATGCAATTTGCGGGCAGTGGAGACTATGCGGACCTGTCACAGCCCATTGTAATGACAGTGGATGGCAAACAGTATCCGCTTATCGAGGGGGTGCAGGTTCCCGGCTATGGAACTTTCCTCGGATGGTATTTTGTGACGGCAACAGGCAATACGGCAGGCAGCTTCTCAGACCAGATTGCAATCAAGCGCAACTACGACGTGTACGCGCACTGGAAAACGGACGGATTCCGCGTGACTTATGAAAAAGGAGACGCGACCCAAGGAAACGCGCCCAATGACAGTGGCACTTACATGATCGGAACACAGACGCGCGCATTGGGAAACACGGGCGGAATGTCCGCAGGCGAGCTGGTGTTTGCCGGATGGCGCAGCAACCTTGACGGCAGGATCTACCGCCCCGGGCAGCTGATGACCATAAAAGGCGATACGGTGCTGACAGCCGTATGGAACGGGCGCATGCGGCTGATCTTCGCGGCTGACTCCGGCTCAAAGGAGTATGACGGCACACCGTTTACGGTAGCAAACGCCACGCTTGCGGAAGGCACACTTGTGGAGGCAGACGCATTCCGCGTGAAGATGACTCCCGAAAGCAGCATCACAGAGCCCGGAACACGGCCCAATGTGATCGAAAGCGTTGTGATCTTGCGCAACGGAGCGGACGTTACGGCGGAATATGACATTGCGCCGTTTGTGGACGGCATACTGAGCGTGACAGCACGGAGCGCTGTGGAAAGCCCCGCGCCCGATGACCCAGAAAACGGCGGAAATACGCCGACAGCACCGGAAAATCCAAATGCACCGGAAACCCCTTGGGAACCGGACGGCAAGAACGACACCGTGGCGGGTGTGCCACAGGAGCCGGATCTACCGGACGATATGGGCACACCTCCCGCTGCCGGCACGGAAGAACAACCGCCGGTAAATGCGGCGGCAATGGCGGAACAAGCGGAAGCAAGTGGAAATCAGAACAGCTTACCGGAAAATCAAACGCCCCGGATTGCGGCGCATGCGCAGGCAAACGAGGTGGCCGGTTCCGCTGTGACGGCGGCTGGCACTCCATCAGATGCAGTAACCGGCGAGGCCTATCCGGTCTCTGACGCAGCAGAAAATCCTGCGGGGTTAGAAACCATCTACGATAACGGAATCCCGCTCGCAGGAGTGGATGCCTCATGGTCGCTTGCCGATCTGCTGCTGATGATTCTGTCGGCTGTGGCCGGTCTGACCGCAGGCATTGCATGGCTTTTGGGCAGGAAGAAAAAGGAAGACCAAACAAGAAGGCATACCGGTCTCATAACCGTGGCGGGAATTGCCGCTGCGATTCTATCGGTGGTGGTATTCCTCCTCACGCAGGATATGCGCCTGCCAATGGTATGGTTTGACAGGTGGACGCTGCTGATGGCCCTTTTGGCGGGAGCAGGAACGGTTGCGGCAGCACTCGGTCTAAAACGCTACAAACAGAACACAGAGGAAAAAAATACCGCTGTGTAACCAATAGAAAAAGGCTGTCTCAGAGTGTACTGAGACAGCCTTTTTTGATTTTCACTTATTCGTGCTTACTGCACGCCCTGTCCTTCTGCTCAAAAATACCCATCAGGCAGAAGAAAATTCCGATTCCACACAGAAGAAATTGCGCCGTTTGAATAAAACCATCGTGTACCGGAATCAGGCTCCCGACGATCAAGTTCATCACAATTGCGAAAACACCTACGATGAAATAAAGATTTAAACGTATTTTCAAACTTCTGCGCCACCTTTACATATTCTATATTTAATATAACACCGCGCAAAACGTATTACAACTTATTTACACAAAAATTTATACTTTCTTAATAACTTTTCCTGTTTTGCCTTTTTACACCTGAAATCCGCACTCTGAAATCATAAGAAGATCGCTTTTAAGGGTTACGCCTGTTGTGGTCAGCATATCTCCTGATATGGCTGCGTTGATTCCCGCGTGGAGCATCGCCCGTCCCTTGTCCGCAAGGTTCACCCGCCCTCCTGCAAGCCGAAGCTGTGCCTCCGGCAGGATAAAGCGGAAAATTGCAGCAGTTTTACAGGCTTCCTCCATCGGAATAGCCTTTCTGCTTTCCATTGGCGTTCCTTTTATGGGATTCAATAGATTGATCGGCACGGAACTGATCTCAAGTTCCTTTAACGTGAGGGCCATCTCAATCCTGTCTTCCATGCGTTCCCCCATTCCAATGATTCCGCCGCTGCACACGCAAAGCCCCACGCTTTGCGCCGCGCGGATCGCCGCTATTTTATCCTCATAGGAGTGGGTGGTGCAAATTTGCGGAAAATAGGTTCTCGACGTTTCCAGATTATTATGATACCGCTCCACGCCCGCCTCTTTCAGCATATAAAACTGGCGCTCTGTCAAAAGCCCGTGCGAAGCGCACAGGGATATCCCGCAGGTTTCACGGATCGCCCGATAAAGCCCGCACAGAGTTTCCACCTCTTTGTCTGTCAGGCGTTTTCCGGAGGTCACGATGGAAAAACGCCGTGCGCCTCCCATGGCATTTTGCTGTGCCGCCCTGAGGATTTCATCCCTGCCAAGCAGTTCATAATATCGCGGGTTTGCATCATAATGCGCAGACTGCGCGCAATATTTGCAGTCCTCCGGACACCTGCCGCTTTTCCCGTTGACAATGGAGCACACATCAAACGCATCCCCGCAGCATGCCTTGCGAATTTCATCTGCCGCGCGCGTCAGCTCTTCCGTTTCTAATCCCGCAAGATACAGCGCCTCTTTTTGCGTAATCCGCCCGCCCTCGATGACCTTATTTTTCAATTCTGCGAGGAGCCCGTCTTTCATAGGGTTCCTTTCCTGCGCAGCACTGGCGTTAGGCGTTTTGCCAGCCACGACGCAAGCAGGCAGCGCAGAAGATCGGCGGGCAAAAAGACGATCACGCACGACCAGAGCACCGCCCACAGCCCCATTGGCGTTTGCAGCACAAAGTTCATGATAAAGTAAAAATAGAGCGTTCCGATGAGATAGGCGGGCAGCATGCCCAGCATTCCGCTTAAAAAGAAATTTTTCACGCTCAGTCCCTGCATATGTTGCGTACGCCTGCCCGCCACATAAGCCGTGACCGCAAAACCGATTAAATAGCCAAAGGTCGGTTTTAGAACATACAGGATTCCGCCGCCCTCTGTGAAGACAGGCAGACCGACCAGGCCAATTGCAAGATACAGCAGCATCGAGATTGTTCCCCATTTTGGCCCCAGCAAAAATCCCGCCAGCAGGACAAAAAACGCCTGAAAGGTGATGGGGACATAAGGAATGGGAATCCTGATAAACGCCCCGATTGCAATCAGCGCTGAAAAAAGCGCGCACAGAACGAGATCCCTTGTCGCCGTCTTTTTCTTTTCTGTCTTTTCCATGTGATTTCCCCCTTGCGATTCCTGTTTTTGTAGTATATCATGGGATGTTTTAATTGTAAACTTATTTTTTTTATAGGTTTACAATTAAATCCAGGGTTTACTTTTCCAGCCAAAACGGTATCATTAACTTATCTGATAAAAAACAGGAAGGATGCGCCGGATGAAAGTAAGCGAGCTTCGGAAACTTCTGATGAAAAACGGCGTTTTGCTCAAACGTGAGGGCGGAAGGCACGACCTTTATTTCAGTCCGCTCACGGGCCGCACCTTTCCGGTATCCCGCCACAAAACGGAAGAGCTTCCAAACGGAACGCTTGCCGCAATCCTGCGGCAGGCAGGCCTATAAAAGAAACGGAGGGATTGCTATGACAAAATATCGCTATCCGGCAGTCGTCACACAGGAGGAGGACGGACTTTACTCCGTATGCTTTCCTGATTTTGAAAGCTGCCTTTCCTGCGGCTGCTCGCCTCAGGACGCGATGGAGATGGCACAAGACGCGCTCTCATTATTCCTTTACGATCTGGAGCAGGAAAACGGGCCGATCCCCGCGCCCACGCCCCCTGAAAGCTTAAAAGGCGAGCTCGTTATTCTCATTGACGCGGACACTGACAAATATCAGGAAACTTACTGCCGCTGTAAAAAATGTCATCAGGCTACGAAATAAAAAAACCGTCTGTCCTGCGCGAGAAGCGCACGGGCAGACGGTTTTTTGGTGCAAAATCTAGTTGCCTTTTTCCTCACGAACCATTTGCCAGAGATTTTCCGCGAGATCGGCATAAATCTTCTTTCCCATTTTTGCGGTTTTCGCGTTGAACAGCCATTTTGAAAGCGTCTCCCGCTCTCCTGTGCGATACAGCATTCCTGCTGTTTGCAGGCAAATGACCTGTTCCTGCACCTTATTCAGCCCGCCGCCCATAAAAATCAGTTCGCCCGCATCCGCCGCCGCAAGCGCCGCATAACGCTCCATTTCGCTATCAGGCACATCTTCATACAGCCAGCTTAGGTTCGACCACAAATGCAGCTCGATCTGTTTTTGTTTGATGGTAAACGCCTGTGCGCACAGCAACGCCAGATAATGCGCCGCAAAGACAAAGTCAAGATCGCGCTCCGCCTCGAAATCGAGCGTGATTCCATCCTTTGCAATTGCGAGGGGCTCCTCGATTTTCGCCTTCAAAAAGTGCGTTGGCTCGATAAAGTTTTCTGTCAGCGCGCTGAAATAACAGTGCGGGCAGGTGATGATTTCATACCATTCCATCTGGAAATCTTTATAATACCTTCTCAGATCATAACGGGTGGGCGCAGTGGGAATCAGCTTGGACACAAATATCTTTTTGCCTTTAAACCCCTGCCCGCAATTTGGACATTTATATTCTTTATCAAACAAAAGCTTTGCATACTCCGGTTTTTGTATGCCCGGATAGCCCTTATGCCCTTCCGGAAACAACCCGCTATGGTCTGCAACGCAAGTCGCTGCAGCAGGCTCGCCCTGCCCGACCGGTTGCGGCTCAGATTGCTGCGCGGGCTGCTGCACAGGCGGTTTGACAGCCGCCGTATTTTTCAGTTCTTCCATTCTTTTGCGCAGCGCTTCGCGCACATTGACAGCCTTTGCAAGCGGCTGATCTGTTTCTTTCAACTCCTGCCGCACAGGCGGTTTTTCCTGCACCGTCTGCAAATCCTCCGGCGATACGCAGGCATCGCGCAGCAGTTCATAAAGAATACCCGGATAGGTACGCGCAATCGTCTCAAAGGAACCGCTTGCAATCACAAACAGCGTTGCCGCCGTTTCCGCGCGGAATCTGAGGCTGCTGTTGCCCGTGAAAAAAAACTGTTCGCCAAACATCTTTCCCGCAGTAAAGCTGTCTATTTTTTTGCCCGCCGCATCGTAAGCGCTTACCGTTCCGGAAACGACAAGATACAGCTTTCTCATTGGTCCCTCGACCGGAATCGGTCTTCCTGCCGGAAATTGTTCGTGATAGATACTGTCTCTGAGCAGGGTTACATCAACCATGGCTATTTCCTCCATATATGCACTCAAGCATAGTAATCACAGCGTGCCGAAAGGCATGCTAATTTTTCGTTTGTTTTTTCTTGGGCTGCAAATAATGCTCGGGCGTGGCATTGTCAAAAATACGCTTTAAATACTGCCCCGTATAGCTCTGCTCATTTTCCGCCACTTCTTTTGGCGTGCCCTTTGCAAGCACCGTGCCGCCCTTATCGCCGCCGTCCGGCCCCATATCCACAATATAATCCGCGCTCTTGATCACGTCAAGGTTATGCTCGATTACAATGACCGTGTTTCCCTTGTCCGCGAGGCGGTTTAACACCTTTACCAGCTTTTTGACGTCATCCATGTGCAGGCCTGTAGTCGGCTCGTCCAGAATGAACAGGGTATTGCCCGTCTGCTTTTTGGCGAGATGCGTCGCCAGCTTCACACGCTGCGCCTCCCCGCCCGAAAGGGTGGTGGACGGCTGCCCCAGCTTTATGTAGGAAAGCCCCACATCCATCAAAACCTTTAATTTGCTTTCGATGCGCGGAACATTTTCGAAAAACTTATAGGCTTCCTCCACCGTCATATCCAGCACTTCAAAAATATTTTTCCCTTTATAGCGCACCTCGAGCGTTTCGCGGTTATAGCGCTGGCCCTTGCACACCTCACACGGCACATACACATCCGGCAGGAAGTGCATCTCGATTTTGATGATACCGTCTCCGTGGCACGCCTCGCACCGCCCGCCCTTGACATTAAAGGAAAACCGGCCTTTTTGATATCCGCGCGTCTTTGCGTCCTGCGTCATCGCGAAAATGTCGCGGATCATGTCAAACACGCCCGTATAGGTCGCCGGATTGGAGCGCGGCGTCCTGCCGATCGGCGATTGATCGATGTCGACAATTTTATCCACATATTCCAACCCTTCAATCGCGTCATGCGCGCCCGGACGCTCCTTGGAATGATAAAACCTCTGCATGGAGGCCTTTTTCAGTATATGGTTTACCAGCGTGCTTTTGCCGCTGCCCGAAACGCCCGTCACCGCTGTGATCACGCCCGTGGGAAACGAAACGTCGATATGTTTGAGGTTGTTTTGCCGCGCGCCCTTCACGGTGATCCACTGCTTTGGCTTGCGGAGCTTTGCCGGGATGCGGATCATCTTTTTTCCTGACAAATACTGCCCTGTGATACTTTTGCTGTTTGCCATGATCTGCTTGGGCGTTCCCGTCGCGACGATTTTTCCGCCGTGCGCGCCCGCGCCCGGCCCGATGTCCACAACATAATCGGCGGTCAGCATGGTTTCCTCGTCATGCTCCACCACGATGAGCGTATTTCCAAGATCGCGCAAATTTTTGAGGGTCGCGAGCAATTTATCATTATCTTTCTGGTGCAGCCCGATGCTCGGCTCGTCCAGAATATACAGCACGCCCATCAGCCCGCTGCCAATCTGTGTGGCCAGGCGGATGCGCTGTGCCTCTCCGCCGGACAGCGTTCCCGCCGCGCGCGAAAGGGTCAGATAATCAAGCCCCACATTGAGCAAAAAATCAAAGCGCGCGTTGAGCTCTTTTAAAATTTGCTCGGCGATGATTTTTTGCTTGTTATCAAGCTTTACCGTATTCACAAAATCACGCGCCGCGCGGATGGAAAGATCCGACAGCTCCGCGATGTTTTTATCTCCGATTTTCACCGCGAGCGTCTCCGGCTTATACCGCTTTCCCCCGCACACAGGGCAGGGTGTTTCCACCATATATCCCTCAAGCTCTCCCTTCATATAATCCGAAGTGGTCTCCACATAGCGTCGCTCCAGATTGGGAATGATCCCTTCAAACGCCGCGTTATAATATCCCGAACCTCCCATACCGTCATACTCCACGCGCAGCTTTTCGCCGTTTGTGCCGTACATCAGCACCTGTCGCACCTCCTGCGGCAGCTTTTCATAGGGCGTATCCTGATCAAAGTCATACCGCTTCATCATTGCGTCAAGATAGTTTTTGGCAATGGTTCCCACCGCGCCAAAATTCCAGCCGGACACCTTGACCGCACCTTCCCGCAGCGTCTTGGTGTGATCGGGCACCACCAGATCCGGATCAATCTTCATAATCATCCCTAGCCCCGTACACTCCGGACAAGCGCCAAACGGACTGTTGAAAGAAAACATACGCGGGGAGAGCTCCTCAATGCTTACGCCGCAATCCGCACACGCAAAATTTTCGTTCATCAGCGTTTCCGTGCCTGTTTCCATATCCCGGATGATCACGAGCCCGTCCGCCATTTTGAGCGCCGTCTCAATGGAATCCGCCACGCGTTTGGCGCTGTCCGGCTTCACAATAATCCTGTCTACCACGGCGGAGATGGAGTGCTTCTGCTGTTTTTCAAGCTTGATTTCTTCCTCAAGCTCATAGGTTTCACCATCCACAACCGCCCGCACGAAGCCATCTTTCGCGAGCCCTTCCAGCACTTTTTTATGCTCGCCTTTTTTGGCGCGGATCACGGGCGCGAGAATCATCAACTTGGTTCCCTCCGGATTTTTCATCACGCGGTCAACCATCTGGTCGACCGTCTGCCGCGATATCTTTTTCCCGCACTTGGTGCAATAGACTTCACCCGCCCGCGCATACAAAAGACGCAGATAATCGTGTATTTCCGTTACCGTCCCCACTGTGGAACGCGGATTTCTGGCTGTGGTTTTCTGGTCGATAGAAATCGCCGGAGAAAGACCCTCAATGAGGTCCACATCCGGTTTTTCCATCTGTCCCAAAAACTGGCGGGCATACGCGGACAGCGATTCCACATAACGCCGCTGCCCCT
>CAZQDA010000034.1:0-26101 GCA_964592155.1 uncultured Christensenella sp.
ACGCTGGATGATAAAGAGAGAATCTTTACAGATCAGATGCTGCTCATCTGCGATCAGGAAGGCCCAATCGGCGTTGCGGGCGTGATGGGCGGACTCGATTCCGAAATCACGGAAAACACCAAAACCGTCATTTTTGAATCGGCAAAGTTTATGTATGGCAATATTCGTCAAACCTCGCGCGGCTTGGGGCTTGCTACGGAAAGTTCTATGCGATTTTCCAAAGGTGTGGATGCGGCAACCACGATGTTTGCCATGCAGCGCGCGCTGACTTTGATTGACGAGCTTGGGGCAGGAACAGTGGCGCAGGGAATGATTGACATACTCAATGAAGATTTAAAGCCAAAGGTGATCAAAGCCACCGCTTCCCAAATCAATGCGAAGCTGGGAACGGATATCACCGCAAAAGAGATGCAGCAGCTATTAAGCCGTGTGTTTATTCAAACGGGGCTGATTGGCGACGAGCTTATTTGCACAGTGCCTACTTTCCGTTCTGATATTTATGGCGTTGCGGATATCGCCGAAGAGGTTGCCCGCACCTATGGTTATGATAATATTCCGGAGACTGACGCAAAAATTGAAATCCGCCGCGGAAGAATGTCGGATTTTGAATGTAAGACGGATGCGCTTAAGGATTATCTCAAAGACATCGGATTTTTGGAATGCGTGACGTATTCCTTTGCCGGTGCACAGGATTATGCAAAGATTGGAATGGAAGTGCCATGCAGCGTGAAAATCATCAACCCGCTGGGCGACGATACCTCGCTGATGCGCACGACGCTTGTGCCGCATATGCTGAGTGTGGTGGCTTTGAATCAAAACAGGAAAAATGACGATCTTCAGTTGTTTGAGGTTTCCAGAGGCTATTTTCCGCAGGAAGGGCAGCCTCTTCCGCACGAAGTTCCCATGATGGCGCTTGCGCAAAGCGGAAACAAGGATTTCTTTGATTTAAAAGGAGTGATTGAGAACATCGTGATGGTTACGACCGGCAGGACAATTCGCTGCGAACGCTCGAAAGAGCCGTACCTGCATCCGGGCATCAGCGCCGATCTTTTTGTGAATGAAGAAAAAATCGGCGTGATGGGAAGCGTTCATCCGGACGTTATGAAAGCGTTTGAGATGCCGAAAGAGGCGGTAATTGCGCAAATTGACCTTGAGAAACTGTACGCGATTGAAAAGCCCGCGGTGCGGTTTGCTAAGCTCCCAAAATTTCCTGCCGCAACGCGCGATCTTGCTGTGATCGTGGATGAGCAGACAGGCGCGGGTGACATGATGCTTGCCATACAAAAAGCGGGCGGAAAGCGTCTTGAGAAGGTGAAGCTGTTTGATGTATTCAGCGGCGCGCAGATCGGCGAAGGAAAGAAGAGCGTAGCCTACGCAATCACCATGCGCAGCGCAGAGGGGACGCTCAAGGACGAAGAAGTTGATTCCGCGATGAAAAAGATATTGAAGGCGCTGGAAACAGAGTTTGGCGCGCAGCTCCGCTAGATGCGCCTCATTGGAAAAGCGGTTGTACAAAAAGAAGTGATGTTGTATAATAAATAAAAACGGGGCAAGGCGGTGGAACGCATGGAAAAAATCAAAACAATTGTCAGTATCGGCGGAAAAGAATACACAATCTGCGGAACAGACAGCGCGGAATACATTCACAGGGTTGCGCTCAAGGTAAACGGTAAGCTGGATGAAATCAAAAAAGCAAATCCTGACCTGAATAACGTGCAGCTTGCCATGCTCACCTCTATCAACATTGCCGACGAATATATGAAAACATACGATGAGCTTGCGATAACCAAAAAAGAGCTTGAAAAAGCGAAGAAGGATTTGGAAAAGTACGAAAAGCCGAATCAGGGAAACCGCAATTCCTACAACAGATAAAAAAGATTCAGAGATTGAAAACAGGCATGGAAATCCATGCCTGTTTTTTGCGTGAACGGATTATTCAGAAGCGGAATCTGGCGCTTCGCGGTCAAAATCAAGCGCTTTTGCCGCATGTAGCTGTGTGACATAGAATTTGGACATGAGAATGGCTCTCTCGCGGTCTATGTCTACAAATAAAAACTCATAGCAGCATTTTTCATCGCCATTGTATTGGGCTGTGTAGGTAAACCCTGTACGAGGGACGAGGACAGGACATTGCTGCCCTACGACAAAGGGATTTTGACCGTCAGGGAGCTTTTGTGTGCGGATTCCGTCAAAACTCATCTGAAAGACATGAAGCTCATAGCCGTCGCAGATAATTTTTTCGTCCACGCTAACGCTGAGCGCTTCGCCGGCCGTGTCCACATTAGAGCTTTTGGCGGCGGCAATGGAGAAGGCAAGAGCATACAGGTTGTAAAACGTCCATCCGGCGCAAACCACCAAAGGAAGAAGTGAAACGCCCGCGCCTATTTTGAATCCGGCAATGCCGAGTGAAATAATCAGCCAGATGGTGAGGACAATGTGCGGTATGACAGGATGAAGATCGGATTTTGAACGTTTGGAGGCGTCCTTTGGGGTTACCTGAAAACGGTTGTTCGGACGGAATAATTCCTGAAGAATCGCCATTGCATGATAGGGCGCGACAAGCGTGTCATAAATATGCGAGCTGTTATAGGTGCGCACTCTGCCAATCAAAATGCGGAAACTCAGCGAAAAGAGAAGCAGGACGGGTATCACAATGAAGCCGAACTGTGCAGCGTTCATATTGACGACCGGTATGCCAAACACCATAAAAACGGTCGGAATCGTTATGAAAATCAGTTTTTGGAAGGAAGAGAACCAATATAAATACAATTCCAGATAGATCGCCTTTTGCTTCAGGGAAAGCCCGGGCAAGAGGAGCGGATGAATGCGCCGGAAAACCTGCATCGTTCCCGATGCCCAGCGTTTGCGCTGCGATTTAAAATCTTTGAGACGAAAAGGAGCAATGCCCAACGCATATGCTTTGTTGATGAAAATAGTTTGATATCCAGCGTTTTGCAAAAGGATGCCGGTGGCCATGTCTTCGGTGATGCTGGAGGTTGGCACTCCGCCAATCTCCTCAAGAGCGCTGCGGCGGATGAGCGCGTTTGTGCCAATGTGGATCATTGCGTTATGCGCCGCAATTTGGGGTTCCATATAGCGCATAAAAAAATCCTGCTCGTTGTATAAACGCTTATTGAGAAGCTGGAGAGGGTCTTTGTTATAAAAGGATTGAGGATACTGCACCAAGGCGACCTTTTCATCCTGAAAGTAGGGAAGCGCCTCGGAAATCAAGTATGGTTTTACAATGAAATCGGCATCTAAAATCAACACGAGATCGCTCTGCGTTACAGAAAGCGCGTGGTTAATGTTGCCTGCCTTTGCATGCTCGTTGTTTTCGCGTGTAATATAGCCAATCTCAAGGCGCTCGGCAGACTGACGCAATAGCTCGCGTTTGCCGTCGTCGCAGATGTAGACCTTTTTATTTTCGTAAGGCAATGCCATTGCTGCAAGAGCGCTGGACACAACCAGTTTAAAAGGCTCGTTATAGGTGAAAATCAGGATGGCGACGGAAGGATTGAAGCCTTCTTTCAGCGGGGGCGCCTTCTTGCGCGGCGTGCGTTCGTGAAAAAAGAGAATCATGGAGAAGAGCGCAATAAAAACGCCTAAAGCCTCTGCCAAATATAGCAGGATAGAAAAGAAAACGGAGAGGGGGGTGCTGAGATTAAGCGTGTATAATACCCTCCAAATCAGGTATGATATCATTGCTAGAATAGTAATCGTAATGTAGATTTTTCGACCAAGATCAAACCGTTTTGCGAAAAAGAAAAGCAATAGAATCAGTAGGATTATGACGGCAAAAACAAATAATGGTTGCATGATATTCACGTTTTCCCCCTTCGTGAACCAGTTTCTGGTGTTTCTACTTAAAAATAATTCATTAAAATAATAAACAAAACGAAAGGGGGAGAAACTGGAAATTTTGGCAGGAACCTAAAGCAAAGATCAAAGAGATAAGCGGATATTTCGATTTCAGAAAGGATGTGTTATAATAAGGATCGTAAATCTAAAATGGGATAGGTTGGAATCACAAAGAATGCAGGATATTTATTTGGACAATGCGGCGACCACAAAACCGCTTGCGGAGTGTGACAGCGTCTATATGGAATATACGCGGGACGCATGGCAAAACCCCTCGGCGCTGTATGCGGGCGCGACGCGTGTGCAAAAGAAGATAGACGAGGCAAAAGAGGTATTGCTGCGCGCGTTTGGCAGTGTGGGACACAGATGCTTTTTTACGAGCTGCGGGACGGAAAGCGCAAATACTGTTATTTTGCGCGGCGCAAAGCAAAAAAAGATCATGAATTATGTATGCGGCGGGGCAGAGCATCCTTGTGTGGAGGAGAGCTTTCGCTTTTTGGAACATGAGGGCAACCAAGTGACCTTTTTAAAGCCGGATAAGCGCGGATGGATTGAGCCACAAGCGGTTGCGGACGCGGTGGACGAAAACACCGCGCTTGTGAGCGTGATGCATGTCAATAACGAAACGGGCGCGCGCAACGACATTGAAACAATGGCGGCGCTCGTAAAGGCGAAGAATCCGCAGGCGCTTTTTCATTCGGATGGGGTGCAGGCATATTGCAAAGAAAAACTCAAAAACACTTCTAACATCGATTATTATACGGTGAGCGCGCATAAGCTGCATGCACACAAAGGAACAGGCGCGGTCTTTTATCAAGAGCACGCGCCGCTTAAGGCATACCTTTTAGGCGGCGGGCAGGAGGCAGGCCTGCGCTCCGGCACACAGAATACGCTGGGAATCCTTTCGTTTGCAAAAGCAGTACGCTATTTTGAAGAAAACGCGGCGCAGGAGCATTTTCAGCGTTTGCGGGAAGTATTTTTAAGCGAATGCCTAAAAACAGAGGATATTCTGGTTTTGTCGCCGGAGGCGGAACATGCGTGCTGCCATATTGTGAATCTTTCCGTGCTGGGCGTGAATGGAGAGACGCTGCTGCACATGCTGGAAGCGGCGGGGATTTATATTTCCATCGGCTCGGCCTGTTCTTCCAAAAAGGGGAAAAGCAGAATCGGTAAGGCGCTCTCTCTGACACAGGAAGAGGCGGCGGGCTCTGTGCGCATCAGTTTTTCGCCTTTTACAACAGAGGACGAGGTCAGGATTGCCGCGATGGAGATTGGAAAGAATGCGCAAATCCTTCGAAAGTATATCAGAAAATAAGGATCGAAACGAAAGAGAAGAACTGGGAGAATTGACACATGATTTTATTGGTGAGATATGGCGAAATTCATTTAAAAGGACTCAACAGACCGCATTTTGAGTCTTTGCAGCGGCAGGCGATCAAGCGTGCCATCAAAGAGTTTCCGGATGCAAAAATAGAAAAAGGGTATGGACGGTTTTATGTCACAGGGGTTACGGATGAACAAATGCCCCGCGTGATCGCCGCAGTGAAAAAAGTATTTGGCCTGCATTCTTTATCTCCGGCGGTGGAGATGGAAAAGGACATGGAGGCGGTCAACGAGGCCATGATTCGCATGGTCAAAGACTATATGGCACAAAAAGGAATGGCGAAGGCAACTTTCAAGGTGCAGGCAAAACGTGCAGATAAGCGCTTTCCGCTCTCCTCCATGCAGCTTGCCGCCGCTCTGGGAGGGACGATTCTTGAGGCGGTGGAAGGGTTGAGCGTGGATGTGCACCATCCTGATTTTACGGTTTATATCGAGGTGCGCGAGCAGTGTTATGGCTATGTGGATGTGATTCCCTGCGCGGGCGGGATGCCGCAGCGCTCAAACGGGCGCGCGATGCTGCTGCTGTCCGGCGGGATAGACAGCCCTGTCGCGGGATATATGATTGCCAAGCGCGGTGTGGAGATCCATGCGGTGCATTATCATAGCTTTCCTTATACGAGCGAAGCGGCAAAACAAAAGGTGATTGATCTTGCAAAGCTCGTTTCACAGTATTCCGGAAGAATCAGGCTCCATGTGGTGAGCTTTACAGATATCCAGATGCAGATTTATGAAAAATGCCCGCATGAAATGCTGGTGATTATCATGCGGCGCTTTATGATGCGCATTGCCCAGCGGCTGGCGGAACAGTGCGGCGCGCAGGCGATTGTGACAGGAGAGAGCATTGGGCAGGTTGCAAGCCAGACGATGGAAAGCATTTATGTGACGAACAGCGTGACATCTATGCCTGTTTTTCGTCCGCTGATCGGCATGGATAAACTTGAAATCATCGATATTGCAACAAAGATCGGAACCTATGAAACTTCGATTCTGCCCTATGAGGACTGCTGCACGGTGTTTGTTCCCAAGCATCCGACTACGCGGCCTAAGCTGGAACGGATTGAACAGGAGGAGAGCGTGCTTGACATTGACGCGCTTGTGGATGCGGCAGTGCAAACGGCGGAAGTGATTACGATTGGATAAAAGGGCAGAAAGACAATAAAGGTGCTGCCTCGGTATGAAAGCTGAGGCAGCACCTTTTAACGTATTGTGTTAGAGTGATATTACCTTCTTCTGCGCCGTCTGCGATTTACGATGCGAATCCGACGGATGGTTCTCATCACGATTACAAAGGCCGCGAAGCCGATCCCGATCCAGAGCAAAACCCACAGAAAGACATAACCATAGCTGCGGTCAAATTTTGCCCCCAAAGTGCGGTTTGTATCCAGATTAAGACTGTATTCCGGTTCTGTGCTGATGATCTTTGACGGGGCGGAAACATCATACCAGCCGGAAAAACGGTAGTCCTTTGCGGGCGAAGCACCAATGGTGACAACGCTGCCGCCTGAATATTGCCCTGCGCCCACAACCGTTCCGGTTCCTTCCGGCGACACCACAAGGTCAAGCGTGTAGGTTGCGGAAAATTTAGCTGTCAGCGTTGTATTATTCGCAACATTGAATGTGTAGCTGGCATCCGTGCTGATAGGGTCCTTTGCCGTGGGATCAGTATACCAACCGATGAACGAATAATTTTCAGCGGGAACTGCAGAGACGGTTACCGAACCGTCAAGCATATATTCGCCGCTGCCGTCCTGAGATACGGAGCCACCCTCCTGGGGGGAGGCGTCCACTGCCACGGTATATTTTTGAGCAAATTTGGCAATATAGGTACGGTTCATTTCAAGCTCATAAACGAGCTTGGGTTCCGTGCTGACGATGGTGTCAGGATTATCGGCGTTTGCCCATCCTGTGAAGATAAACCCTTCTGCCGGCGTAGCGGTGAGCTCCGCATTTTTTCCGGAAGCATAGGTTCCGGCACCCTCGACGCTTCCTCCATTTTCTGGTTCGGCTTTTGCTTGTACTTCATAAGAGCCGCCTGACGAAGAATTGTCGGGCGCTGCAAAAGCAGTCCCCGCGCTGCACATGATGACAATGGCAAGCAGTAAAGCAAAGATTTTTTTCATACTGTTCTCCTCAAAATATATAATACAATTCTATAATTTACCCTAAGAAGTGTCAATCCTTTCAAAAAAAGGTTTTAAAAAAGTTAATATTTTTTGCCGCGATCGGAAAATTGTAAGATTCGCTGCACAAGTGGTTTATAAATAAATAAGAACAATCAGGGAGGGGTGAAAAAATCATGAAAGAAATTTTTTTGGCAGGAGGATGTTTTTGGGGGTTGCAACGATATTTCGATCATGTGACAGGCGTGGTGAAAACGCAGGTAGGCTACGCCAACGGAACAATTCAGAACCCGACTTATGACGACGTGTGCTGCGGAAATACCAATTTTGCTGAGACGGTGTGGGTTCAATATAATGAGAGCGTAATTGACTTGAGTGGAATTCTGGAGCTTTATTTCCACGCGGTTAATCCCACGCTGAAAAACAGGCAGGGCAACGACGTTGGAACCCAATACAGGACGGGAGTCTATTACACGGACGAAGAAGATTTGCAGACGATCAGGGAATTTGTATGCAGAGAACAGAAAAAATATGATGCTCAGATTGTGACAGAGGTGGAGCCGCTTAAAAATTACTATGCAGCGGAATCTTATCATCAAAAGTATCTGGAACAGAATCCGGGCGGATATTGCCACATTGGAAAGGAGGAATTTAAGTATGCGGGAACTTACAGGCAATTGCAGCAGGCCAAGTGAAGAGGAACTGCGCAAAAAGCTATCGAAGCGGCAGTATGACGTTTTATGCAACGATGCAACAGAGCCGCCCTTTAGCAGCGAATATTGGAACAGCGATGAGGAGGGAATTTATGTGAATGCAGCGACAGGCGAGCCGCTCTTTACTTCCTATGATAAATTTTCATCGGAATGTGGCTGGCCGAGTTTTTCGCAGCCCATTGATAAGGCGGGAGTTACAGAAAAAAAAGATTTATCGCATGGAATGGTACGCACGGAAGTGAGGAGCGCGGATTTTCATTTGGGACACGTTTTTTCTGACGGACCCAAGGAACGGGGCGGTCTTCGGTATTGCATCAATGGAGCGGCGATCCGCTTTATTCCAATGCAGGATATTGAACTGGAAGGGTATTCTTATTTGATTCCTTATTTGAAAAGCAGGAAAAAGGAAGCCGGAGTATAAAAAAAACGTTTCCATCACGGAAACGTTTTTTTACTTTTGCCGGAAACGCCGGCGTTCGGGCGTAAAATCTTCGAAAATAACAGAGTCTGTGTAGGGCTTGGTAAGCTCGTACTGCTCTTTATTGCGCACCGTCCACGCGAAGATGGGCGCGCCGCTCTTTCTTAGCCTCCGGATGAGCCTTGTATTCACCTTATGAAACTCATAACTGATGAAATTGGGTTTGCAGATAAAGTTGACGGATAATCTCTGCACGACCCACAGCAGCTTCGTTACAAAGAAACGGCAGATTGCGCTCATACTTGGAAAATCTTCTTTGCAAATCGAGAAATTACAGGAAAGCTGTCCGCGAAAGATGTGCGGGGCGTTAATTTTAAACCAGCGGATGGAAAACGGTGAGAAAGACTGCACCGCATAATTCCCTGCGTAATGCTGCATCCGCTCGTAAAGCTTACGTTCCAGCTCGCCCGCAAATCCTTTTTTCTTGAGCTCGATCAAAATCGGCACCTGTCCGTCGATCAGGGCGAGGGTTTCATCAAGCGTGGGGATTGTATATGCGGTGCCTCTTAAGCGAAGCGCGCACAGCTCTTTGTAAGTAAATTCGTGAATCAGGCCTTGTGCGCCTGTCATGCGCTTTAAATCCTTGTCATGGAAAACGACGATCTGCCCGTCCTTTGACAGGTGAACGTCGAGCTCGATGGCAAAGCCGTGATCTACCGCGTTTTGAAAAGCGGGCAGGGAATTTTCAGGGAAAGCCGCATTGTGCAATCCCCTGTGCGCGTATTTATAATCCGTCAGCCATGTCTTTTGCTTGGGTGGCGCCGCCTTTGTCATATACCGGTCAAGGCCCAATGCTACGGCAACGATAATCGCAATGATCAGTGGCAGAAACGAGGTTTTGATTACCATCGAATGATACTCCTTTTGAATCTTTTCCCATAGAATAGTATAGTATGCGGAAATGAAAATGCAAGATATAAATTGGAAAGAATTTCTTAAAATTGTGAAGAGGGGCAGCAATATCATACTTCATACTTATAACAAATTTATAGCAAAAGCTTCCGCCCGGTGGACGGAAGCTTTTGTTATTGCTGAAAAAAATTACTTAAAATCAATGTCTACACGCTGTTTTCCAATATAATGAATGGCGATGGTAGATGGCCCTGAATGGGCGCCGATCACCGGCCCGATATAGTTGGTGACAGTTTCCTTGATGGTGGGAAAGCGTTCTTTGATCAGTCCGGAAATATATTCGGCATCTTCCGGCGCGTCGCCGTGACCAATGTAAACGATCTGACCATCCGGATTGTCGACATCTTCTTCCATTTTATCTACAAGGGCAATCAGGGATTTTTTGCGTCCGCGTATTTTTTCAACCGGAATGATTTTTCCTTCGTTGTTAAACGCAAGCACAGGCTTGATATTGAGCATGGTTCCTAAAAACGCGCTTGCACGCGAAACCCTGCCGCCGCGGCGCAGATGCTCTAAACTATCTACCGCAAACCAGTGCGTGATTTTCCATTTCAGAGCCTCGGCATATTCGCGCGCCTGCTCAAGCGTTGCGCCTTCTTCTTTTTTATTGTAGACCAGATGGACGAAAAGGCCGTATCCGCGCGCTGCGGAAAGAGAGTCTACTATCTCAATCTTGCGGTCAGGATATTTTTCCTTCAGTTGTGAAATGGTCATCAGCGCGTTGTTATAAGAACCGGAAAGCCCGGAAGAAAATTCTAGATGCAAAATATCTTTTCCCGCCTCCAAAAAGGGCGTGAAGAATTCCGTATAGCGTTCGGTGTTTACCATGGACGTGGTAGGCATAGAGCCCGCGCGCACTTTGTCATAGAAATCATGTGTGGAAATGGAAACTCCCTGATCGTCATAATATTCGTGGCCATCCATAAAAAATTGATAGGGAAGCACGCTGATTTCGCGCTCCTTCACAAAAGCCGTGGGAAGGTCCGCCGTGGAACAGCAAGTGAGTACATAATCCGCCATAAAAAATCTCCAATCTTACCAAATATATTTCTATATCTAACATTATATATTATTGTATCGTTTTGGGGTTTAAATTGCAAGAAGTTTGAGCAGGGGTGGAAAATGAGTGCAAAACGAAAAATTATTTTTTAAAATTTGCATTTTGAGTTATTTGCGCTCTTGCTTTCCTTTGAGGTTTGTATTAGAATATATAGGATGACAGCGGTAGCATATGCGAAACGCATGTCAAATGAATAAGATTTTATTGAAGCATTTGGAGGTATAAAAATGCAACTTTCTGAAAAAGCACTTGCAATTTCACCGTCGCTGACTTTGAAAATTACGGCAATGGCGAAGGACATGAAGGCGCGCGGGCTCGATGTGGTGGGCTTTGGTGCGGGCGAGCCGGATTTTGACACCCCGCAGCACATTAAAGATGCGGCGATCGAAGCAGTGAAAAGAGGCATGACAAAATATACGCCTGCATCCGGAACGCTGGAACTTAAGAAAGCTGTATGCGCGAACCTCAAATCAATTTATGGATTACATTATGAAACGTCGCAGATCGTGGTATCCAACGGGGCGAAGCATTCTTTGTTCAACGCATTTCAGGCGATTCTCAACCCGGGGGATGAGGTAATCATCATCGCTCCTTACTGGCTGACCTATCCTGAACTCGTGAAAATGGCCGACGGGGTGCCGGTTTATGTGGAGGCAAAGGAAAGCAACAATTTTGAGCCGCTCGCGCAGGATATTGAGGCGGCGGTGACGGATAAAACAAAGGCGATCATTGTCAACAACCCGTCAAACCCCTGCGGATGTATTTATTCGCAGAAAACAATTGAAGATATTGCGGCAATTGCCCAAAAACACGACTTTTTCATTATTTCAGATGAAATTTATGGAGAACTCGTGTATGACGGTCAGCAGCATTTGAGCATTGCAAACGTCAGCAAGGATGCCTACGACCGCACGATTCTGGTGAACGGGCTTTCTAAAACCTATGCGATGACAGGTTGGCGGATCGGTTACACGGCCAGCGCGCCGGAGGTGGCAAAGGTGATGGGCAGCTATCAAAGCCATGCGACGTCCAACCCCTGCTCGATTGCGCAGTTCGCGGGTGTGGAGGCGCTGGTGGGGCCGCAGGATGAAATCATCAAAATGCGCGAGGAATTTGACGAGCGCCGGAAAATGATGGTGAAGCTGATCAATGAGATCGACGGGGTTAGCTGCCTAACGCCGATGGGCGCGTTTTACGTGATGCTGAACATATCAAAGCTCAAAGGGCGCAAGCTGGATGGTGAGGAAATCAAAGGATCGATTGATTTTTCAGAAAAATTACTGGAAAAGAAACTGGCGGCAGTGATTCCAGGCGCGGCGTTTGGCGCGGACGATTTTGTTAGGCTGTCCTACGCGATTTCACGCGAGGCGATTGAAAAGGGAATTTCACGCATTGCGGAATTTGTTGCGATGCTTGACTAGAATTGGAGAGAAAAAATGATGGCAGAGGATAACACGAGCAGATATAAACGCACCAATTTGCTTCAGGAAAACGATTATAACTACACCCTGCAGGATGTGAAGGAACCGAATCTTTACGACCATATGTTCCACTATGATGAGGTGCCGAAAATTACCTTTAATCACAGGAACGTTCCAATGCATTTTCCAGACGACATCTGGATTACAGACACAACCTTCCGCGACGGGCAGCAGGCGCGCACGCCTTTTTCCGTAAAAGAGGTGGTTGATCTATATAAGCTGCTTCACAAGCTTTCCGGACCGAAAGGAATTATCCGCCAGAGTGAATTTTTCGTGTATACGGAAAAGGACAGGAAAGCGCTTGAGGAGTGTATGGCGCTCGGCTACGAATTCCCTGAAATCACGACATGGATTCGCGCAAATAAAAAAGATTTTGCGATGGCCAAAGAGATGGGCATCAAGGAGACGGGCATTCTTGTTTCCTGCTCGGATTACCATATTTTCAATAAAATGGGCATGACCAGAGGACAGGCACTTGACAAATATCTGGGTGTGGTCAAGGATGCGCTTGATATGGGCATTGTCCCGCGCTGTCATTTTGAGGACATCACAAGAGCGGACTTTTATGGATTTGTGGTTCCGTTTGCGCGTGCTCTGATGGAGCTTCGGCAGGAGAGCGGGATTCCGATCAAAATCCGTATGTGCGATACGCTTGGCTATGGCGTGACCTATCCTGGCGCGTCACTGCCGCGAAGCGTACAGGGCATTGTATACGGATTGCGGTTTTATGCAAACGTTCCGTCGAGCCTTTTGGAGTGGCACGGACACAACGACTTTTATAAGGTGGTGTGCAACGCGGCGACTGCGTGGCTGTATGGCGCTTCTTCGGTTAACTGTTCGCTTCTGGGCATTGGCGAACGCACGGGCAACTGTCCGATTGAGGCGATGGCAATTGAGTATGTGCAGCTAAAGGGCACGCAGGATGGCATGGATCTTAGGGCCATCACGGAAATCGCGGATTACTTTGAAAAGGAACTCAACTATGAAATCCATCCGCGCACGCCGTTTGTGGGCAGGAACTTTAACTCCACGCGCGCGGGGATCCACGCAGATGGACTTTTAAAGGACGAGCAGATTTATAACATCTTTAATACAGATAAAATCTTGGGCAGGCCCGTTTCGGTTGTGATCGGCGAGCATTCCGGCCTTGCGGGAATTGCGCACTGGCTCAACGCGCATTTCAAGCTGGAGGAAGGCCACAAAATTGATAAATCTTCGGAGCTGGTAGTGAAAATCAAAGATGAGGTTGACCGCCAATATGCGGAGGGCAGGACGACTTCTTTTGGCGACAACGAGTTGGAACTGATCATCAGGGAAGCGGATATGATCACTTATACGGCGCTGTGTACGCACAAGGATTCACTGAAATAAAAACAGAAATCAAAAAACAGGCGAATCGTTTCGCCTGTTTTTGATTTTAAGCTATTATTTGCCGGTGTACCTTGCCTTATGTTTTACAGCGAACAGGATTCCTGCAAAACCTGCGACAGCCAGAAAGATATAAGGGAATAAAAATGTTTCATCACCGGTTTTCGGCGATTTTTTTTGCGCAGCTGCTTCCTGCGTTGATGCAGCCGACGGCTCTGCCGTCGGCTCCACGGTTGACGAGGAGGTCGGCTCTGGCGAAACCGCCGTTACAGTGACAGGAATCTCAAAAGGATAGAAACTGGGGCTGGGATCCGTTCCGCGGAAAACAACCGTGAATTTGGTAGCGCCCGCTGTCAAGGGATCAGATGGATTTATTTCCCACAGATTCGATGAAGCGGCAGTCCATTCCTCCGTCTTGCCGGACTTCCATGTCGCGATGACATTGATGCCAGCGGGATCGGCGGTCTCCCCTTCCTGATACTCTGTTTTTGTCGGCGCGGCGGTCATTTTCGCAGAAATGATGCGGTCATATCCGCCGACTGCTTGAAGCGGAGCGAGCGGAAATGTTATATCTCCATTACTCCAACTGACACCGAACGTATTGATGTTCAATTTGATCGGGTTTGCCGCAGGATCGGGCGAAATCCTCAAATGCTCCGGACCTTCCGTGGTATAGGTTGTTTCGTTCGTATCCGCGTCGTGCCATTCGACCGTAACGACGGCTCCATCCAGACTGAATGTCTCGCCTACCACATACTCGTTTTTGTAGCTTGAACGTTCAAGCGTGGCAGAAACGGGCACGGGAGCCGCAAACGCGACAGAAGGCACAAGCAATGTGACGAGCAGCGCAACACATAAAACAATAGAAGCTCTTTTTTTCATAATCCCACCTCATAGATTCTGATATTTTGATTGATCTATCTTACTATGAGTATATGTCGGCATTGCGCAATTGTCCAGAAATAAAATGCGATATTTTTATTTTCTCTGTCGCATGGAACAGCGGCTTGAACACGTGGGATAAAACTGGTAAAATGATAATATCTTTGTACGAATTCGAAAGGCCTGTGCGCGATGGAAATGGTTCTCGCACAGGGAGAGGAATGGTCAGTATATATGGAAAAAAAATTAGAGTTGGAAATTCTGGATATTCTGGAAGATAACGCGAAAACAACGCCGGAAGAGATTGCGATGATGCTGAATGTGGACGCCCAGGCAGTGGAAAAGATCATATGCGAGCTGGAGGAAGCAAAGGCGATTGTCAAATACAGCGCGCTTGTGAACCGCGAGGTGGTTTCGGAAGAAGAGGATGCCGAAGCGCTCATCGAGGTGGAGGTAACGCCGCAGCGCGATTATGGATATGACGACCTTGCAAAGCGCATCTACCGTTTTGACGAAGTACGCGCGGTTTATTTGATGGCAGGAACCTACGATCTGTGTGTGCGGATCAAAAGCCGCAGCATGAAGGAAATTTCAAAATTTGTGTTTGAAAAGCTGGCGGTGATCGATGGTGTGACGCGTACCGTGACAGTGTTTATCATGCGCAAGTATAAAGAGCAGGGAGTGATCCTTGTGGGAGAAGAAACGGACGAAAGATTGGTGGTCAGCCCGTGAGAAAGTTTATAGCGAAAACAGTGGAGGAAATGCCGCCCTCCGGAATCAGGAAATTTTTTGATATTGCAAGCGAGATGAAGGACGTTATTTCGTTATCGGTAGGCGAGCCTGATTTTGTGACCCCGTGGAATGTGCGCGAGGCCGCGATTTCATCCATTGAACGTGGAAATACGCATTACACTTCCAACCACGGCACGTCTGTGCTCAGAAAGCTGATTGCGCGGTATTTGAGCGAGCGTTATTCTTTGCAGTATGACTGGAAGACGCAGACGCTGGTCACGGTTGGGGCAAGCGAGGCGCTTGATCTGGCTTTTCGGGCGGTGATCGAGCAGGGGGATGAAATTTTGGTTCCCGCGCCTTCCTATGTATCTTATATGCCCGGCGTTAAGTTTGCGGGCGGCGTTGCCGTGCCGATTGAAACAAAGGAATGCGACAACTTTATTGTTACGCCGCAGGCGCTGAAAGCGGCGATCACGGCCCAAACAAAGGCGATTATTTTGCCATACCCCAACAATCCCACGGGCGCAATTATGACAAAGGAAGCGCTCGAAGAGATTGCAAAAGTGATTGTGGAACACGACCTGTTTGTGATATCGGATGAGATTTATTCCGAGCTTACCTATGGCGGCAGGCATTGCTCCATTGCGTCTCTTGATGGAATGTATGAGCGCACGGTTGTGATCAACGGATTTTCCAAGGCATTTGCCATGACGGGGTTTCGCCTCGGTTACGCGGCAGGCTCGGAGGACATCATTGCGGCAATGGTGAAAATACATCAATACTTTATGCTGTGCGCGCCTACGGCAAGCCAGCACGCGGGAGAAGAAGCGCTGCGGCACGAGCTTGATTCGGAGTTTGCGCAGGTAGAGAAAATGACGGCAGACTACAACCGCCGCAGGACGTTTGTATACAACTCTTTTAAAAAGATGGGGCTTTCCTGTTTTGAACCCAAAGGGGCGTTTTATGTGTTCCCCAATATTTCAGGCATGGGAATGACCAGCGAGGAGTTTTGTCACAAGCTGATTAATAAGAAGCATGTGGCGTGCGTGCCGGGAACAGCATTTGGGGATGCGGGAGAGGGATTTATGCGCTGCTCGTATGCGTCGTCTATGGATAACTTAAAAGAAGCGTTAAAGAGAATTGCGGAGTTTGTGGAAGAATGCAGAAAATAAAGCTGATTGTGACGGACATCGACGGAACACTGATTGCGGACATGGGGGGCAGCGTAGCTCCTGTTGATCTGGATGCAATCAAACGCGCGCAGGATGCGGGCGTGAAAATTACCATTGGAACGGGAAGAATTTTAGGAACGGCGCAGCGCTGGGTTGGCGTTTTGGGAATCAACGGACCGGTGATTACGTGCAACGGCGCGGATATTCGCGACCTTAATCGGTCTTATTTTCAGGATAATATTCCGCTTGAGGATACAAAGGCGATTATGGAGGCTTACAGGGGTCAGGGCGTAAAGCGCTATCTTTTTTGTGATAACAACATTTACTGCGCAAAAGAGGATTATTACCAGCGGCTGTTTGACAAATGGGAGCAGGGCGAGGAAGGCAAGGTTCCGGTTACGATTGTTAAAAAGGAACAAGAGCTCTACGAAGTCATTCCGGGCGACGTGCAAAAAGTGCTGATGTGGGCGCCGGACGACGCGTCGCGCAAACGGCTGTGGGAGATCGCAGAACAATTTGAGGGGCACTATGAAATTGTGCGGAGCGACAGGGATAATATTGAGTTTAACAAACTGGGCGTGACAAAGGGCAAAGCGATCCGTACCCTTGCGGATTATTATGGAATTCAGGTGGAAGAGGTGATGTGCATTGGCGACGGCGGAAACGACGTGCCCATGCTAAGAGCCGCAGGAGTGGGCGTTGCGATGGGAAACGCCATGCATGAAGCGATTGAGGCGGCTGATTTTGTGACGGATGACGTGCGAAACGGCGGCGTGGCTAAGGCAATCGACCGGTTTGTGTTTGGAATGGGTCAGTAACACAGTGAAACAAAATAATCAAAAAGCCGGTGGTGGTCACCGGCTTTTGTGTTTTGTATAGATTTATGCAGCTGTTTGTTCTTCCTCCAGACTCCAGTCTTCCTCCAGCAGGTATTTTTGCGCAAGCGCGGCAACATGCTGCATCCGTCCCGCCTCAAAAGGACTTTCCAGACCTGCGGCCTGCACGTTTTCAAGAAATTCCGTGCTTTCTTCCCGTGCCAGTAGCTGATTATAAAGAACCATTGCCTGTGCCTCGTCGGTCAGGGAAATTTCCCAAAGCTGCAAGGCAATATCCATAGAGGTGACATAGGAAAACACATAAAACGGCTGCTGGAAAAGATGCGGCGTACCAATCCAGAACAGGTAATCCGCGCTTTCGTCTCCCTGAGGATTCAGCCCAAACCGCTGCGCCTGTTCCTTGGCGATTTGATTGATATTTTCCAGCGTCACATTCTGCGGATCGAGCGAA
Organism: uncultured Christensenella sp.; assembly: GCA_964592155.1. Classification (GTDB taxonomy): domain Bacteria; phylum Bacillota; class Clostridia; order Christensenellales; family Christensenellaceae; genus Christensenella. Next base: position 17,447 of record CAZQDA010000034.1, read on the forward strand.
TAGACTTCCAGTTCCATTGCGGAATAGAAGGCCTGTTCAGGGAAGGTGCTGAAGCTTCTGCTGAGGGCGTTATAATTCAAATAGTAGCCTGTTTCTTCGCCAAAGAAGTCTTCGTAGTAACGCGCAAACATCAGCTCAAGCGCCTGGGAAAAAATTTCTGATGTGTCCGTGGATTCCAGCCATTCGTCGTGGCTGACGGAAAAAGCGTTGAAATGACCAAACTCATGGATTAGCGTAAACATACTGTCGCCGCTTCCGTCGTAGGACATCATCAGGAAAGGCGCGTCATAGCTGGTCAGATAAGTGGTGTAAGCGCCCGGGGATTTATTCAGCCGCGGTTCAAGATCGGATAAGCCGTATTCATTCATCATACGGAAGGAGTTTGACATTCCGGAGTCCATTGCGTCGAGCGTCTGCTGGACGAATGCGGAAAAGTCGGCGTAATCGCTGTCAACGTCAACCGGATAGGCAGTACCGTACTCATTTAATTCGCTATAAACAGGGGACGCGTAGGTTGCGATATCATTCAGGAGTGCGCGCGCCATGTCCGGCGAATAGTCCAGTAAATTATCTTGAAACGCCATATCGATATAATGATCAAAACCCAGAGATTGCGCGAGCTCGTTGCGTGTTTTGACAAGGTCTACATAAATTTCCCCAAGAACGGGGTTGTAGGTTTGATACCAGAGCGCGGAGGCCTCCTGATAGGAATCATAGTCGGCCAATGATTCAGCATCCGCCAGTGTCAGTTCCTGTCCGTCATATGAAATTGTTTGCGTGGCAAGAATGCTGCCGTACTGGTTTACGAGATCGGCCTCCTTTTGATAGACGGGAATTGTCTCCTGCGTGTACCAGATGGTATCCCCTAATGTATCAAAATAGTGGGGGTCCCACTGCTCTTCGATTTGTTCTTTGTAGGAAGAATTATAAAGAGCGGAAGAGTAGTTGTCGTAGGCCATGCTGACCTCCGAAAAATGCTGGGAAGTGTATTGCATCTCTTCGGCCCAGTCTTCGCTTGACTGATCCATATCGCTGTGGATGGAGGCAAGCGTATCCATTGTGCTGAACTGGTCGTACAGGCGGTCCGCCTCGTCTATCAATTCTTTGAGCATAACGGCGTCCACTGCGTCTTCCCATAACAGATCGGCGATTTCGTTCAATCGGTCGGTTATTGCAGGAGCGTCAGGGCGAATATATTCCATATCGGAAAAGGGAACCACCCTGCTGCCCGCAAGGTCAAGGGGAGGAAGCGACGCGGACGGGCTTGCGGAAGGCTCGTATGAAAAAGAGGGAGCATCCTCCTGCAATGAGCTTTCCAGAGAACGAAGCATTTTATTATACAATCCCGCACAGCCGGAAAGGAGCGTTGTGCACGACAAAAATACGATTAAAAAAGCGGCGGTCAATTGTTTTTTCATAAAATTCCCCTTATCTCAGCGGTAATGACGGGCTGTGAAAAAATAGATGAGATAGATTACGCATCCTGCAATCAGAGAGCGGATGAGCATATCATAAAAATCCCAGGATTGTGTTGTAATATTCTGATGATAAACGCGTATCATGAGAATGCACGTTACAAGAACGGTGATGAGCTGTCCGGCGCACAGTGTGATTTTTGCGATGTGATACTGAATTTCTACGTTGTTTGCATTGATTTTGACAGGGTAACGGTATAGCCGCGGAAAGCGGGACAACAAAAAGAGCAGCCCGCAGATGCCTCCGCCCAGTGCAAATAAAATAAACAGTACCACGCGCATCCCGTATTTTGCCACAAGGCCCTCCGCGTCCGGCGGAGGGAGAGGCATAGGAAGGACGCTGGCCGTCAGTGCAAAGGTGACGAGCATGCAGATAATACCGATAAAAGTCGCCCATTCCAGAAAAAATCTCCAGTTTCGCAGGGCGCGCAGGCTGTTTTTCTTCATTCTTTAACCACGCAAATCAATAAATTTGGAGGAATCGATGCTTCCTTCTTCAAACGTGCCCATATCTTCCAGAACATGCAGGGAGGAATCCAGTATGGAAAACATCAGCGGGCATCCGCTTCCTTCGCCCAGCCGCATATTTAGAGACAGCGCGGGGGAAAGGCCCAGTGCGTTTGCAATGAGCTGATAGCCCTGCTCATAGCTTTTATGCGACGCAAACATATAAGATACGCTTAAGGGAGCGATCTTTTTCGCGCAGAGAGCGGCGCACGCAGAAATGAAGCCGTCGATTACAACAGGGATTTTGTAATGGGCACAGGCGAGATACGCGCCTGTCATTGCGGCGATATCAAGTCCGCCGACTTTTGCGATCACATCAACGGGATCCGTGGGATCAGGATTATTGCGCTCGATTGCCTGATTGATGGCGGAAATTTTCTTTTGGTATTGTTCTGTGGAGATGCCGGCACCCATTCCGGTCATTTCTTCCACCGGCTTTTTGAGTAATACAGAAGCGACCGCTGCGGTGGAAGAAGTGTTGCAAATTCCCATTTCGCCCAGACCGATTATGTCATAGTCGGTGTGCGCGGCAATGGCGTCATAACCCGCTTTGATCGCTTTTTCGCATTGGGAGCGGGTCATGGCGGGTTCTTTGACCATATTGTTTGTGCCGTACATGACCACGCAATCCGTAATGTTTTTATGCTGGATATGCGCCGCAATTCCGACGTTGTAGATCAGCACATCCGCGCCTGCCTGCGCGGCAAGAACGCTTACGCCTGCAATGCCATTGGCAATATTTAGGGTCTGCATGGGAGTCACTTCCTGCGGAACAGGCGTGATGCCCTCTTCATAAATGCCGTTATCGGCGGCAAATACGAATACGGCGCGTTTTGCAAGGCTGCCGCCCAAAACACCTCTGATGCCGGCGAGCTGTACCGCGTAATCCTCGAGTTTTCCAAGGCTGCCGAGTGGTTTGGAAAGAGAATCCACGCGGCTGCGCGCATCTCTCATCGCCTGATCGTTAAGAGGGGTGATTTTTGTGTAATCAATCGATTGCATGAAATTGTTACCTCCGGAATGATTGTTTTTTTACAATTACTGATAGGTCTAGTATGACACAAACCACAGGGAGATTTCAACCTGCTTTGTTTTGATACGGCGTGAAATTGGAAGAAAAATCATACGCGTTTTGGGCGGCGGCACAGGGGGTATGAATGATGCAGGACTCAGGCAGGGGGCAGATGTGTTGAAAAAAATTACTTTATTGCTTGCAACCGGAATTTTTTGGTTTTCCCTATATCTTTACATTCCATTTTTAACTCCGTTCCTGATTTCCTTGGGAATCAGCGCGACGCTGGCGGGAATTATTTTTGGTGTGCATTCGTTTACCCAACTGGCGCTGCGGTTTCCGATAGGCATCCAATCCGGAGCTTTGGGCAAACAAAAACCTTTCATTCTTATGGGAATGCTGTTTTCAGCGGCAGCCTCCATGATCATGTATCTTTTTCCATCGCCGGCGATGCTGTTTGTGGGAAATGCGGTTTCAGGTTTTTCAAGCACCATGTATGTGGCGTTTACCGTTCTTTATGGCAAATATTACGATTCTTCGCAGACCGGAAAGGCAATGGGAACGATCGGTGCTTTTGTGGAAGCGGGAATCCTTTTTTCGTTTCTGGCAGGCGGCGTGCTCTATCAGCAGGCGGGGATCAGAAGTGTTTTTTTCGTGAGTTTTTGCGCGGCAATTGCGGGACTTGTTGTCTCGTTTTTTGTAAAGGAGGAACCGCAAAAAAAAGAAGTCGTTAAAATGGAAGAGGTGCTCGGCCTGCTCAAAAACAAACAGTTGCTCGTATCGTCCATACTTTGCATTCTGATTAAGGCTGTTGTGTTTGCAACCGCATATTCCTTTACGCCCAAGGTGGCTCAGGATATTGGAGCGAACGGCGTGCAGGTGGGTGTATCAAGCGCAATGTTCATCGGCTCGTCGGTATTGGGGTCGCTTTTTGTGGCAACGAAAGCGGGTGCAAAACTTGGAAGCGTAAAAATGAGCGTGACCGGATTTTTGATTTTGGGCGCTTACAGCATGGTAATTCCGTTGATCCACAGCATTCCGATGCTGATGGCGGCGCAATTGATCGGAGGTCTTGGCTACGCATCCTTAACGGCGATCTTCATGGCAAATGCGGTAAAGGATCTGAAAGAGGATCAAAAGTCAGCGGGCATGGGCCTTTATCAGGCGCTTTACAGCGCAGGTTCAACGCTGGGACCGATCCTGCTTGGTATTTTTGCGGATTCTTTCTCTTATCTGATAGGATTTTGGGTGATTGCCGGCGTTTCGCTGAGCGGGGCGATTGTAACGCTCGCGGCAGGCTCCAGAAAATTGATCGGATGAAACGATAGCACGGTGATCAAGCTGTGATTAGACCCTGGCTTGACATCATACTTTGCTTAGGCTAGAATGAAGAAAATAATTCATTTCCTAAAGGATGCTGTTATGAATTTTGAAGCAATCAAGAAAAGCAAGCCTTATCAATTCGCATGTAAACTATGGATTAATTGGTCCATGCGGGCTGATCGAAAATTGGGCGTTGATTTTTCCACGTGGGAATCCAACGAAGAGATTGGAATTGATCCTTCCTGCGGAAACCAATATCAACCATCTACAGACGGTTTGAAAAAAGTCTTGAAAAAGCTTCCGGTTACAAAAGACGATACGATCATTGACATTGGCTGCGGAAAAGGCAAAGCAATGCACATCATGAGTCACTTCCCTTTTAAAACCATCAAAGGCATTGATCTTTCTGAACGTTTATGCCAAATCGCAAAGGAAAATTTTCGGTTGCTTCATTTAGAAAAGTGCGATGTGCTGCAGTCGGACGCCACAAAATATTGCGGCTATGACGACTGTAATTTTTTCTATATTTTCAATTCATTTCCGGAAGATGTTTTTTCAGAGGTGTTTCGCAAACTCATCGCCAGCCTCAAAAAATATCCCAGAAAAATTCACTTGATCTATTTAAATCCTGTTTGCCATACGATCATAGAAGAGTCTGGCGAATTCCAGTTGCTGTTCCGGCAAAAAGGCTTATTGAAGTGGTTTCAGTATAATTGCTATACAAATGCCATTTAAGCGACCTGATTAGGTCTGCTGTTTGCGGTATTCTCGCGGGGTTATGCCATACTGCTTTTTAAACAGGCGGGAAAAATAGTTAAAATCGTTTACTCCGCATTGCTCTGAAATTTGGGCAATCGTCTCTTCCGTATCCTCCAGCAACTTTTTTGCGTATTCCAGACGGCAAAATTGAATATATTGCCCAAGCGTCATACCGGTTTGCTGCTTGACCACTTTAAAGAGAGAGTTGCGCGGGATCAGAAGCTGCGCGCAAAGCAGCTCGGAAGAAAGATCGGAAGACAAATTTGTATTGATATAATGTTTGATTCTGCTGAAGTGGTCGCTCGGATTGATTTTTACATAATTTTTCAGACGGACATAACTGGCGCAGGCATTCATTAAATAGACGCATGCGCGAATTTGCTCTTTTGTGAGGCGCGGAAGGGAAAAAAATTCACTCCTGAGGTCATCGATCTGCGTGAAAGCGGAACAAATTTTGCGCGTGTTTTCCCATGCCTCTTCAAGATCGGTGTCTTTCGAGAGGCATTGCCCGATCATCATATAACCGATGATGTCGTCTCCGTCGGTGATGGGCGCGATTGCGTCGACCAATCCGGAGTGGCAGGTGTAAATGTAGTTTTCATCCTTGGTTTCCTTAATGAAAAGCTGAGCGCTGATATCACAGGCGCGGCACCGCTCAAGACCCTGCTTGCATGCTTTGATCCGCTGACAGATGGCGCTGGGCGCGCCGGAGGAGACCAGTTCGTTAAAATCAAGGTCAAACAGCGAAATACGCAGGCCTGTCATCGTATGAAAGTGCTTAAGAAACCCGAGCAGTTTTTCTGTATCGATTGTTAAACTCATTGTAACATCCTTAAAATAATTGTAATATCCTAACCATAAAAGTACTACGGTGCTATTTGTTAGTATTTTTATACTAGTATTATCTCATTTAAAGCTGTTATAATCAACCCATAAAAAGATTTTAAACGTTTCAAATGGTTTCATAAAAAGTACTGAATATTAAAGACGCAAAAGTGAAAATCGGCAAGTAATTTTAACAATTTTCTGGGGGGAAAATACGGCTTAAAAGGATGCGGGTTTTTTTATTGGAGTCAGGCTTGAAACGTTTCAAGCATCGCTGGGGAAGTTGGGGAAATGAAGGTAACGATTCGTGACGTCGCAAGGGAAGCGAAGGTTTCTATTGCAACGGCGTCTATGGCGATTAACAATAAAAAGGGCGTTAATGCGGGGACAAAGGACAGCGTATTAAAAGCGGCAAAAAAGCTTTCCTATGTGCCGAACTATTCGGCGAGAAGCCTCGTTACGAGAGACAGCAAGTCGATTGGGCTGCTGGTTCCGGAAATTGTGAATCCTTATTACAGCGCAATCGTAGACATCATGACAAAGCTGGCTGAACAAAAGGGATATACGCTGCTGCTTGGAATTTCCAACAGCAAAAGCCAGAATGAAAAGGAATATGTGGAAACATTTATTGCGCGGCGGGTGCTGGGAGTGATCGTTGTACCCATGCTGTGTGAGTATCCTGATGTAGAGCACTTGAATCTTTTGCGCTCAGAGAAAATTCCGATGGTGTTTTGCACGGAAACCTATGAGGATTGCAAAGAACCCTGTGTGATGTGCGACTTTGAAAAGGGAGAATACGCGATGACGCGTTATCTTCTGGAAAAAGGGCATAGAAAAATATGTTTTGTAAGCGTGAGGCTGGACGTTAATTTTACAAACTTTCGTCTGGCGGGATATATCAAGGCACTGAATGAGGCGGGCATACCTGTGCGGGACGAGGATTTGTTTTTCACAGAACAGCCGAGGTTTCAGGGGGCCTATGAAATTACGGACCAGGTGTTGAAAAGAAAGCCGGAGGCCATTGTGTGCATCAATGATATGATGACGCTGGGCATCATGAAACGGCTTGACGAGTGCCATATGCGGGTGCCGGAGGATATTTCGGTAGCGGGCTTTGACGACATGATGTTTGCAGAGCTTGCCCAAAAGCCGATTACGACGATCCGCCAGCCGTTGTGGGAGATCTGCGGTGAAACTATGAATTTGCTGGATGAGCAGATCAAAGACGGCGTACCCAAGGAATGGCCCGCAAAGCAGGAAATTATTTATAAAGATCCGCAGCTTGTGATCAGAAACACAACAAATTGAGGGCGGAAGTCAAGAATTAATATAATTGTACTATGGTATTATAAAGTTTGGCCGGAATATCCGGCCACTTAAAAAATCTTCTATACGCAATCTTGCGTTTAGAAAATATTAAAAAGTCCTAGGAGGAAACAAAATGAAGAAGAAAGTATTGGTAGCAGTACTGGCGATCGTGCTGGTTGCAGCTATGGCAGTAGGTTGTGCGGCTCCGGCAGCAACTCCTTCCGCAGAAGCTACAAAAGAAGCGGCAGCTTCCGCAAGTGCAGAAGCTACAACAGAAGCATCTGCTTCCGCAGCAGCTTCCGACAGTGCACAGCCTGATGCAAATGCAACGCAGGCGTTCCCGGTAGCAGAAACTGCTAACGACGCGATGATCAAGGCTGCAAAAGAGAGCGGAACAATCACGGTTGGTATGTCCATCCCGCAGCTTGCAAATCCGTATTTCGTAGCGGTTAAGAACGGTGTGGAAGCAAAGTGCAAAGAGTATGGCTATCAGCTGACAGTTGTTGACGCCGGATATGACGTTGCAAAGCAGGTTTCTGACTTTGAAAACTTCATGAATCAGGATATGACAGCAGTTATTGCATGCCCGATCGACTCCAACGCTCTTGACGATGTTACCAAGAAAATGAATGAAAAAGGCGTTCTGGTTATTTCGTTCGCGCAGATCGTTCCGAATGCAAACGCGATTTTCACACTTGACGAGTACACATATGGTACGGTTATCGGTGAAAACGTTGCAAAATGGATCAACGAGAAGCTGGACGGAAAAGGCAACGTGCTGATCATTTCTCAGGACAACGTAGAAGCTGTTGTTAAGAGAGCTGACGGCATCCAGGATACCATCCTGAAGCTGGCTCCTGAGTCCAAAATCGTAGCTCGTCAGGCTGGCGACAATCCGGAAAAAGGCATGCAGATCACAGAAGATGTTATGCAGGCTAACCCGGAAATCAATGTTATCACAGGTAACAACGATGCAGGCCCGCTCGGTGCGGTTGAAGCTGTTATGGCTATGAACCTGCCGGCTGACAAGCTCGCAACATTCTATGTTGGCGGCGCAGACGCTACAGCGGAAGCGATCTCCAAGATGAAAGAAGAAGGCAGCATCTACAGAGCTACTGTTGACCTCGCTCCTTACACGACTGGTGAAAACTGCGTAGACGCGATCAAATCGATCGTTGAGAGCGGAAAAGTTCCGACTGGCGCAGATGTTAAAGTAACTCAGTTCCCGATGGATCCGGTATGGCAGGAAGACGTTCTGGCAGGATGGACAGCAAAAGGCTGAGTAACATTACTTGCCTGAATCTGTTTGAAACAGAACATGTAACATAACCTTGAAGCGCGCTCCCTTTATGGGAGCGCGGCAAGGTTTTATGAGTAATTCCGGTTATAAAGGCGGAGGAGAAAAAATGCAAGATTATATATTGGAAGTAAAGGATCTCTGCAAAT
>CAZQDA010000035.1:0-25501 GCA_964592155.1 uncultured Christensenella sp.
GTTACGATTGTTTTTTAAGCTGTTTTGCGCGATGGCGCATAACGGCGGGGATCAGCGAATCAATGATCTTATAGCGAAGCATGGGAAAGGGCTTTGTCAGGGTGTTAAACAGTTTAAAGCACTTGAAATAGGTTTCCCAGCCGCTTTGCATGGGCGTATCGCTCCATGGGGTCATGCCAAGAAATTTTTGATATTCGCAGGCATAGCGGTGCGTGTTCCCCTTGCGCCATGGGCGTTCTTCTCCCAGATAGTGAATGATTGCGGGATGCGCTTTTGTTTGGTTATAGACCTCCTCCGAAACATAGGATGCGGGCTTTACGATTTTTGCCAGCGTGCGGTAAGGATAAAAGTCAAAGGTGTTACAGTAATTATAGCGCGGGGGCAGCAGATAAATTTCACCTGTCAGCGCGCCGTTGATGGCATCCTGATCGTTCGCAAACAGTTTACCGTTTTTTTCTTTGTAGTAGGCAAGGATTTTCCGGCCGGTCTTTTGTGCCCGCCACTTTTTAAGGTCGATCAACAAAACGCCTGCATTGCAATAAGGTGTTTTGCCCATTTGGAGGCTTTCGCGGCGCGCGGCAGGGGCTGTAGGCTCGATCACAGCGCCTATTACGCTGGTACCCATATCCGTTTGCCATAACGAATCAAGATTGTCATATACAAGCGTATCCCCGTCAAGATAAAGGACGCGCTCCACATCCTGAGGAAGCAGTTTATCCAGAATCAACCTTGCAAGTACAATGCTGTTCCAGCCCGCGGTATCAAAATCAAAATCAATATAGGTTTCCAGATTGTCTATTTCGACAAAATGCACCTCTCGTCCGTACCCTTGCGCAAATTCATGAAGCTTGCGCTTGTTATCCTCCGAAACGCCCATGGCGGCAATAAAGACGGTAATAAAAGAAGCCTCTTTGTTGTTTTCGAAAAGGGAGCACATGGAAGTGGCGACCTGCGGAACGAACGCATCGTTTGTGGTATAAAAAATGTTCATTTACTTTTCTCCAAAGTCAAGGATTGCCGGATAGTGATTTTTTCGCTGATCTTCGGGCGGCAGCGTCATATAATCACCGAACTGCAATGTCAGGTAGTTATCATAATGATGCAGCATGCGCATCACTCCGTCCTCGAACGGAAAATCAACCAATGGGAAAATATCGTTGCTTTCTATGATAGATGCTTCCGGATCCATGCAGGAAAGATCGGCGTAATAGATGGATTCTTTGCCTTCGTACATGCGCGCCGCCTTTAAAAAGCGGCGGTAGAGGGATAGCTTTTTCACACGAAACAGTTTCAGCGCGCCGTGCACCAATTTGGCGACGCTCAAGGCCGCCGTACGGCGAATGCCGACCAGAGAGTCGGGGAGTTTGACCTGTCCATATTCGCTCATCACGCACATCCGCGCCCAAAACCATGCCTTTTTAATCTGCTGGGCACGTTTTTTTGCATCGGCACAAACAACGTCATACGGGATGATGTCAAGAAAAATTCCTGATTCATAAGTCCTGTTTTCATCTGTTGCCTCAAGAAAAACGGTGCCCTTTTTGGAAATTTTTGCCAGAGCCAGAACATAGCCCTGCTTGCTTTCCATTGTGAGAAGATCGTAACTGGATCCAAGCTCATCCGGCGCGATTCGCAGGAATTTTTCATAATCTTCGCGCAGCATGCCCACGTCAATGTCGTCATCCCATGGAATAAAACCTTTGTGACGAACAGCGCCGATGGCCGTTCCGCCAATGGCAAAATAAGAAAGCCCGTGCTTATCACAGATTTTTTGAAAATCTTTGAAGATTCCAAGCTCCACTGTTTGAAGTTTTTTCAGCGTTTGCTGATCATATTCTCTCTGCATGTTTCATACCCCAATCCGTAATACAGAACAATTAGCGCGCAAGAAGTTATAGGCCTGCCTTTTGCGCATCCTCTAAATCCATTTTGCGCGCTTCCTTTTTGTAGCAAATGATAAAGATAATAAAGAAAATAAACGCCAGTGCGACCATAGAAATTAAAAATGCCATCGCTGCACCCGTCAGGCCATAATAACGAACGAGAAGATTGGAGATTCCAAGCGCCAAAACGAGCGCAGTCCCATAACCGATAACAAGGAATTTTTGTTTGCGCAGCACCGTGATTCCGTAAAACATCAGCGTTACAACCGCGTTGCATCCGCCGCCCAGCACAAGAATCAACAGCTCCGGCCTGTATGCGTTTAAATCGACGGAATAGAACCAGGAAAGCACGGGAATTCCAAAGAAAAAGCCAACAACCTCACCTGCTGCGGTGAGGGCGACAATGGCAAGCAAAAGCTTGCCGATGATCCTTACGAGCCGCCCCCTGTCATGCGCAGACCATGCCTGCGCCATGGGCGTGACCATGGGACGGAAAATGAATGTGCTGAACAGATTGATGACAAATGGCGGCATAAATAAATAGGCAAAGGTTGCCTGATCGTAATCGCTCAGATAGGCGTCAATGGCATATTTGGGGGCGTTGTTGATATAAATCAGCATAAACGAGCCTAAAAAAAGCGGCAGGCACACCCACAGCAGCTGCCGGACTGCCTTGCCGTTCCAAACGAATGTGCCATTGTAAAAATTTCGGAAGATGGTCAGATTGAACAGCGTAAACCCCGCGGCGGAAGCGATGATTGCCGCGACGCAGGCTGCTGCCAGTGAGCGGGTGAGCAACAACGCGATGACAAAAGCGCAAGTGGAGAAAACCACGCGCAGCGCGAGGGAACGCCCGGCAACATCCAGACGGCCCTGCTGTTGATAAAGCCCGTGAAACACATCTTCCAGCGCGTCGAACACCTTATAGATGCACAAGAGAAGCATGACGAGAGCCTTTTCGTGCGTATAACCGCTCAGATAGACGAATAAAAAGCTGGCGGTGATCATTGCGGCTACCGTTACAAAACGCGACATCAGATAATCGCTGAATGAGTAGATGCCGTTTACGTCCGTCGCCTGATAGGCGCGCATTTCATAAAAGCCAATGGTAAGCATCATCAGAGCCGTGGAATTGGCAAGCGAAAAAATACCTGCATCATCCTGACCGCTGACGCGCGTCACCACAAACAGCAGGATCACGGACGCAAGCGCGTTGCTCATACTGCCGATGATATTCCACAGGTAAATTTTACGTTCCAGGTTATTGGTGTTGCCTAATAATAATCTATTCATTCCAAGCCATTATAGCATTTTTGACTACCGCAAACAACAGGTTTCCTCAGGTGCATATGGCTATGCAATGCTTGGGATTTTGACATCCGTTTCAACGTCAGCGCCATAATCCACGCCATCCAGATCAAAACCGAACATCTGATAAAAATCTTCCCAGTAGCCGTCGACGTCCGCAAGCTGCTGCAAATTGCCGTCGTTGATTTCGTCCCATGCGCGCAGGATTTCTTCCTGCACATCTTCGCGCATTTCCCAATCGTCAAGGCGGATCATTCCGTCCTCATCCGTCTGCGGCGCGCCACCAAAGAGCTTATCGTGAAACAGGCGGTAGGCCTGCTCGATGCATCCCTCATGGATGCCTTTTTCTTTCATGACCTTATACAGGATGGAAATATAGAGGGGCACGATCGGAATTGCGGCCGAGGACTGCGTCACAAGACCCTTATTCACAGAGATATAGGCTTTTACGCCCGCAAACTGCTCTGTCATTTCTTTGGACGTTTCAAACAGATGGTCTTTTGCCCTGCCGATGGAGCCGTTGCGGTACATGGGATGCGTGATCTGCGGTCCAAGATAGGAATACGCAAGCGTGATTGTGTGCTCTGCCAGTACGCCGGCATTTGACAGCGCCGAAATCCAGTCTTTCCAGTCTTCCCCACCCATGACCTTCACGGTGTCGTGAATTTCCTCTTGTGTTGCGGGAGTGACGGTGACCTGAGAAACCGTCCGGCTGGAAAGGTCGATTGATTTATTGGTGTAATCCCCCTGCGTTGTTTTGAGCACAGAGGAATAGACTGTGCCGTCCGGCATTGTCCGTCTGGGGGAGGCAAGGCTGTAAACCACCATATCGACCTGCCCCAAATCTTTGCGGATCAGCTCGATTGTCTGTTCTTTGATTTCTGTGGAGAACGCGTCCCCGTTGATGGTTTTTGCATATAAGCCGTCCGCGTGGGCAAATTCTTCAAACGCAGCCGTATTATACCATCCGGATGAGGCGGTGCGTTTGCCGCTTGCGGGACGCTCAAACATCACGCCGATGGTGGAAGCGCCGCCCGAAAACGCGAGATCAATGCGCGACGCAAGGCCGTAGCCCGTGGAACTGCCAATCACGAGAACATTTTTTGCGCCCGCCGTTTTTTCCTTGCCCTTTACATAGTCCACTTGTCTTTTTACATTTTCCCTGCATCCTGTGGGATGCGCTGTCGTACAAATAAATCCTCTGACTTTTGGTTCAACTATCATATCCGGAAAGCTCCTATTCGATTTATAACATAGCACAGAAGATGTGCACACGATCAAACCACGGATGGCTTGATTCCTTTTATTTTACCACAGCCGTCCGTGAATTTCAGCAAAACAATTCGAAACAAGCGATGCAAAAAAGATCATGTCTGCGGAACACTCCAACCTGTCAGGCTGTCACCCTCTGATAGATCACTATTTCCATGAGTGCAGACAATATCATATTGTCTGCGATCAAGTTATGGTTGACCGCGTTTGCACCTTTTTTACACACAGAATGCAGGGCATATAAAGCGTATACCTTATTATGTCTTTCCAGCTGTATAAATAAGGTATAGGTTTCACCATTCAAAACGATGTCTACTTCATAGATAGGGCAAAGGGGCGTACTGCGCGCGTTTTGTAATAAATACGCTTGTAAATATTTGTATTTACCCGCTCGTAATTGCCTGACTACCATTTGATCGCCCCCCAAAAAAATTCATGCCCTTATAATTTCACTTTATAATAAATTAATTTATATAATAATGAAATTATAAATTAAAAAATAAATAATGTCAAGATCTAGAATTTGCTTTCAAGTGAAATACTTGATTTGTTTTTGATTTTTTTCAGTCTGAAGCGTATAATTTAACAATATAGGGGGTGAATCAATGGGAACTATGGCTAAGAAAATAAATATGCTTTTAATAGAAACGGGTATATCAAAACAAGAACTAGCGCAACGATTGAAAACAACGCCCTCTAATCTTTCAGGGAAGTTAAAAAGAGATAATTTTTCAGAGGCAGAATTACAAGATATTGCAACTGCCTGCGGTGCTACTTTTGAGGGCACCTTTGTTGTCACAAAAACCGGAAAACAGATATAGGTTCTTGTCAATGTAGAGAATAGACAAACGCGGCGGTCATAGACTACGCCGCGTTTGTGAATTTCAGCAAAATGGGCGTTTATTTCAACGCGGAGGTGTAACGGTCGAGCACGCAGTCTATTTTGTCCTTTACAAGCGCCATGGCGGAATTTTCTACTTTACCGTCGCGGATGCGTTCATATTGCAGGGGCAGGTATTGGCTGATCAGCGTCAGCGGGATATCCATCTTTTCCGTGTTACAGAGCAGCCTGTCGATGGCTTCCTGAATTTTGGGATTGGAAAGATAATATCTGGAACGGTCAGAAAAGCTGTATTTGCGCTTCAGCTTCAATTCCTGCGGTGTTCCGTGGTAATACTTTACCCAATAATTCGGTTCGCTGGTGAGCATTACTTCCTCCAGCACGTCGCCAAAGCGTGAAGGCTGCATATCAGGATAAGACGGAAGCAGCTCCTGCTCAATGAGCTCAAGCGCCATCAGGCCTTCCCTATAGGCAAAGGTGAGCTCCGGCCCAACCTTTAAGATGCCTGTGCCGGTTTCGATCATTTTTTTCAGGTTGTCCGCCGTCTGATAGTCGGACGAATGAGCTTCAAAGGTAATCCCGTGGTATCCTGCGAGGGCTTTTGCGAGAGGAATCGCTTTTTCATACTCAAAATCGTGCACCGCTTCATCTGAAAATTCCACGCCAACCTGTGCCACAACACATACAACATCATCCCAAACCTGTTTCAGACCTGCATCTGTGAACGCTTTTTCGTAGCTCGAGAGCGTTTGTTTTAAATTCTCGGGCTTTGTAACCGCGAGCTCTTCCTCGTCCTGCGTACCGCCGGGCACGGGAACCTCGCTGCCGATGATGTAAACCGGACGGAATTTCCAGGATACGCTGTCCTTTGTTCGCGCGTATGCGTCCTCTGAAATTTTCGCAAGCTCTACGGCGCGCCTGGTGCTCACCGCGTCATCAAGCGGTTGATCCTGCGGGTCGCTTTCGAGGCGCATGCTCGTATCCAGATGGATTTTGCGGAAGCCTGCCTCCACATACTGGCGGACAAGCTCTTTTGAGTACTCCATTGCCTCCGCCTCGTTTTTATTTTGCATAGTAAACGGCCCAAGATGGTCGCCGCTCATGATGACCTGTGCAGGGTCTATCCCCACGTCTTTTGCTATCGCTTCGATCATATTCGCAAAATCTTTTGGCTTCATGCCCGTATAGCCGCCAAACTGGTCGACCTGATTTACGCTTGCTTCGGCCATGAACATTCTGCCGTTGCGCTTTGCGTGCTCCATGCACACGCGGATTACAAATTCGTTTGCCACAGTGACTGAAAACTGGGGCGTATATTCTTTGGATTCACTGTTTAACAATTGTTTTAAAGGGTTTTCTTTCATTCTAGGTTCCTCCGTTATTCCAGCTTGGCGTGGTTTTGGTATATTTGCCTCGCCATTTTTTTGAGAGTGTCCATCGCCGATCCTGTTTTAAACTAAAAACAAGCAGAATACAGAACACAAAAGGTTCTGCCTCCGCTCTCACAAAAATCCATACCCATCATATCATTCTGCGATTTTCTTGTCAATTTTACGGCGGGTGGAACGAACGGGCGCAAGGCTTTTCTTTTGGGCGGGGATATGGTAGTATACAAAAAATGGCAAGGAGTAATAAGTTGATTACATTTGATGAAATGGGAGAAATACTTGACGCACTTGCGGAAGAGCTGCCGCCGGAATTTTTCAGGGACCTGAATGGAGGAGTTGTGCTGCTTAAGCGCGTGGAATACCACCCGCAGGGGCACGATGGGGATTTATATGTGCTGGGGCAGTATTTTGTGGATCCGGCAATGGGCAGGCATATCGCGATCTATTACGGATCGTTCCGGCGCTTGTTTGCGGGATATTCCAAAGAAGCGCTGAGCGATGAGCTGCGCAAGACGCTGCGCCACGAGTTTCGCCATCATGTGGAATCGCTTTCGGGCGAGCGTGGACTGGAGATCGAAGACGAGGAATATTTGCGGCGGTATCACGAGTCGTTTGCGGATGATTCAGCCGATTGACGATTGGGAGGATGTTATATGAAAAAACTGGCATTGGTTTTAGGCGTTGCTTTGATCCTTGCGTGCTGCGCGTGTGCCGCGCCGGCACAGCCTTCCGCTGCCCCCGTGCAGGAGGCTGAGGCAAGCCTGCAGCCGGTGCAAACGCCGGAGCCCACGCCCTTTCCCACCATGGAGCTTGAATCGGTTATGCGGGACAGTTTTTCAGAGGCTTGCTATCCCTCTGCTGTTTATCCGCGCGATACAGGAGAAAATGATTACAGCGTTATTATGAACAACGCGCAAATCACGCGGGAGATTCAGGAATGCTTTTCGGTATGGACGGAGGAAGCCGCCGCGCGTCTGGAAAAAGAGTATCAATCGTATGGAGAGATGGAATTTCGAAGCGTGATACAGCAGCCTTCGTGGCAGATGCTGGCAAGCGCCGCGCTTGCGTGCGAAACGCCGCAAGACATCGTTGCCCTGTTTCCGCAGATGATCAACTCGTCGGTTGACGTGATGGAAGGATCGGACGGCAAAGCGGTGGTGGAGCTTAACATCACTCCCAAAACGCCGCAGGTTCTCTTTTATGAGCTGCCCAATACGGCTGAGGATCCAACCTCGATTCCGTCCGGATTTTTTACATGCACCTATTTGCTTACCTTATTTGATGAAAATATGGAGCTGGTTGAAAACAGCGGCGAACTGCCGGAGCTATCCGAGCAATTAACGTTTCCGTTTGAGGAGCGCTACGAATACCGCAACGGATGGTTTAATGACCGTGACGGCGGTGCGCGCAGGCACACCGGAACGGATATTCTTTGTCCGGAAGGAACCCCTGAGCTTGCCTGCGTGGACGGAACGATCCTTGCAAAGGGAAGCGGAAAGGGAACAGGCAATTATGTGGTTTTGGAGGGCGCAGATCAAACGCAATACCATTATTACCATATGGTAGAGGTTTCAAACCTTGTTTCAGCCGGCGATACGGTGAAGCGCGGCGAGCCGCTGGGTCTTGCGGGCAACACAGGAAACAGCACCGCAAACCATCTTCATCTTGCGATTATTACCCCGTCCGGCCAATATGTGAATCCCTATCCTTATTTGCGGGATGCGCTTGACGCGGGGGAATAGGGTATGCGTTAACCGGTGAATCCGATTTCACCTACGGCAGTGGCGATGACTTTTGTGCCAAGGTCGATTTCGATGTTTCCTTTTAGCGTACCCAGATTGGTAAACACTTCTGTTTCTGTTTTCAGGGTTCCTTTTACGCCGCGCCTTTTGGCCTCCGCGCGCGCCGCATGTCCGGCTTCTTTTTTGGCAAGGGCGATGGCTTCCTCCAGTTCGTGAACGACGGTGTTTTTAGATTTGCCGAAGACAGTATAGCCAGTGACGCCGCCGGGCGTGTAGATTGGTGAAATTTCAATGGTTGCGGTAACGCTTACGTCGCCGACAATCGCGCCTACGGCGTTTGCGACTCCCGCGTTTTCAGGAATGACGCATTTTGTGCCGAGGGCTTTTGCCACATCGGGCAGAAAAATGTGCGTGGGCGCGCCGATGCCAATCAGGGTGGCATCCGTGGAAAAACGGAAGGAAAGAAAGCCGTCTTTTTCTGATTTTTGGTTCTCCCAGTTTTGAGAGATGAGCGCTTGCAGTTGTTCGTCAGGACCGTTTTTAAGCAGTGAGCCATACCGGTCTTGCAACAGAATGCGCACAATGTTTTGATACATTGTTTTTTTGACGAAATCATAAACCATATCGCAAAAACTGTCTAAAGCCCGCTCAAAATCACAATCATCCGGTTCGCCGTAAAGACCGAGCGAGCGCATCAAAAAACGCGCGGCAAGCACAGACGCTTCGGACTGGTAGCCGGTGAAATCTCCTTTGATATGCATGACGTCGGTGGGGGTGAGCCCGCAGCGTATGATGACTCCCTCTTTTTCCAGCCGGTCTGTGTTCAACGTATAAAGATCAAGCCCGACAGCCTCCGCCGCGTCGCTGATGGGGAGAGGTTCTTTTTTGAGCGCGCCGCAAAGGGCGATTTCCTGCGGGGAATAATTTTGGGGGTTGGAGGGGCTTTTTACGAGATGAAAAAATTCATGCAGCGGAAAATTCAGGTGCGTGCTGCCCGAAGAGGACAGTTTTTGCAAACCCGTCATGATGCAGGGCCAGCGTTTTGCGGCCACGCAAACCGGAATTACACGCCGGCTGTCAATGGTGAGCCTGCCCCGCTCAAGGCGCACGGCGCTGTCGCCGCCCAGACCAAAGGTATCGATAAAAACGCCTTTGACAAACGTCTTCCATTTGCCGATGCTGACGCCGTCTTTCACTTTGACAGGGAGGCCGTTTTTCACAAGGGAAATATCAGTGGTGGTTCCGCCCATATCGATGATGATACTGTTTTTTTCATTGGTCAGCTTCAGGCCGCCCAGTACGCTTGCGGCAGGGCCGCACAGGATTGTCTCCACGGGGCGCAGTCTGGAAAATTCTTCAGACATCAGGCTGCCGTCGCTGCGCACGATGACAATGGGCGCATGAATGCTCCGGCTATCAAGGGCAGCCTTGATGGAAGCGAGGAATTCATGGATCACCGGAACAAGCTTTGCGTTTAAAAGCGTACTGGAACCGCGCTGAACACTGTTGAGCTCGGAAAAAAGTTCATGTCCGCATACGACGGGAAAGGGATATTGTCCGCAGAAGAGTTTTTTCGCCTTCTTTTCGTAAACAGCCCCGTTTTTCATGGCGTAAAGCTCTACCACGCCCAGCCCGTCCGCATCCGCAAGCCATTTTTTCGTATCGCGTGTGAGCGCGTCAAAATCCGGCTCCTGACGTGTTCCGTCCTCGTTTTTCTTCATTTCGTAGAAAAACAGTTCGCCGTTATCGCGCAGCCCGTAGTCTTCGCCCACCCAGTCGATGATTTTCTTTTCGATGTCCAAAAGCAGGAGCTTCGCCCGTCCGCCTTTATTCTCCACACAGGCGTTTGTGGCAAGCGTAGTAGAGAGGGAAATCAGCTCCACTCTGTCAAACAACTCTTTTGGAAGCGCGTCGAGCGTATTTCCAATACCGATCGAAAGGTCTTGCCTTGTGGTAAGGGATTTTGCCGTGGCCAATATTTTTTCTGCGGCAAAATCATAAATGACGGCGTCCGTATAGGTGCCGCCGGTGTCGATCCCAATTCCATAGTTCATTTGTTTTCTCCGCCGGATTGTTTTATTCCTTTACAGTATAAAGACACAAAAGAGAACCTGTCTTGTAAAAAACAGCTTTCTTTTGAACAGTATTTGATTTTATGCCGAGCGGGTTTGAAAGATCAGAAGATCGTGATCCAGAAGCTGATCATAAACAGGGCGGGACTTTAACAATTTTGCCACGAGGCAGGCGGTGAGCGTGGTGATGAGAAGCGGCAGGAACTGGCTGTATGTCCCTGTCATCTCGCAGACAAGCACGATTCCTGTTAAAGGGGCGCGCACAATTGCGCCAAACAGGCCCGCCATTGCGAGGAGAACAAAATTTTGGGTCAGGGCGGGGGAAAGGCCAAACGCGGAGCAGGAAAACGAGCCGAATGCGCCGCCCAGCAGCGCGCCGATCACGAGCATGGGCATCAGGATTCCGCCGGGAACGCCGGAGGAAAAGCTGAAAATCGAGAAAATAAATTTGGCGCAAAAGAGCAAAAGCAGAATGAGCAGGCTAAAGCTTCCGTCCGTAATGCGTCCGACGAGAGGATCGCCGCCGCCTAACACGGAGGGGAGAAGGAATGCCAGAATGCCCGCTGCGAGGAAAGGAAGGAAAAGCCTGTAGGGCGCGGGGATTTTCTTCATACGCTCATAGCCCTGCTGCATTTTGCGTACCGATAAATTATAGAGCGCGCCGATAGCGCCCAGAATTGCGCCTAACAGCAGCAAAGCCCAATAGGCGGAAAGGGGGAACGATTCGGAAATCGTCACATGAAAAATAGGAGTTGGTCCGAGCAAAAGCAGGGTAACAAAGCCTGAGGCGGCGCACGCCGCAATGGAGGTGAACAGGATGCGCGCAGAAAAGCTTTTGTGGACTTCTTCCAGCGCGAATAAAATACCCGCGAGCGGCGCGCCAAACGCGGCGGCAAGCCCTGCCGCGCCACCGCCCGTCATGATGAGCATCTTTTCCTGATCGTCTCCTTTTCTGGAGATCCATTTGCCCAAAATAGAACCCATTTGGATGCACGGGCCTTCGCGGCCGAGCGAAAGACCGGCGCCGAGGGCGAGAACACCTCCGGTAAATTTTGCGGCAAACACCTTCCACGGGTTTTGCAGGAAAACGCCCTTAAGCTCACCCTCCATCTGCGGAATACCGCTTCCGCTGATCATGGGTTCCCACTTCAACAGGCGCGCGACCAAAAAGGCGGCGAGCAGGATTGCGGCAAACCACAGCGCAATGAGCGCCGTATTTGATTTCGCGTAAGACACGAATTGCTGCGCGCCGGAAAAGACGAATGTCACGCAGGCGCGAAACGCAACGGTGGCAAGCCCTGCCGCCGCTCCGACGATCAGGCTCTTTGCGATGACGCGAAAAGAAAAATTTTGCAAAACAGCGGTTTTGACGAAAGAAGCGGTTTTTCCCATGTTTTTTACTCCAAACTGATTCCATATGGAAACGATGCTTCTATCATAAACAGTTTGCGCCCTTTTTTCACAAAAAAGATACTATTTTTTCAGAGCGTAGCGGCGGGCGTGCGATCAGTAAACGCAGTTGTGCGCTTCGTCCGCAAACGCTTTGATAAGCTCCGGATCAGCGTCAAAGTAATTGTCAGACGTACAAAGAATATAGCCGCCGTTTTCGCCTGCGTCGGCAAAGCAGCGCCTGACCTCTGAGCGCGTCTCTTCCGGCGTGCAGCCGGTGAGGTAATGGAACTGGTCAAAGCCGCCGATCATGCACACCCTGTCGCCGATGCGTTTTTTTGCTTCTTTTAAAACGGTGTCTCCGCCCATTGCGGCAGGCGTAAAGGTTTCCATCGCATCCGGACCCATATCCGCGATTTGCTCCAAAAGAGGCATCATTCCGCCGCAGGTGTGGTAGGAAACCCGCTGTCCTGCATCATGCAGGAGTGCGATCAGTTTGCTGTCATAAGGAGCGACAAATTTGTCAAAGATAGCGGGGCTGATTACCGTTGAGGAAGCGTCGCCTCCGCCGAGCTCGTGAATATCGTAGTTTGCCCCTTGGAGCGAACGGATATAGTGAGCCTTGCGCTCAAATAAAATGCCGAGAAACTCGTGAACCCACGCGGGATCATCGTAGGTTTCCATGATCATATTTTCCACGCCGAACAAACAGCAGGCATCCTGCCAGGTGCCGGGCTGGCCAAAAATATCAAAACAGCAAATCCATCCGCGCACCAGCCCGCGCTCGCCAAAGGCAGCGGCCTGACGGTTGATTTCCTGTACATCGCAAACCGGCTGCGTGGCGTATTTGGCAATGATCTCGATATCGCTCTTTTCTTTTATGAGGTGCTCTGTGACCCAGCTTGTATGTTCGTTTGACTGGAGGCTCATGGTCAGCGTTTTTTCCGGCGTGATAAAGCTGTATTGCGTGGTCGGATAGTTTTGGCCGGGAATCTCCTGCGGAACGATCCGCCAGTGGTCGGAAGAAATCCTGCGGGATTCCAGAAATCCGGGCTCCTTTTGCAGCGGATCAAAAAATTCGCCTTTGGACGGGTCTCCCTTGTGTGAGATTGTCCACAGAATGGGATCAACGCCTGTTGTATCAAAAAATTCATCGACGCTGATATCGTTCATATGATTTTTCAGAAAAGAGGGCATTACAAAATGATTGGCGACGGGCAGCCGGTCGGGTTTTTCTCTGCGAAGGGCCGTTAGAAACCTTTGCTTGGCAGTCATGCTCATGATCTTATTCTCCTTTTGTTGGTTTTCGCGGAAATGAGATAAAAAATGTTTTTAAATGTTATGATTTGTAATTGAGTATAAATGTGGAAAAGGGAAAAGTCAATTACAAAAATAGAAAGAAGCAAACCAAATATTAAAAAGACGCGGATAAAATATCTGAAAATAATTTTTGGAAATTGGTAAAAAATTCTATTGACAAATTCGATGATATAACATAATATAACAATTATAAACATAAAATCACAAAACGGCGTATGCCAAAGAACTACCCTACCAGTATAAAAGTAAAATAAGAATGAATCGCCAAAAAGAAAAAGCCTATTTTAATGGGAATACCATTTTAATGAAAAAAAGTAGTAAAAGGAGAGGAAAATGATGAAAAAATCAACGAAACTTATTTGTTTGCTGGTCGCGCTCTGCCTGTTTGCGGGCATATTTGCGGGCTGTGGTGCGGCTCCGGCGGCAAGCAGCGAACCGGCTGCCGCGGGAGAGGCTTCCGCCCCGGCAGAGCAGCCGGCTGACAGCAAGGCTCCGGCAGAAGAAGCGAGCAAAGCTCCGGAAGGGGAACAGCTTTCCGGAGAGGGAAAAACAGTGGGCGTGCTGTTTGACTTTTTGCAGGTGGAGCGCCGCGTGATTGCCAAAGAGTATCTGGAAAAATATGCGAAAGAGGCAGGAATTGAGCTCATATTCCTGGATGCGAACGGAGACGAAAAGGTGCAGATGCAGCAGGCGGAAAACCTGATTACCAAAGAGGTGGACGCGCTTGTTGTGCTCGCGCAGAATGCGGAAGCGGCAAAGCCGATGGTAGACCAGGCAAAAGAAGCGGGGATTCCCTTTGTCGCAATCGACAGGATGATTCCGGATGCCGACATCGATTATTATATCGGCATGGACAACGACGTGATCGGCGACATGATGGCGCAGGCTGTGTTTGACATGGCTCCCAAGGGAAACTATGTGCTGATTTCCGGCGCGCCCACAGACCCCAACTGCAAAGTATACAAAGACGGCTGGATGAGAGTGATCGGCGACGCGGTTGACAAAGGCGATATCAAGATCGTAGGCGATGCCGCAAGCGAAAACTGGGACCCGAACGTTGCGTATAAAAACGTGGAAAACTTCCTCACCGCAAATGACGACAATGTGGATGTAATCCTTGCGATGAACGACGGAACGGCAGGCGGAGCGGTGCAGGCCTTAAAGGGCAGAAACCTCAACGGCAAGGTGCTGGTAACCGGTCAGGACGGCGAGCTGGCAGCCTGCCAGAGAATCGTTGCGGGGGACCAGACCATGACGGTTTGGAAGCCGGACAATGAACTTTCCAGATTGATCATCGAGGCGTGCCTGAAAATCGTAAACGGTCAGGAACCCGACATCAACGGATCGATCAACAACGGCATGAAGGATGTTCCGGCGGTTCTTGTTGAGCCTGTTACCGTTACAAAAGACAATATGGATGAGACCATTATTGCGGCGGGCTATTATCCGAAGGAAGACGTTTATAAAGAAGCGGAATAAAAAAGGTTGCAATCTTTGCCGCGGTCCGGAGGAATTTTTCCTCCGGACCGGACGGCAAAGAAAGGACTGGCAGAGCAGGGGAGAATACGTTCCTCTGGAATGGAGTGCGGTATGTCACAATACATTTTGGAAATCAATGATATCACAAAAGAATTCCCAGGCGTGAAAGCGCTCAGCGCCGTAAATATGCAGATCAAAAAAGGACATATCCACGGTCTTGTGGGAGAAAACGGCGCGGGAAAATCCACGCTCATGAAAATACTCTCGGGCGTATATCCCAAGGGAGAGTACGGCGGGGAAATCAAAATTGACGGGCAAACGGTTGCGTTTAAAACAATTAAGGATTCTGAAAAAGCGGGAATTGGGATTATTTATCAGGAATTGATGCTGATTCCGGGGCTTTCTATTGCAGAAAATATCTTTTTAGGCAGATGCGACAATATTGTTAACTGGGACAAAATGAACAGCGATGCGGCGCTTTGGATGCAACAGGTGGGGCTGGACGCGAAACCCACGACGCTGGTCAAAGACATTGGCGTGGGAAAACAGCAGCTGGTGGAAATTGCAAAAGCGCTGTCCCTCAATACAAAGCTTTTGATTCTGGATGAGCCGACGGCGGCGCTTACGGAAACAGAGGTCGCGCATTTATTAAAAAAGCTTGACGATATCAGAAAGCAGGGCGTTACCTGCATTTATATTTCACATAAACTGGAAGAGGTGCTTTCTATTTGCGACAGGGTGACGGTGCTGCGCGACGGGGTTACGATCAGCACGGACGATATTGCGCAAATCGATGAGCACAAGATGATTTCAAAGATGGTGGGACGGGATTTTTCGGATCGCTTCCCGCCCAAGATAAAGCGCGCGTCGGATGAGGTGGTGTTTGAAGCGAAAAACATCAATCTGACGGAATTTGGAAATCCGCAGAGGTCTATTTTAAAAGACGTCAGCTTTCAAGTCAGAAAAGGTGAGATTTTGGGGATCGCGGGGCTGATGGGCGCGGGACGCACGGAACTCGTTAACAGCCTGTTTGGTGATTTTAAAGGCAGGATGACAGGGGAAGTATGGATCGAAGGGAAACAAGCCGCGATCAAAACGCCGCTTGACGCCATCAAAAGCGGGCTGGGGCTTGCGACGGAGGATAGAAAATCAAACGGGCTGAATTTGATCGCATCGATTGCGGATAATATTACCATGGCAAGTCTTTCAAAGTTCAGCAGGGGCGGCGTGATTGATCAAAACAGGGTGATTCAGGAATGCGGAGAAATATCGCAGCGCATTCAGATCAAATCGAGCTCGCTCGAGATGCTGGCAATGAACCTTTCCGGCGGAAACCAGCAAAAGGTGGTTTTGGCCAAGTGGCTGATGCTTAGCCCAAAGGTGCTCATTATTGACGAGCCCACGCGCGGAATCGACGTGGGCGCAAAATATGAAATTTATGTTCTGATGAACGAGTTGAAAAAGCAGGGGATGGCGATCATCATGGTTTCCTCCGAGCTGCCGGAAGTGCTCGGGATGAGCGACCGGATTATAGTCCTTAAGGAAGGCGCGGTCACAGGCGAATTTGAAAATGAAGAAATTACCGAAGAAATGGTAATGGAGAGAGCAACAGGGGGGAAAAAAGCATGAACAAGGAACTGACAGGGAAAAAATTGTTTGCGGGTGTGCAGTGGCGTACCTATACGATGATTTTCGCATTGATTATCATTGCGATTTTTTTTCAGATTATTACGGACGGGATTTTCTTTAAATCAAGGAACCTTTCCAACCTGATCAGGACGATGTCCATCACAGGCGTAATCGCAATGGGCGTGGTGCTTTTGATCGTATCAGGAAACTTTGACCTCGCGGTTGGATCGATTGTAGGGCTTTCCGGCGGAATTGCCGCCATCATGCAGGTGACCTTTGGATGGAGCACGCCCATGGCGATTCTGGTGGCGCTTGCGGTGGGTATCGCAATCGGCGTGTGGCAGGGCTTCTGGGTTGCTTACCGCAGCGTTCCTTCCTTTATTGTCACGTTGGGCGGTATGCTCATGTTTCGCGGGCTTTATCTTGTGATCACCAATGGCATCACGATCACACCCATGCATGAAGATTTTGCTTTTATCGGTCAGGGATTCCTGCCCAAGGAAGCGGGGCTTGTGATCGGCGGGGTTGCGGTTGTGGCGATGGTGGCGCTGATCTTGCAGCAGAGAACCTCACGCAAGCGTTATTCTCTGGAAGTCGGGCCAATGTGGCAGACTATTGTAAAAATTGTGATTTTTGGCGCGCTCATCTGTGCGTTTGTGGCCATTATGAACGGGTATAACGGGATTCCGGTTCCGGTGCTCATTCTGGTTGCTGTTATTATCCTGTTTGCGTTTATTTCCACCAAAACAAAGTTTGGCAGGAATGTATATGCCATCGGCGGAAATGTGGAAGCGGCGAGGCTTTCGGGCATCAACGTCAAGCGCAATGTTTTGGGGCTTTACATTATTACAGGCCTACTTTCCGCGCTGTCAGGCATTTTGCTGACCGCGCGCATGGACGGCGCGACGGCCTCCGCTGGCAACTCGTTTGAAATGGACGCGATCTCTGCCTGCGTGCTGGGCGGCACCAGCCTTGCGGGCGGCAAGGGAACGATTGGCGGGGCGGTGATTGGCGCGCTGATCATTGCGTGTCTTGACAACGGCATGAGCCTGATGAATCTTTCCTACAACTACCAGAGCATTGTAAAAGGTCTGGTGCTCATCCTTGCGGTTTGGTTTGACGTAGCCAACCAGAAAAAGAAATAAGTGAGTTTAAATATAGATTTCAAATGAAAGAGGCGGTGGCAGAATGAAACAATTCAGCAAAGAAAAACTGGTCGGCATGTACGAGCGTATGTACCTGATCAGGAAGTATGAGGAAAGAATTTATTTTCTGTTCCTCGAAGGCGTGATGCCAGGAACGATCCATCAAAGCCATGGGCAGGAGGCGTGCGCGGTGGGGATGCTTTATGATCTATCCGATCAGGATTACTGCACATCCACGCACAGGCCGGCGGGGCACAGCCTTGCAAAAGGCGTGCCGCTCAAAGACATGATGGCGGAAATGTTTGCCAAAAAGAGCGGATGCTGCGGCGGATATGGCGGGGCGATGCACACGGGCGACCTGTCGCGGGGCATGGTTCCGGCGATTGCCATCGTGGGCGGCGGCGTGCCGCTTGCGGCGGGGATCGGGCTTTCGTGCAAACTGCGCAAGACGGACAATGTGTGCGTTTCCTTTCTGGGCGACGGCGCGACCAATGAGGGCGCGGTACACGAATCCATGAACGGGGCGGCGATATGGAAGCTGCCGGTGATTTTTGCGATTGAAAACAACCTGTATGGCGCGTCCACCCCAATCGGCCTGACAACAAACATTAAGGATTTGGCGGAACGCGGCGCGGCATATGGAATTCCCACAGAAATCGTGGACGGCATGGATGTGATCGCTGTGAATGAGGCGGCTGCGCGGGCAGTAGAGCGCGCGCGCAAGGGGGAAGGCCCGACCATACTTGAACTCAAGACCTACCGAATCGGCGGGCATTCCAGAAACGATGCCTGCGGATACCGCACGCGCGAAGAAGAAGCGCAGTGGGCGGAGCGCGACGCGGTTAAGACCTTCCGCAAACGCCTGTTGGAAGAAAAGATATGCACGGAGCAGGAGCTTTCCGCTCTGGAACAAAAGGTGGATGATGAAATCGAAGAGGCGGTGGAATACGCCAAAAATGAGCCTTCCCCCAAGCCGGAGGATGCTTTGAACTATGCTTATGTAGAGGAGGGCTTACTGTAATGGCA
This sequence comes from uncultured Christensenella sp., assembly GCA_964592155.1. GTDB lineage: Bacteria > Bacillota > Clostridia > Christensenellales > Christensenellaceae > Christensenella. The sequence continues at coordinate 18,495 of CAZQDA010000035.1, forward strand.
CAAAAAACAATCGCGGAGGCGCTGCGCGAGGCGATCGCGGAAGAAATGCGCAGGGATGAACGTGTCTTTTGTATAGGAGAGGATATTGGGGTAGACGGCGGCTTTGGCGGCGCGTTTACCGTCACGCTGGGTCTGGAAAAGGAGTTTGGGCACGAGCGCATTATTGATACGCCCATTTCGGAGATACTGATTGCGGGCGCGGCGACGGGCGCGGCCATGACCGGAATGCGCCCCATTGCGGACGTGCAGTATGGAGACTTTTTATTCTGCATGATGGATCAGCTGGTGGATGAAACGGCAAAGATGCGCTATATGTCCGGCGGCAAGCTGACCGTTCCGATGGTGATGCGCGCGCCTGTGGGCGCGACCACGCGCGGCGCGCAGCATGCGCAAAGCCTCGAAGGATTTTTTACGCATGTTCCGGGGCTTAAGGTTATTTGCCCTGCGACGGCTTACGACGCGGTGGGGCTTTTGCGTACGGCAGTGCAGGACGACGATCCGGTGATTATGTTTGAACATAAAAAACTATATGGATCCAAAGGAAACCGCGCGGAAAAAGGCGCGCTTTCACCCATAGGGGAAGTGCCGGACGAGTATTATACCATTCCGTTTGGAAAGGCGGCAATCCGCAGGGAGGGCACGGACGTGACCATTGTCGCAAACCTTTTGATGATGTATAACGCCATGCAGGCCGCTGCACAGTTGGAAGAAGAGGGGATCAGCTGCGAGGTGATCGATCCGCGTACGCTGGTGCCGTTTGACTACGAGACGTTATATGCTTCGATCAAAAAAACGAGCCGCCTTGCCATTGTCCACGAGGATGTGGAGCGCAACGGCTGGGGCGCGGAGGTCGCGGCAAAGGTGGCAAGCGAAGCGATTTATGATCTGGATGCGCCCATAAGGCGCATTTGCACCTATAATGTGCCCATTCCGTTCGCGCCTGTGATGGAAAACTTTGTGGTTCCGTCGCCGGAGCGGATTGTAGATGAGATCAAACAGTTAATGACAGAATAGAGGAGGCTTACCATGTTATATTCAATGAAAGAATTGTTAGTACACGCGCAAAAGCATGAGTATGCGGTAGGATATTTTGAAGCGTTCAACATGGACTGTATGGAGGCGGTGCTCAATGCGGCGGAAAAAGTAAAATCGCCTGTGATCATCGGCTTTGGAGGGCAGTTTGTGGGCAGCCCCAAACGGAACTATCAAGAAGATATCTATCTTTACGGCGCACTGGCAAAAGAGGCGGCGCTGCGTTCGAAAGTTCCTACGGCGGTGATCCTCAATGAAGCGGACGAAGAGGAAATGATTTATCAGGGTATGAACGCGGGCTTTAACACAGTGATGTATCAAAAAGAGGGCGAACCTTTTGAAGAGACAGTGCGCATCACCAAAGAAATCTGCCGCGCAGCCCATTTTATGGGCATCGAGGTGGAAAGCGAGGTTGGAGAACTTCCGTGCGCGGACATTTCGACGGGAACCCACACGCAGGGACACGACACCGATGTGGAGCAGGCCAAATATTTTGTGCAGGAAACAGGAATTGACGCCCTTGCGGTGGCGATTGGGAATGTACATTTGTTGGAGGATGCAAAAGCCGAGCTCAATTATGATCTGCTGCAGATTTTACGCAAAGAAATTTCAATTCCACTGGTGTTGCATGGCGGTACGGGCGTATCTGTAGAGGATATGCGAAAAGCCATTCGATTGGGGATTTCCAAGGTCAATGTGGGCACCATGCTCAAGCGGGCGTATCTGAATGCAATCAGCGAGTTTATTGCTTCGCGCGATCTTGCGAAAATCGATCCGCATATTACGATGGGTTGGGGCGGCGATGAAGACCTGTTGAGCGTCGGACGCGAAGCAGTGACGCAAAAGACGATAGAATTTATCGAGATGTTCAATGGAACAGGAAAAGCGGATTTATTCTGATAAAGGAGCATAACATGGCGCATGAAATTACAATGCCCGCCAGCGGACAGACTGCCGCAGAATCGTTGATTGTGCGGTGGCATGTCAGCGAGGGCGACCAAATCAAACGGGGGGACGTGCTGTTTGAAATAGAGACGGATAAAGCAACGATGAACGTGGAAAGCTTTGCGCAGGGAACGCTTTTAAAGGCGTTATATGCAGAGGGCGAAAAGGTGGAGGCAGGCAAGGTTGTGGCGTATATCGGAAAGCCGGACGAAATGGTTGGGCAGCAGGCGGCCACGGCGCAAGAAAAGGCATTGCCTATAGAAGAGGACGAATACCAGCCGATCATGAAACGGGAGCAGGAAGCGGTTGCAGCAAAACAGGAGGCCGTATCGGCTGAACAAAGCACGGGGGCAGTCAAGGCTTCGCCAAAAGCAAGAAAGCTGGCAAAGGAAAAAGGGCTTGACCTCAAAGATATTTACGGCAGGCTTGGAAGAACTGTAAAAGCAGCCGAAGTGGAAAAAAGCGCGGGGGCAGAGGCAGATTACGAGGTAATCGTGCCCTCCGCGATGCGCAAGGTGATTGCGCGCCGTATGCTGGAAAGCACACAGCAGGCGCCGCAGTTCACGGTTTCCATCAACGTGGATATGACAGAGTTTATTGCGCTGCGCGCGCAGGTCAACTCTGCGCTCGCGGGAGAAGGTGTGAAGGCGTCGTTTAATGACATGCTGGCAAAATGCGTGTGCATTGTCGCAAAAACGGTGCCGTACATCAATGCGCAGTATGTAAGCGACGAAGAGATCAGGCTGCATCGCAGGGTGAACGTGGGAGTCGCGGTTGCGCTTGCTGAAGGCCTGGTGGTTCCGGTGGTAAAAAATGCGGACAGACTTACCCTGCGCGAAATTGCGGAAAAGAGCAAAGCGTTGATTGCGTCGGCAAAGGACGGAAGCCTGAAAGCGGAAGACATGCAGGGCGGAACGATCACGATTTCCAATCTGGGAATGTATGGGATCAATCATTTTACCGCGCTTGTGAATCGTCCGGAAAGCGCGATCCTTGCCGTGGGCGGCATCATCGAAACGCCGGTTGCAAAGGATGGCGGCGTGGCGCTGCGGCCTATGATGGATATCACAGCGTCGTTTGACCACAGAATGATCGACGGCGGCGTAGGCGCGCTGTTTATGGCGGAGCTTAAGAAATTGATCGAGCGGCCGGTGGGCATTTTGTTATAGGAGAAGGACATGAAATATGATATAGCGGTAATCGGCGGGGGGTCGGCGGGTTACAGCGCGGCGCTCAAGGGCGCGCAGCTTGGAGCAAAAGTAATCCTGTTTGAGCGGGAGCATCTGGGGGGCGTGTGCCTGAATGTGGGCTGCATCCCTACCAAAAGCTATGTGGCGCAGGCCGAGTTGATGGAGCAGATTAAGAAGAATACGCAGCTTGGTATTTTTAAGGATGCAGGGCTTTATAGCTTCAAAAAAATATTCGAACAAAAACAAAAGGTGGTGGCAAAGCTCACGGGCGGAGTCGCCGCGCTGTTGCGTGCGGCAAAGGTTAAGGTGGTGAGTGTGCAGGCACACTGCGGGGATGCGCACACCATTAAGGCGGGCGGAGTCGTTTATGAAACAGAAACAATCCTGCTTGCTGCGGGCTCCCGAAATTTCGTTCCTCCGATTCCGGGAGCCGGTGGCAGGAATGTGGTGGATTCCACGGGCCTGCTTGCGATGGAAAGGCTTCCCAAAAGTTTGATTATTGTGGGCGCGGGCGTGATTGGCCTGGAATTTGCCTGCGCGATGAATGCGTTTGGATGCAGTGTAACGGCTGTGGACATCCTGCCTGAAATTTTGCCGGATGAAGATAAGGAAACGGCGAATGCTTTGTTTGGGAGTCTGAAAAGCGCGGGGGTCGATTTTAGGCTGGGATGCAGGGTCGTGAAGATCGAGGACAGCGGCAGCCTGAAAAAAGTCACCGTGGAAAAAGAGGGAAAACAACATACGCTGGAGGCGGAATATGTTTTGATCGGCGTGGGACGCGCGCCAAACAACGAACAGGCACAGGAGCTTGGATTGGCGCTCGATGAAAAAGGATTCGTAATTGTGGATGATGAAATGCGCGCTTCTGTGGAGGGAGTCTATGCTGCGGGAGACGTCACAGGCGGATATCTGTTGGCACACAGCGCGTATGAGGAAGCGGAAACCGCGGCGGAAAACTGCATGGGCAAGCATAAAAAGGTGAACCTTGACGTGATGCCGCGCTGTATTTTCACTTCGCCTGTTTTTGCGGCGGTGGGAAAATCGCAAAAAGATGCGGGCTGTGAAACAGTCACCGGAGCATTTCCCTTTGGAGCAAACGGAAAAGCGATTGCGGGCGGGAAAGAGGAAGGATTCGTGAAATGGATTGCAAAAAAAGAGACGGGAGAACTTTTGGGATGCAGCATTTTGGGCGGCGAGGCCGCTGAAATGATTTCCACGGCGGTTGTGGCAATCGGCAAAGGAATGACGGCAAAAGAGCTTGCGTCGCTGATATTTCCGCATCCGACGCTTTCCGAAGCGCTGAAGGAAGCGGCGGCGGACACCGTGGGCCGCGCGCTGCATTTGCCGAAAAGAGAATCAAAAGATATAGAAAAACGAGGTTCATGATGAAATTTGATATTTGCTGCGTGGGGCATATGTGTACGGATATTCTGGTAAGGCCGGTTGACGCTCTGCCTGAGAAAGGAAAGCTTATGCTGGTGGATTCGATCCATCAATATACGGGCGGATGCGCCATGAATACCGCAATCAGCCTTGCCAAACTGGGCGTGAATACCGCCCTGGTGGGAAAGGTCGGCAATGACGGCTTTGGCGCGTTTATGAAAGCCACGCTCGAGGAGAATCAAGTAGACACGGGCGGACTTTTAATGGAAGAGGGCGGGATGACTTCCGCTTCCGTAGTGACCATTGGCACCGATGGAGAACGAACGATCCTGCACTGTTTGGGAACGAACCAGTCGCTTTGTTTTGAAGATATTACTATAAATCAGGTATTATGCGCGCGGTATTTGTTTATTGGCGGAGTGTTTTTGATGCCAAAATTCGATGGGGAAGACACTGCCGGCTTGCTGAAAATCGCTCAGGAAAATGGCGTGGTTACGGCGATGGATACCGCGTGGGATGCGCAGGGAAGATGGCTTGAATTAATCCGTCCCTCGCTTGCGCATCTTGATTGGTTTATGCCCAGCGTGGAAGAGGCAGAGCAGATGCTTGGCACGCGCGATCCGGAAAAGCTTACGGGAGAGTTTAAAAAGCTTGGTGTAAAGAATGTTGTGATCAAGCTTGGAAGCGATGGATGTTATGTGGCGCCACAGGGCGAAGAGGGTCGTTGCTTTGGGGTTTTTCCTGCAAAGGCAGTGGATACGGCGGGTGCGGGCGATGCGTGGTGCGCCGGATTTTTGGCGGGATTGATCAGGAACCTGCCAGTGGACGAAGCTGCCCTGCTTGGAAATGCGGCGGGTGCGATGTGCGTTACGAAGATCGGCACGACAAACGGAATACGCTGCCTTGAAGAAACACAGGCATTCATTCGGAGATATATGGAAACACAGGTCAAAGGAGAAAACACATGAAGCGTTCGGAAATCAATCAAAAAATTAGGGAAGGGCTTGCGTTTCTCGAGAAAAGGCAGTTTATTGCGCCGCCGTTTGTGCATTGGTCGCCGGAGGAATGGCAAACGAAAGGGCACGAATACGATGAGATACGCGAGTGCATGCTCGGATGGGACATCACGGATTTTGGCTCGGGGGAGTTTGAAAAAACGGGGCTGCTTGTGATTACGCTACGCAACGGCATTGCCGGAAGTCAGGAGTATTTCAAAACATATGCGGAAAAGTGTCTCATTGTGGGCGATGGACAGGTTACGCCTATGCACTATCATTATTATAAAATGGAGGATATCATCAACCGCGGCGGGGCAAACCTTAAGATAAAGGTTTACAATGCGCAAGAAGATGACGCGCTTGCGGATACGCCCGTGCTTGTTTATACAGATGGAAAGCGTTATGAAGTGCCTGCCGGAACTGTTTTATGCCTTGAACCGGGGCAAAGCATCACGCTGCCGCCGCGCGAGTACCACACCTTTTGGGCAGAGGGCGGAACCGCGCTTGTGATGGAGGTTTCGAGAGTAAATGACGACAACACAGACAACCATTTTTTGACTGCCCCCGCGCGTTTTCCTGAAATAGAGGAAGATGCGCCGCCGGAATATCTTTTATTCAGCGAGTATCCGGATGCAAAATAACATGCTTGATATTGAAACTTATTTTCCCTATAATAAAAATAGAATACAAAAAAGAACAGGTAAGCACATGATAAAGGCGCAAAGGCACAATGAAATATTGAGGCTTCTGGAACAGCAGGATACGATGCCCGTTTCTGTGCTGTCAGAGCTTTTACATTGCTCGATGATGACCATTCACAGGGACATTGAAGAGCTTGAACAGCAGTTGCTGGTTAAAAAGGTGCATGGCGGGGTTGTATTGCATAAAAGCGATGATCTCCAGCCCAGTTTTAACCGCCGCGTGGTTCAGAATACCGAAGAAAAACGCCGGATTGCGCAGGAAACAATGGGCATGATTGTGCCGGGCAGCAGCGTGTTTTTTGACGCGGGCACCACGCCGCTGTATCTTGCAAAAATTCTTCCGGCCAACCTTGCGTTTACAGCGATTACAAACAGCCTGCAAACGGCGATCGAATTGTCTGGCAAGCCCAACGTGACGGTGATTATTCTGGCGGGGGAAATCCATCATTCGTCTTATTCCGCGGTGAACAATCTTGCGATTGAATCCGCAGAAAAATTTCATACGGATCTTGCGATTATCTCGACAAAATCAATTTCGCTTCCGGGCGGCCTGTATGAGACAAGCCTGCCGTTAATTGAGATCAAAAAAGCCATGGTCAAAAATGCCAAAAAGGTTGTGCTGCTTGCCGATCACAGCAAATTCAACGAGAGCGCGATGTGTCTGGCACTGACGTTTGAAGACATTGACGAGATTATCACGGATACAAAAACGCCAGCGGACAAGGTAAGGCAGCTAAAGGAATTAGGCGTTTGTGTAA